>CBHTTS010000327.1:0-5342 GCA_966095775.1 uncultured Variovorax sp. | reverse complement strand
TTCCCGATCGGCATCGACGTGGACGAGTTCGCCGCGCTCACGCACGCGAAGGAATCGCGCGACATGTTCGAGACCATGAAGCGCGAGTACTCGCAGCGGCGGCTGCTGCTGGGCATCGACCGGCTCGACTACTCCAAGGGCATCCCGCAGCGCGTGCGCGCGTTCCGCGAACTGCTCGCGAACTATCCCGAGAACCGGCGCAGCGCGACGCTGATCCAGATCGCCTCGCCCACCCGCGAGACCGTGGACGCCTACGGCGATATCCGGCGCGAGCTCGAGTCGCTGTGCGGCGCGATCAACGGCGACTACGGCGAGCTCGACTGGATGCCGGTGCGCTACATCCACCGCATGGTGGCGCGCAAGCGGGTGCCGGGCCTGTGCCGCGCCGCGGCGGTCGGCCTGGTGACGCCGCTGCGCGACGGCATGAACCTGGTGGCCAAGGAATACATCGCGGCGCAGGACCCGGCCGACCCGGGGGTGCTGGTGCTCTCGCGCTTCGCGGGCGCGGCCGAGCAGCTCAAGGAAGCGCTGCTGGTCAACCCCTACGACACGCACGGCACGGCCGAGACCGTGCAGCAGGCGCTCCAGATGCCGCTCGAGGAACGGCGCGAACGGCACCAGAAGCTGCTGTCGCGCATCCGCGAGCAGGACATCCACTGGTGGCGGCGCAGCTTCCTCGACGCGCTGCGCCATGCGGCGAGCCAGCGCTAGCAGGCCCTAGCTGCCGGTCAGCAGCCGCACCAGCCGCATCACGGGCCGGGGCTGCGCGCGGGCCGGGGCTTCCGCTGCGGCCTGCCGCGGCGCATGGATGCGCAGCCGCACCGGCGCGAGCGCCTGCAGCTCGATCCAGCCGCCGCGTTCCACGCGGTGCACCGCGCCTTCCTCGAGCAGCGTCGTGGCGGTGAACACGGTCTCGCCGAACCACGAAGGCGGCGCCACGAGCCGGGCGCAGCCCTGTTCGAGCTCGATCCAGCTCGCGGGATCGAGTGCGGTGCGGAAGCTGTCGCCCGGCTGCAGGGCGATGGCGGCGGGCGGGGGATCGAGGGTCAGGCGGGGCATGGCGGGCTTTCGGTTGGCGATGCGGAAATCGTAGGAATCCGGCCGCCCGCCGAACAGGCACACGCGCCCGCGATTCGCACCGCAACAGCCCCGGTCATGGCCCATCTGTTATGGTCGTTTTCGCCCGCAACTGCATCTGTTTTCGGATGCGCGATCGAGGGAGCATCGACGCCATGGACTCGCTACCGCTCTACCGCCAGCTCGCCGCCCGCTACGTGGACGCGATCCACACCGGCTCGCTGCGCCAGGGCGACAAGCTGCCGTCGCTGCGCAGCCTGATGCGCCTGCACGACATCAGCCTCTCGACGGCGCTGCAGCTGTGCCGGACGATGGAGAGCGACGGCTGGGTCGAGGCGCGCGACCGCTCGGGCTATTTCGTGCGCCGTCCGAAGCGGCTCGCCATCGCGCCGATGGACGAGCCCGCGCCGGGCGTGCCGCCCGATCCGGCGCAGTACGTGGGCATCCACGCCAAGGTGTCGGACTTCGTGGCGCGCCGCCGCCAACTGCCCGAGAAGCTCAACCTCTCGATCGCGCGCGGCGCGCCCGAGCTGTATCCGGCCGAGGCGCTGCGCAACGCGATGACGCGCATGCTGCGCCAGCAGCCCGAGATGCTCACGGTCGCGGCGCAGCTCAAGGGGCATCGCCAGTTCCGCGAGGTGGTGGCCCAACGCAGCCTGCGCGTCGGCATGGCGATCTCGCCCGAGGACGTGCTGGTCACCAACGGCTGCATCGAGGCGCTCAACCTCGCGCTGCGCGCGGTCGCGCAGCCCGGCGACACGGTGGCCGTGGAGTCGCCCACCTTCTATGGCCTGCTCCAGGTGCTCGAGAGCCTGGGCATGCGCGCGCTCGAGATCCCGACCAGCCCGCAGACCGGCCTGTCGATCGAAGCGCTGGAACTCGCGATCCGCACCTACGACAACATCAAGGCCGTGGTGGTGGTGCCGCACCTGCAGAACCCGCTCGGCAGCGTGATGCCCGATGCCCACAAGGCGCGGCTCGCGCACCTGTGCGAGCGGCACGGGATCCCGCTGATCGAGGACGACACCTACAGCGAACTCGTCGATGCGCAGACCCCGCCGCGCGCGCTCAAGTCGTGGGACACGGCCGGCAACGTGATCCACTGCGCCTCGCTGCACAAGATCCTCGCGCCCGGCCTGCGCCTGGGCTGGATCACGGCCGGCCGCTGGCAGGCACGCGTGGAGATGCTGAAGTACGCGCAGACGCGCAACAACGAGGGCCTGTCGCAGAGCGCGGCCGGCCTCTTCATGGCCACCGGCGCCTACGACCGCCACCTGCGCCACCTGCGCGCCTGCCTGAAGACGCAGCGCGAGCAGACCGCCGATGCGATCGCGAGCCACTTTCCATCGGGCACGCGCATCAACCTGCCGCCGGGCGGGCTGCAGCTCTGGATCGAGCTGCCCGAGCGGCTGTCGTCGGCGCGCGTGTTCGATGCGGCACTCGCGGAGCGCATCGTGGTGGCGCCCGGCACGCTGTTCTCCAACTCCTCGCGCTTCGACCACTACCTGCGCATCAACTGCGGCTGGCCCTACGGCGAGGCGGTCGACACCGGGCTGCGCCGGCTGGGCCAGATCACCGAATCGCTGCTGCGCGATCGCAGCGCCGCGGCGCCGCAGCCTGCGCCGCAGCGGCTTCAGTCCAGCAGCGCGAGCGCGGCGTAGTCGCCGATCCGGTCGCCCAGGCCCGCGGGCACCAGCGTCACGCCGCGCGTGAGCGGCCGGAGCTTGCCGTCGATCTGCGCCTGCAGCCGCGGCAGCAGGAAATCGCCGTGGTGCAGGAACACGCTGCCGCCGAGGCTGATGCGCTGCAGGTCGAGCGTGGCGACGAGGTTGTAGAGCATGCGGCCCATGACGCGGCACAGCGCGTCGACGATCTCGACCGCGTGCGGCTCGCCGCCCGAGGCCGCCGCGAACAGGTCGGGCGCGCTCTGCCCGAAGCGGCGCGCGATCGAGTTGCCCGCGACCAGCGCCTCCACGTCGCCGAGGTTGCCGCAGCCGCAGAGCGCGCCGCTCGCGTCGTCGGCCACGAAGCTGTGGCCCGCGTGGCCGGCGTTGCCGTTCTTGCCGCGCAGCGCGCGCCCGTCGACGCACAGGCCCACGCCCACGCCGGTGCTCCAGGTGACGTAGGCGCAGTGGTCCAGGCCCTGGAGCGCGCCCCAGTGGCGCTCGGCCTCGAGCCCGGCCACGGCATCGTTCTCGACCCGCACGCTGCCGAAGCGCTGCACCAGCGGCGCCTCGACGATCGCGGTCATCCAGTCGTTCGGCAGGCCGCGCGCGGGGCCGGCGATGCCGCCGCAGATGTTGGGCGTGGCGAGCTCGACCATGCCGTCGCGCAGCTCGAAGGGGCCGGTGGACGACACGCCCACGCGGTCGATCTCGTCGGGCGCGATGCCCTGCTCGGCGCAGACCGCCTCGATCATGCGGATGATCTGCAGCGCCACGGCGTCGTTGCCGCCGGTCTTCGCGGTCGGTTCGCTGCGGCGGCCGATCAGGGGCGCGTCGCTCGCGGCGGAAAGGCTCACGGCCACCTTGGTGCCGCCGATGTCTACACAGGCTCTCATTGCGGTTCGTCTCTTTCTTCTTCCTTCAGTTCCCCAGGGCTGTCTAGAGCAGCTTCGCGACCAGTGCCGCGATCATGCTCAGCACCACGGTGCTCCCGATCGGCAGCTGCCATTCGCGCCCGAACAGGCGGAACTCGAAGTCGCCGGGCAGCCGTCCGAAACCGAAGCGCCGCAGCCACGCGGTCAGGCCGCTCATGAGCACGAGCGCGAGGACGACGACGAGCAGCCAGCGCAGCATCGGAACAGTCTAGCCCGCGAGGATCGCCATCGCCTGCCGGTGGAGTTCGGGCGTGGCCGCGGCGATCACGCGGCAGTCCGCTTGCAGCCCGAGCGGCCGGCCCTCCCAGTCGGTGACCACGCCGCCCGCGGCCTCGATCAGCCCGGCCGGCCCGAGGTAGTCGTAGGGCTGCAGCCCGGTCTCGACCACGAGGTCGATGGTGCCGCCCGCGAGCTGGGCGTAGCCGTAGCAGTCGCCGCCGAAGCGCCGCATCGCGCATTGCCGGCTGAGCCGGTCGAAGGCCTGCCAGTCGGCGGGCGCGAAGATGTCGGGTGAGGTGGTGACGATGCGCGCCTTCGCGATCTCGGTGCAGCCACTCGCGCGCACCGGCTGGCCGTCGCGCGTCGCGCCCTGGCCGGCCCGGCCGACCCAGCGCTCGCGCAGCACCGGCATGTCGACCATGCCGAGCACCACCCGGCCGCCCTGCAGCACGCCGATCAGCGTGCCCCAGAGGGGCGAGCCGGTGATGAAGCTGCGCGTGCCGTCGATCGGGTCGAGCACCCAGATGCGCTCGGCGTCGAGCCGCTCCTGGCCGTGCTCCTCGCCGAAGATGCCGTCGGCGCCCGCGCGCGCCGCGAGGACCTCGCGCATCGCCGTTTCGGCGGCGCGGTCCGCGAGCGTCACCGGGCTCTCGTCGGCCTTGGTGATGATGTCCAGCGGCGTGCGGAAGTACGGCATCGACCGGGCCGCGGCGGCATCGGCCAGCGCATGGGCGATCGAAAGGAGGTCGGGGTCGTTGGAGCTCATGGATGTGGAACGGACGGAAGTGGCTTTTGCACGGGCAAGACGCGATTAGACCCGAGCCGCGGCGGATTTGACACGCGCGGTGCCGCCGCCCTAGCATGGACCGGATGGTTCCCCTCCGACTCCTGCGCGCCGCGCTGCTCTCGCTGCTGTTCGGCGCCGCCGCCGCACTGGCCCAGGCCACCCCCTCCGCCGCGGAGCAGAAGCTCATCGACGGGTTGATCCAGCGCGTCTCGACGATGCGCGCCATGACCTTCATGCGCAACGGCAAGCCGCACAACGCGGCCGAGGCGGCGAAGCACATGCGCGCCAAGTTCGACCACTTCAAGGACGAGATCGTCACGGCCGAGGACTTCATCGACCGCTGCGCCTCGCGCTCCGAAGTGACGGGCAGGCCCTACCAGGTCCGGCTCGAGAACGGCACGCTCCAGGATGCCAACGCCTTCCTGAACGCCGAGCTGCGCGCGATGCGGCGGCAGGGCAGGCCCGGCGGCGGCTGAGGTGGCGCGGGGCCCGCGGCTCAGCGCTGCTGGCCCCAGCGCCGCACCGTGAGCCGCTCGAGCGTCCGAAAGCCCAGGCCCTCGACCAGCAACCCGATCAGCACCACCATCGCGAGGCCCGCGAACACGCGGTCGGTGTAGAGCTCGTTGCGGTTCTGGAAGATGTACCAGCCCAGCCCGCCCT
>CBHTTS010000326.1:0-5355 GCA_966095775.1 uncultured Variovorax sp. | reverse complement strand
TGGACCTGGAACGCGATCGGCAAGGCCGACGGCGCCTGGCAGCTCGCGCCCGGCGCGGACGAGGCGCGCAAGGGCTTCCTGCTCAACCACCTGATCAGCGAGGAACTGCCCTGCGCGGGCACCGCGAGCGGGCGCATCAGCAATTCCGATCCGGTCACGGGCCAGGCCGGCTGGTACGACGTGCGCGTGCGCATCCGCCCGGCCGAGCCCGGCGAGCCCGAGGAGAGCTTCCCGCAGGTCGCGCCCATGCGCGCGGTGCCGGGCGTGCTCGGCAAGGCGGCGAACGTGTTGACCTATTTCGCGGGGAGGAGCAGGAAATGATGCAGTGGCTCAAGGACCTGATGGCGCCGGCACCGGCCTTCGTGCCGTCGCCCGCGGGCGGCAGCCGGCGCGCGGAACAGGGCGAGACGCTCGCGAAGCAGCTCGCGCTGGTCATCGACCTCAACGTCTGCGTCGGCTGCCACGCCTGCGTGACCTCGTGCAAGCAGTGGAACACCTCGGGCAGCGCCGGCCCGCTCGCCGATGCGAGGCCCTACGGCGCCGAGCCCACGGGCACCTTCTTCAACCGCGTGCAGACCTACGAGGCCGGCAGCTTCCCGGCCACGCAGACGGTGCATTTCCCCAAGAGCTGCCTGCACTGCGAGGACCCGCCCTGCGTGCCCGTGTGCCCCACGGGCGCGAGCTACAAGCGCAAGGAGGACGGCATCGTGCTCGTCGACTACGACAAGTGCATCGGGTGCAAGTACTGCGCCTGGGCCTGCCCGTACGGCGCGCGCGAACTCGACGAGGAGCGCCAGGTCATGACCAAGTGCACGCTCTGCGTGGACCGCATCTACGACGAGCAGCTGCCGAAGGAGGACCGCAAGCCCGCCTGCGTGAAGGCCTGCCCCACGGGCGCGCGCCTGTTCGGCGACGTGAAGGACCCCGACTCCGAGGTCTCGCGCACGATCCGCGAACGCGGCGGCTACGCGCTGATGCCCGAGTGGGAGACCAGCCCCGCGAACCGCTACCTGCCGCGGCACATCACGCCGGCGCCATCGCCATCCATGCGGCAGGAGGATTGAGCGCATGCATCCCGCGTTCTCGATCCTCTTCTTCACCACGCTGGCCGGCGCCGCGCAGGGGCTGGTGGTGGCGCTCGCGCTCGCGGCGCTGTCGGGTCTCGAGGTCGCGCCCGGCTTCCGGATGGGCGCGCTGGCCGTGGCCGAGGTGCTGCTCGTCGCGGGGCTCGCGGCCTCGTTCCTGCACCTCGGGCGCAAGATGCGCGCCTGGCGTGCGGTGCTGATGTGGCGCACCTCGTGGATGTCGCGCGAGGTGATCGTGCTGCCGGCCTTCATCGCGCTCGTGGCGGCGTGGTGGCTGTCGCTGCGGCTCGGCGCCGGCGCGCCGTGGTCGTGGCTGCTGCCGCTGCTGCTCGTGGCCGGCGCGCTCGCGCTCTGGTACTGCACGGCGATGATCTACGCCTGCCTGCGCTTCATAGAGGAATGGGCGCATCCGCTCACGGTCGCCAACTTCACGCTGATCGGCCTCTCGTCGGGCCTGGTGCTGGCCTGCGCGCTCGCGGCCGCGGCCGGCGAGGCGCGCTTCGTGCAGTGGTTCGGCCCCTGGGCGCTCGCGGCCACGCTCGCCGCCTGGGGCGTGCGCGCGCAGGCGCTGCGGCGCAATGCGGGACTGCGCCACCGGTCGAGCCTGCAATCGGCCACCGGCATCCGCAGCGAGCGGCTGGTGCAGAAGTCCATGGGCATGTCGGCGGGCTCGTTCAACACGCGCGAGTTCTTCCACGGCGTCTCGCGCGCCGCGCTCGGCCAGCTCAAGCTCGGCTTCCTGCTGCTGGCCTTCGCGCTGCCCTCGCTGCTGCTGGTGCTCGGCATCGCGGGCGGGGCCGCCTGGCCCTGGCTGCTCGCGGTGGCGGTGCAGGCGCCGGGCCTCCTGGCCGAGCGCTGGTTCTTCTTCGCGCAGGCGCGGCACCCGCAGAACCTGTACTACCAGGTCGTGTCCTGAGGCTCAGGCCTGCCACTGCAGGCGCAGGCCCGGCGTGGGCCAGTCGTCGATCGCGATCAGCCGCCCGCTGCCCGAGAGCGTGACGAAGGCCGTGCGCATGTCGCGGCCGCCGAAGCAGATGTTGGTGGTGTAGCGGTCGGGCAGCGGCAGGTGCTCGCAGCTGCTGCCGTCGGGCGCGACGATCGTGATGCCGCCGTGCAGCAGCGTCGCGACGCAGAGGTTGCCGAGCGCATCGGCCGCCATCGAGTCGAAGCGCTGGTAATGCCCGCCGGGCGACGCGCAGAGCATGCGCCCGCCGTGCGGCGAGGGCCAGCCGTCCTTGTGCACGCGGCCCGGCGCGATCACGTCGAAGGCCCAGAGCCGCGCGCCCTCGGTCTCGGCCACGTAGAGCGTGCGCCCGTCGGGCGACAGCGCGATGCCGTTGGGCGTCATCACGGGCCGAGCGACCGCATGCACGCCGCTGCCGTCGGCGTGGGCGTAGAACACGGCGCCGCGGTCCATGTCGCGCTCGCGCACCTTGCCGAGGTCGGTGAAGTAGAAGCCGCCGTGCGCGTCGAACACGAGGTCGTTGGGGCCGCGCAGCGCGACGCCGTCGACCGTGTCGCAGAGCCGCCCGGCGCGGCCGGTGGCGAGGTCGACGCGCTCGATCCGCCCGCCCGAATAGTCGTCGGCCTGGCCCACCGGGCGGTGGCAGCCGTCGGCCTCGGTGTGCCAGCGGAAGCCGCCGTTGTTGCAGACGTACACCGCGCCGTCGGGGCCGATGGCCGCGCCGTTGGGCCCGCCGCCGAGATCGGCCACCACCTGCACCAGCCCGTCGTGCCGCACGCGCGTGAGCGTGCCGCGCGCGATCTCGACCAGCAGCACCGAGCCGTCCTCCATTGCGACGGGGCCCTCGGGGAATTGCAGGCCGGTGGCGAGTTCGCGGATCTTCATCGGGGTGTCTCCTTGCGACGGGCGGTGCGTCCGCGTTCATTGTGCGGGCTCGGCCGCGACGCGACAATGCGGCGCTCAGGTCGATCGAGGAGCAGGCAGATGGCGAGATTCGTTCTGGTGCCGGGCGGCTGGCACGGCGGCTGGGCGTTCGATGCGGTCCGCCACCGGCTGGCCGCCGAGGGCCACGAGGTGCAGGCGCTCACGCTCTCCGGGCTGGGCGACGACCGCGCCGCGCACGGCGTCAATCTCGAGACGCACATCGGCGAGGTGGTCGAGGCGCTGCGGGCGGGCGACGCCCCCTCCGTGCTGGTCGGTCACTCGTATGCAGGCATGGTCATCACCGGCGCGGCGGACCGGCTGCCGTCGCAGGTCGGCGCGATCGTCTATGCCGACGCCTACGTGCCCGAGCACGGCGAGTCGCTGTGGTCGCTCACGAGCCAGAGCTACCGCGACCGCTTCATCGCCGGCGTGGCGGCGGACGGCCTGAACTGCGCGGCGCCGGGGCATCTCGACGAGCGCTGCCGCGCTCACCCGATCGCGACCTTCCTGCAGGCGATCTCGCTGACGGGCGACTGGCGCCGGGTCCGCCGCAAGGTCTACGTCGCAGCGCTCGGCTGGGAGGGGAGTCCCTTCGTCGCGTTGTACCAGCGGCTGCAGGGCGACCCCGGGTGGGTCGCGCACGGGCTCGACTGCGCGCACGACATCCCGCGGCTGGCGCCCGAGGCGTTTGCGGAGATCCTTCTGGGCTGCGATCCATGAAGCTGGCGTGGTTCGTGGTCGTGAGCGTGTTGACCGTGTCGGCGCATGCGGCCAACTATCCCTGCTCCGGACGCAAAGGCGGTGTCGCCCATTGCAACGGCGAACTGTTCGTATGCAACGACGGCTCGATCAGCGGCTCCAAGAAGAGCTGCAGCGCCGAGATGGGAGGTGCGGCGCGCGCGCTGTCTCTTCCGGCCGGCCGCAGCAAGCCAGGCGAGGCGGACTGCACTTGCCGCTCCGGGCGAATCTGCGTAGGCCCGAGAGGAGGGGAATACTGTTTCAGCGACAGCGGGGCGAAGAGCTACCGCCGCAGGTGATCAGCCATCCCGAGGCGCTGCGGATCGCCGGCCGCTGGCGGAGAATCCACACGGCTTCCAACGCAATTCCAAATCCGACTTCCAGGGACCTCCATGACCACTTCCGCTCCAACCCCCCGCCGCGTCGCCGTCATCGGCGTCGGCATGATGGGCAGCGCCATCGCGCAACGCTTCCTCGACTGCGGCCATTCGGTGCGGCTGCACACGCGCAGCCCCGAGAAGCTCAAGCCGCTGGTCGAGCGCGGCGGCGTCGCCGCGGCCACGGCCGCCGAGGCGGCACGCGGCTGCGAGTTCGTCATCACCTGCCTCAACGCCGCCGAGATCGTCGAGCAGGCGGTGTTCGGCGCCGGCGGCGCGGCCGAGTCGATGGACGGCGCGGCGGTGCTGATCGACATGTCTTCGATCAACCCGCCCGCCACGCGCCGCCTCGCGCAGATGCTGCAGGAGCGCTGCGGCGCCGCATGGGTCGACGCACCGCTGTCGGGCGGCGCGCCGAAGGCCCTGATCGGCAAGCTCACCGTCATGGCGGGCGGCAGCGCCGAGGCCGTGGCGCATGCGCACCAGCTGATGCGCGACCTGTGTGCCAACTACACGCACATGGGCCCTTCGGGCGCGGGTCAGACCACCAAGCTCGTGAACCAGGTGCTGTGCGCGCTCAACAACCAGGCTGTCGCCGAGGCGGTGCGCCTTGCGGAGGCCGGCGGCGTCGATGCGAGCAGGCTGCCCGCGGCCCTGGCCGGCGGCCGGGCCGACAGCGCGGCGCTGCAGGAGTTCGGCCCGCAGATGGCCGCGCGCCAGGCGCCGCCCACGGGCGCGATGCGCAACATGGTCAAGGACATGGAAGGCGTGCAGGCGCTCGCGCATGCCAGCCGCCTCGCGCTGCCGCTGTCGAGCACGGTGGCCGACCTGCTGCGCACCTTCGTGGCGGCGGGGCTGGGCGATGCGCAGGTGGCGGAGCTGATGCTGCAGTTCGACGGCTTCCAGCGCCGCGCGGCCTAGGCGCCCGCGCGGCCCGCGGCGACCTTCATCCCACCGCCTTGATCGACTGTTCGCGCGCCGCCTCCGAGTCGGCGCGGCTCGACGATCGGTCAGGGAAGCGAGGGCTCGGCGTCCCCTCGCCAGTGTAGTGCTTTCTTCTCGTGCCCTTCTGCACTGGCGCCGCGCCAGGGCTTGCCCTAACTTCCATGCATCGCGCGCCGCATCGGCGCGCATCCAGCAAATCAGGGAGGTGGACCATGGCAGTCGACATGTTCATGCGCGTCGAGGGCGCGAACGGCGAATCGAAGGACGCGAACCACAAGGAGTGGACCGACATCAAGTCGTTCGCGTGGGGAGCCACGCAGCC
>CBHTTS010000325.1:0-5355 GCA_966095775.1 uncultured Variovorax sp. | reverse complement strand
GATCGTGATCCTGGCGCTGATCGGCCTGACCGCCGGCCAGGCCGTGGTCTGGTACACGGGCCAGTTCTACGCGCTGTTCTTCCTGACGCAGCAGCTCAAGGTCGACCCCACCGCCGCCAACCTCATGATCGCGGCCTCGCTGCTGCTGGGCACGCCCTTCTTCGTGGTGTTCGGCATGCTGTCGGACAAGATCGGCCGCAAGAAGATCATCATGGCCGGCTGCCTGCTGGCCGTGGTGACCTACTTCCCGGTCTTCAAGATGATCACCGAGTACGCCAACCCCGACCTGGCACGCGCGCAGGCCACGGCCGGCGTCACGGTCACGGCCGATCCGAAGTCCTGCTCGTTCCAGGGCAACCCGGTGGCGCGCGAGATCGACTTCCGCAGCTCGTGCGACATCGCCAAGCGCTACCTGGTGCAGAACTCGGTGAGCTACGACAACGTCGACGGCGCGCCCGGCTCGAAGGCCGTGGTCAAGATCGGCGACAAGACCATCGAGGCGCCGGTCGGCAACGTGGTCAACCTCAAGTTCGACGAGGCTTCGGCCAAGGAGATCGCGGCCTTCAAGAAGACCGTGGCCGACGACCTTAAGGTCGCGGGCTATCCGGCCAAGGCCGACCCGGCCAAGATGAACAAGCCGATGGTGATCGCGCTGCTGTTCTGGCTCGTGCTGCTGGTCACGATGGTCTACGGCCCGATCGCCGCGATGCTGGTCGAGCTGTTCCCGACGCGCATCCGCTACACCTCGATGAGCCTGCCGTACCACATCGGCAACGGCTGGTTCGGCGGCCTGCTGCCGACCACCGCCTTCGCGATCGTGGCCTCCACCGGCAACATGTACAACGGCCTCTGGTACCCGATCATCATCGCGGCCATCACGCTGGTCGTCGGCTCGCTGTTCATCCGCGAGACGAAGGACGTCGACATCTACGCGAACGACTGACAGCGGTCCGGGGAGGGCGTCTCGGCCCTCCGTTCAACAAAGGGGCTTCGCGCCGTCCGGCACGAGGCCCTTTTCTTGAACCCATCACCAGGAGACAGCACCCATGTGGAAACTCGCCATCGGCTTCGTCATCTTCGCCGCGATCGCGCTGTACGTGATCTCGCAGGCCGGCGACAAGGTCGACATGTCGGGCGAAAAGCACGGCACCGAAGCCACGCATGCGCCCGCGCCCGCGGGGCAGAAATAGCCGGGGCGCGGCAGCTAGCGCTTGAAGCGGCCGTCGCTCACGATCGAGAGGTCGACGTAGTCGATGCCCGTGTGGTCCTGCGGCGAGTAGGTCACGTCGAGCCCGCCGCCGAGGTCGTACTGCAGGCTGTTGAGCGTGGCGATGAGCTTCGCGCGCGTGGGCTTCGGGCCCGTGCGGCGCAGCGCCTCGACCAGCACCTTGGTGGCGACGAAGCCTTCGAGCAGCGCCGGCGAGAGCTCGCTCTGCCCCTTGGTCTTCGCGAGCGCCATCGCCTCCTTGATCAGCGGATGGCCGAACGAGCGCTCGTAGGGCAGCACCTGCGTGACGATCACGCCCGCGCTCGCCGAGCCGAGCTCCTTGATGAAGCCCGAGGCCGCGTTGTTCGACAGCGTGATGATCTGCGCCGCCGAGCCCGCGGCGCGCAGCGCCTTCACGCCCTCGGTCACCGCGGTGCCCGAGCCGATCCAGAGCACCGCCTGCGCGTTGGCCTTGACGAGCTGCGGCACGATCGCCGAATAGTCCGGCTTGGCGCGGTCGGCCAGCGCGAGCACGGCGGGCGCGAGCCCGGCCTTCTCGAAGCCCTTGCTCGCGCCTTCCATCGCGTCCTTGCCGAACGCGTCGTCGGCCTGCACCACCGCGATGCGCTGGATGCCCGTGGTGTGGAGGTGCTGCACCGCCTTCTCGGCCTCGCGCTGGTAGGTGGAGCGCACGTTGAAGACGTGCTTCTGCACCGGCCGGTGCAGCGCCATCGCGCCGGTGGAGGGGCCGATCAGCGCCACGCCGTGCTTGTCGAGCAGCGGGATGACGGCCAGCGTGTTGGGCGTGCCGCGGTTGAGCAGCAGCGCGAGCACCTTCTTGTCCTCGATCAGGATGCGCGAGTTCTCGAGCGAGCGCTTCGCATCGAGGCCGTCGTCGAGCCGGAGCACCTCGACCTGCTCCCCGTGGATGCCGCCCTGGGCGTTGACCTGGTCGATCACCAGCTGGGAGCCGAGGATCGTCTCCTTCACGCTCGCGGCCACCGGGCCCGAGAGATCGGCCGACTGGCCGATGACGATCTGCGCCGAAGCGCTGGTGGCGGCCATGGCGAAGAGCACCGCGGCGGCACGGAGCGTGGACATCTTCTTCATCGAACGACCTTTTCGCGAAGCGGGGTGCTTCTGTCAGAAGATGTGTAATGTGTTTCGGCGAGTGACATTTGCTCGCTCGTGGAAACCCTGTCAAACCATTGTTTCCACCAGGCCCGGCGCGCGGCCGGGGAGGGCGCCGCGGCCCCGGCTCAGCGCTTGAAGCGGCCTTCGCTGATGATCGACAGGTCGGCGAAGTCGATGCCCGAGTGGTCCTGCGGCGAGTAGGTCACCTCGAGTCCGCCGAGATCGTAGGCGCGCAGCCCGTCGAGCGCCGCGAGCAGGCGCGTGCGCGTCGGCTTGGGGCCGGTGCGGCGCAGCGCCTCGACCAGCACCTTGGCCGCCGCGAAGCCCTCGAGCGCGGCCGGCGAGAGCTCGGCCTGCCCCTTGGCCTTGGCGAGCGCCATCGCCTCCTTGACCATCGGGTAGCTGATCGAGCGCTCGTTCGGGAACACCTGCGTCACGATCACGCCGCGGCTCGCGTCGCCGAGTTGCTTGATGAAGCCCGCCGAGGCGTTGTTCGACAGCGTGACCACCTGCGCGGCCGAGCCCGCGGCGCGCAGCGCCTTGATGCCGTCGACCACCACCGTGCCCGAGCCGATCCAGAGCACCGCCTGCGCGTTCGCGTCCTTGATGCCCGTGACCAGCGCCTTGTAGTCGGGCTTGTCGCGGTCGGCCGGCAGCGTGACGGTGGGCTTGGCCTGGCCCTTGGCGAAGCCGGTCATCGCGCCTTCGAGGGCGTCGAGACCGAAGGAGTCGGTGACGTGGACCACCGCGATGCGCGTCATGCCCGTGGTCAGCAGGTGCTGCACCGCCTTCTCGGCCTCGCGCTGGTAGGTGGAGCGCACGTTGAACACGTGCCGGAGCACCGGCCGGTGCAGCACCATCGCGCCGGTCGAGGGCGCGACGAGCGGCACCTCGTACTTGTCGAGCCAGGGCACGATGGCCTGCGAATGCGGCGTGCCGCGGCTCATGAAGAGGGCCAGCACCTTCCTGTCCTCGATCAGCACGCGGGCGTTCTCGCCGGCGCGCTTCACGTCGAAGCCGTCGTCCATGCGGATCACCTCGATCTTCTCGCCGTGGATGCCGCCCTGGGCATTGACCGCGTCGATCACGAGCTGGGCGCCGCCGATGGTCTCGTTGACGCTCGCGGCCACCGAGCCGGTCAGCCCGGCGGTCTGGCCGATCAGGATCTGCGCCGGAGCGGCGGTCGCGACCAGGGCCACGAGGGCCGCGCAGAGCAGGTGCAGCTTCTTCATCGGTCGCTTTCGGAAAGGATCGGATTCGTAAAAGTAAACAAAGGTGCTATTTGTTTCATAAAGTGTTAAAGCCTGAATCCGTACAAACCCCTGCACGAGCGCGGACCATGCGGACCGGTGCGGAAATCCGTCACGGACGACTCCCTAGAATGTTTGCCCCACCCCCCAAGGCACTCATGACACAGGGCTCCATCCGGATTCGCGGCGCGCGCCAGCACAACCTCCAGAACCTCGACCTCGACATCCGCACCGGCGAGATGACCGTGGTCACCGGGCCCAGCGGCTCGGGCAAGTCGAGCCTCGTGTTCGACACCCTCTACGCC
This sequence comes from uncultured Variovorax sp., assembly GCA_966095775.1. Lineage (GTDB taxonomy): Bacteria > Pseudomonadota > Gammaproteobacteria > Burkholderiales > Burkholderiaceae_C > Variovorax. The sequence continues at coordinate 1,459 of CBHTTS010000325.1, read as the reverse complement.
GAAGGCCAGCGGCGCTACGTGGAGACCTTCTCCGCCTATGCGCGCCAGTTCCTGGACCGCATGGACAAGCCGGCCGTCGACAAGGTGGAGGGCGTGCCGCCCGCCATCGCGATCGACCAGACCAACCCGGTGCGCTCCTCGCGCTCCACGGTCGGCACGATGACCGAGCTCAACGACCACCTGAAGCTGCTCTACGCGCGCGCGGCCAGCCTGTTCGACCGCGAGACCGCGCTGCCGGTGCGCCACGACACGCCCGACACCATCTACGCGCAGATCGTCGAGCGCGCGGCCGCCGCGGGCGATCCGCGCCTCGTCGTCACCTTCCCGGTCGAGCTGCCGGCCAGCACCTCGGCCGACGAGGTGCAGCAGTGGCTGTCCGCGAGCGGCTTCACGCGCGTGCAGAGCGAGCGCGAGGTGGCCACGCCGACCGGGCCGCGCAAGGTGCTCGACGTGGTGGCCGACCGCTTCCGCGCCTCGAGCGCCGAGCGCGCGCGCGTGGTGGAGGCGATCGAGGTCGCGCTCAAGCGCGGCAGCGGGCGCGTCACGGTGCATGCCACCGGGCCGGAGGAAAACGCTCCGACCGAGGTGTGGAAGTTCTCCACCGGCCTGCACTGCCCCGAAAGCGACGTCCGCTACACCGACCCGATCCCGTCGATGTTCTCGTTCAACTCGGCCGTCGGCGCCTGCGAGACCTGCCGCGGCTTCGGCCGCGTGATCGGGGTCGACCTCGGCCTCGTGATCCCGAACGACAAGCTCACGCTGCGCGCCGGCGCGATCAAGACGATCCAGACGCCGGCCTGGAAGGAGGCGCAGGACGACCTCATGCGCCACGCCGAGGCCGCCGGCATCCCGCGCGACACGCCCTGGAACAAGCTCACCGACGAGCAGAAGCACTGGGTGATCGAGGGCACGCCCAACTACAAGGAGGGCAACTGGAACAAGCAGTGGTACGGCGTGCGCCGCTTCTTCGGGTACCTGGAGAGCAAGGCCTACAAGATGCACATCCGGGTGCTGCTGTCGAAGTACCGCAGCTACACGCCGTGCCCGGTCTGCAGCGGCGCGCGGCTCAAGCTCGAGAGCCTGCTCTGGCGCATCGGCAGCAAGGAAGACGCCGATGCGGTGCTGCCGCCCGGGAAGCGCTTCATGCCGAACGGCGTGAAGTGGACGCGCGCGCAGCTCGAGGCGCTGCCGGGCCTCTGCCTGCACGACCTGATGCTGCTGCCGATCGAGCGGCTGCGGCAGTTCTTCGACCGCGTCGAGCACCACGGCAACGGCACGCCCGCGAGCGAAGGCGAAGTCCAGGCCCTGAAGCTGCTGTTCGAGGAGATCACGACGCGGCTGCGCTACCTGCACGACGTGGGCATCGGCTACCTCACGCTCGACCGCCAGAGCCGCACGCTCTCGGGCGGCGAGGTGCAGCGCATCAACCTCACGACCGCGCTCGGCACCTCGCTGGTCA
>CBHTTS010000324.1:0-5367 GCA_966095775.1 uncultured Variovorax sp. | reverse complement strand
CTGTTCCCGGTCGACCGCGCCGCGCTGCAGCGGCCCGACCTGCTGGCCGGGCGGCGGCCGCGCACCATCAACATGAGCACCATCGGCGATGCGCTGCTGGATACGGTGAATCCGGTGCGGGCGCTCATCGTCTACAACAGCAATCCGGTCGCGGTCGCGCCGGAGTCGGGCAAGGTGGTGGCGGGCTTCGCGCGCGAGGACCTGTTCACCGTGGTGCTCGAGCAGTTCCGCACCGACACCGCCGACTACGCCGACTACCTGCTGCCCGCGACCACGCAGCTCGAGCACTGGGACATCCACTGCAGCTACGGCCACACCGACGTGCTGCTGAACCGGCCCGCGGTCGCGCCGCGCGGCGAGGCGCGCAGCAACGCCTGGGTGTTCCGCGAGCTCGCGCGCCGCATGGGCTTCGACGAGCCCTGCTTCTCGGACGACGACGAGACCCTGTGCCGCACCGCCTTCGCGCCCGGCGCGATCGACCGCGACGAGCTGCTGGCGCAGGGCTTCACGAGCCTGCGGCTGCCCGAGGCGCCCTTCGCCGACGGCGGCTTCCCCACGCCCTCGGGCCGCTGCGAGTTCTTCAGCGCGCGGCTCGCGGCCCAGGGGCTCGACGGCCTGCCCGACCATCTGCCCAACCACGAGCCGGCGGGCAGCTCGGCCGAGTTTCCGCTCGCGATGATCTCGCCGCCGGCGCGCAACTTCCTCAACTCGACCTTCGTCAACGTCACCAGCCTGCGCGCGATCGAGGGCGAGCCGCTGCTCGAGATCCACGCCGACGATGCCGCCGCGCGCGGCATCGAGGACGGCGCCATCGTGCGCGTCTTCAACCGCCGCGGCGAGCACCGCTGCCGCGCCGAGATCTCGCGCCGCGCGCGGCCCGGCGTGGTGCACGGCCTGGGCATCTGGTGGCGCAAGCTCGGCCTCGACGGCACCAACGTGAACCAGCTCACGAGCCAGCGCCTGACCGACATCGGCCGCGGCCCGACCTTCTACGACTGCCTCGTGGAGGTGGAGCGGGCGTGAAGCGGTTCGGCGCGATCGCCTTCGCGGGCGCCGCCCTGCTGCTGGGCGGCTGCGCCGACCTGGGCTACTACTGGCAGTCGGCCAGCGGCCACCTCGGCATCCTGCGCGCGGCCAGGCCGGTGCCCGACTGGCTCGCCGACCCTTCCGCCTCGGCGGCCCTCAAGGCCAAGCTCGAGCTCGCGCAGCGCATCCGCCGCTTCGCCGTGACCGAGCTCGCGCTGCCCGACAACCGCAGCTACACCGCCTACGCCGACCTGCACCGCAATGCCGCGGTCTGGAACGTGGTGGCCGCGCCGCCGTATTCGCTCTCGCTCAAGAACTGGTGCTTCCCGGTCGCGGGCTGCGTGGGCTACCGCGGCTACTACGACCTCGCGGCGGCCCAGGCCGAGGCCGAGGCGCAGCGCGCCAAGGGGCTCGAGACCGCCGTCTACCCCGTGCCCGCGTACTCCACGCTCGGCTGGATGAACTGGGCCGGCGGCGATCCGCTGCTGTCGACCTTCATCGGCTACCCCGAGGGCGAGCTCGCGCGCATCGTGTTCCACGAGCTCGCGCACCAGGTGCTCTACGTGCCCGGCGACACGGTGTTCAACGAGTCGTACGCGACCGCGGTCGAGCGCCTCGGCGGCGCCGTCTGGCTGCAGCGCGAGGCGAGCGAGGCGGCGCGCGCGGAATACATGCGCTTCGACGCGCAGCGCCAGCAGTTCCGCGCGCTCGCGCTCTCGACCCGGCGCGCGCTCGAGCGCGTGTACGGCTCGGCCGAGGCCAAGGCCGGCGACTGGGCCGCGGTCGACGCGATGAAGAAGGCCGCGATGGACGATTTCCGCCAGCGCTACGCGCAGTTGCGCGCCGGCTGGCAGGGCCCGCGCCAGGGCGCCTACGATGCCTGGGTGGCGCGCGCCAACAACGCGGCCTTCGGCGCCCAGGGCGCGTACGACGACCTGGTGCCGGCCTTCGAGGCGCTGTTCGAGCGCCAGGGCCGGCAGTGGCCGCGCTTCTATCAGGAGGTGCGCCGCATCGCCGCGCTGCCCAATGCCGACGAGCGCCGCCACGCGCTGCAGACCGCGACCGGCGTGCTGCAGACCCATTCCGGAACCGGACACGAAGACGACAAGACGCACGGAGCCCCAGGTGCCTGACATCCACATCGAAAGAAACCACAGCCTCGGCATCGCCCGCGCGCGCCAGGTGGCGCGCCGCTGGCTGCGCCAGGTCGAGCAGGACTACGGCCTCGCCTTCACCTACACCGAAGGCGAAAGCCTCGACGTCGCGCAGTTCAGCCGCGCAGGCATCGACGGCAAGGTCGAGGTCACGGCCGATTCGCTCAAGCTCGAGGCCACGCTCGGCTTCCTGTTCGGCAGCTTCGCACCGCAGATCGAGCAGAAGATCTCGGGCAAGCTCGATGCGCTGCTGGATACCGGCGGCACGCGCTTCGCCTGAACCGCCATGAACACCACCACTGCCTTGCCATCCGATGCGGCTTCCTCGCCGGCCGCGGGCCCGCTCGCCGGCCTCAAGGTCGTCGAGCTCGGCCAGCTGATCGCCGGGCCGTTCGCGGCGCGCACGCTCGCGGACTTCGGCGCCGAGGTGATCAAGATCGAACCGCCGGGCGCGGGCGATCCGCTGCGCAGCTGGCGGCTGCTCAAGGACGGCACCTCGGTCTGGTGGCAGGTGCAGTCGCGCAACAAGCGCTCGCTCGCGCTCGACCTGCGCCAGCCGGAGGCGCAGGAGGTGGTGCGCCGGCTCGCGGCCGAGGCCGACGTGCTGATCGAGAACTTCCGCCCCGGCGCGATGGAGGGCTGGGGCCTCGGCCCGGAGGCGCTGCTGGCCGCGAACCCGGCGCTCGTGATGCTGCGCATCAGCGGCTACGGCCAGACCGGCCCCTACCGCGACCGGCCCGGCTTCGGCGTGGTGGCCGAAGCGATGGGCGGGCTGCGCCACCTCACGGGCGAGCCGGGCCGCGTGCCGGTGCGCGTGGGCGTGTCGATCGGCGACACGCTGGCCTCGCTGCACGGCGTGATCGGCGTGCTGATGGCGCTGCAGCACCGCCATGCCACCGTGAGCGCCGCGCATCCGAAGGGCCGGGGGCAGGTGGTCGACGTGGCGCTCTACGAGGCGGTCTTCAACTGCATGGAGAGCCTGCTGCCCGAGTACAGCGCCTTCGGCGCGGTGCGCGAGGCCGCGGGCAGCGCGCTGCCGGGCATCGCGCCGACCAACGCCTACCGCTGCGCCGACGGCGGCTGGGCGATCGTGGCGGGCAACGGCGACAGCATCTTCCGCCGGCTCATGGCCTGCATCGGGCGGCCCGACCTCGCGGCCGACCCTGCGCTCGCGAGCAACGCGGGCCGCGTCGCGCAGGTGCAGATGCTCGATGCCGCGATCGGCGAATGGACCGCGCGCCATCCGGTGGCGGCGGTGCTCGCCGCGCTCGAGGCGGCCGAGGTGCCGGCCGGGCGCATCTACACCATCGCCGACATCGCGGCCGATCCGCACTATGCGGCGCGCGGCATGCTGCAGCAGGTGCGGATGGACGACGGCAGCGCGCTCGCGGTGCCGGGCTTCGTGCCCAAGCTCTCGGCGACGCCGGCCAGCCACCGCCGCAACGCGCCCGCGCTCGGCGCCGACACCGACGCGGTGCTGCGCGAGATCGGCCTGGACGCCGGGCAGATCGCCGCGCTGCGCGAGCGCGGCATCGTCGCCTGAGCGGCGTCGCGGCGCGCGCTCAGCCGCGCAGCGACTCGATCAGGTCGATGTACTTCTGCTTGGCCTCGTCGCCGGAGGTGCCCTTGTGGGCGGTCCAGGCGTCCCACTTGGCGCGCGCGACGATGTCGCTGAAGCTGGGCTTCTTGGCGGTGTTGTCGCCCTCGGTGGCCTGCTTGAACAGGCCGTAGATCTTGAGCAGCGTGGGGTTGTCGGGGCGCTCGGCCAGCAGCTTGGAGTTGGCCTGGGCGGCTTCGAAACGGGCTTGGAGGTCGTCGGACATGGCGGTCGGGCTCGCGAAAAAGAGACGGGAGCGCGCATCTTAAGGCGCCCGGTACGAAGCTGTACCAATCAGTCGGACAAGCCCGCGCGCGCGAGTTCGACGTCGAGCCGCTCCTTCGCGTCGGCCGGTGCCACGGCCGCGGCCTGCTCGTAGAGCCGCGTGGCCTCGGCCAGGCGCGCGTCGCCGTGCAGCATGAGCAGGGCGCGGCCGTATTCCATCAGCGCGCCGGGCGCCTGCGGGTGCAGCGCGAGCCCGCGCTCGAACAGCTCGAACGCGGTCTCGGCGCGCACGCCGTAGGTCATGCGCCCCACGAGCGGGCCGACCTTGTCGATCACCTCGGCATGGAAGGCGGCCAGCGCGACGTGCGCGTCGGCATGGCGCGGCTGCAGCGCGATCACGCGTTCGAGCGCCCCCTTGAGCTTGCTGCCCAGCCCCTGCGCGAGCGCGCGCGCCACGCTGATGCCCTGGCTGTAGCGGCCGAGCGCGTAGGCCTGCCAGTAGAGCGCGTGGCAGTTGTCGGGCTCGGCCTCGGCCTGGGCGCCGGCGCGCTCGATGACCTCGCGGAACATCGCGAGCCGCACCGATTCGCGCGGCTCGAGGTAGTTGGCATAGACCGCGGTCGACTGGTTCGCGAGCACCAGCCCGTCGGCGCCGTGCTGCAGGCCGAGCGCGGCGGCGCGCTCGAATTCGCCCGAGTGGTAGAGCGCCCAGCCTTCGGCGAGCGGCCCGTCCGCGGCCGGCGGCGCGAGCGCATGGCCGGCGTGCAGCCGCGGCCAGTGCGCGAGCAGGCTCCGGGCGTCGTAGCGCGGCACGTCGGCATAGGGCAGCGGCGTCCAGGATTCGGTGCGCCGGTCGGCCGGCGCGGCGGACATCAGCGAAAGCGGCTTGAAGTCTGGCGGAGGCATGGCGTCGACCTGCTGCGCTAGGCGGCCACGCGGGCCGTGGCCGCCGACACCGGCGAAGCGGCCCCGGCCCGATCCTCGCCGCCGTAGGCGTGGCTCAAGGTCAGCAGGTGCCGCCGCTGCTCGCGCCCGAGGTAGGGCGCCAGCAGGTGCAGCGTGTGCTGGCCGCCGCGCATCAGCGCGCCCTGGGCATGGCTCGGCTCGAGCGCCTCGCGCGGGTTGCGCACGTATTCGTAGCTGAGCCAGTAGGTCAGCACCACCACCATGCTGCGCGCCAGGGTGTCGACCTCCGCGGGGTCGATGTCGAGCTGGCCGGCCTGGGCCAGCCCCTCGATCAGCGTGCGGATCGCGCGCACCTTGTTCTGCAGCACGAGCTGCAGCTGCGTTTCGAGCCGCCGGTTCTTGCTCAGCAGGTCGTTGAGGTCGCGGTAGAGGAAGCGGTAGCGCCAGATCAGCTCGAAC
>CBHTTS010000323.1:0-5378 GCA_966095775.1 uncultured Variovorax sp. | reverse complement strand
AGCGGGCCCTTGATGGGCGCGGCGCCGCTGCGGCCCGCGACGCGGAAGCTGCGGCGCAGCGGCGGGCGCCAGCCGGCGTCGGCCATGGCCTTGGCCTGCTGCAGCGCGACGTAGAGCAGCTCGTCCTTGTTCGGCACGATCACGTCGTCCTCGAGCAGGTAGCCGAGCTTCTTCGAGTCGAGCGCGCCGGTGCCCACCTTCGCCATCGCGGCGGCCGTGAAGCCCTCGGTCAGGAACGGCAGCAGGTCGGTGCCGGTCGAGGCGGCCGCGTTCTCGGCCGCGCGGCGCGCGATGTAGGTCAGGCCGCCCGCGCCGGGGATCAGGCCGACGCCGACCTCGACCAGGCCGATGTAGCTTTCCATCGCCGCGACGCGCCTGGCCGAATGGATCGCGAGCTCGCAGCCGCCGCCGAGCGCCATGCCGCGCACCGCCGAGACCACGGGCACGCTGGCGTAGCGGATCTTGAGCATCACGTTCTGCAGCTCCTGCTCCGCGCCCTCGACCGCGCCGATGCCCGCGACCACGAAGGCCGGCAGCATCGCCTGCAGGTCGGCGCCGACCGAGAACACCTCGTCGGGCGACCAGATCACCAGGCCCTTGTACTCGGCCTCGGCCAGCTCGACCGCGGCGCCGAGCGCCTCGGCCACGTCGGGACTGATCGCGTGCATCTTCGAATGGATGCTCGCGATCAGGACTTCGCCGTCGAGCGTCCAGACGCGCACGTCGCCCTCGTCGCTGATGGTGGTGCCGGCCGTGTTGGCATCGGCCGCGTTCGCGCCGAGCACGCTCTCGGGGAACAGCTGGCGCGCATGCACCGGCAGGCGGCGCTGCGGCACGAACTTGTTCTGCGACGCGCTCCACGAGCCTTCGGGCGTGTGCACGCCGCCGCGACCACCATTGGAATTGGCCACCGGGCCTTCGAACACCCACTTCGGCAGCGGCGCGCTGCTGAGCGCCTTGCCGGCGTCGATGTCCTCCTGCACCCACTTCGCGACCTGCGCCCAGCCGGCCTCCTGCCAGAGCTCGAACGGGCCCTGCTTCATGCCGAAGCCCCAGCGCATCGCGAAGTCGACGTCGCGCGCGCTCTCGGCGATGTCGGCCAGGTGCACCGCGGCGTAATGGAAGCCGTCGCGCAGGATGGCCCAGAGAAACTGGCCCTGCGGTCCTTCGCTCTCGCGCAGCAGCTTCAGCCGCTCGCCCGCGGGCTTCTTGAGCATGCGGCCGTAGACCTCGTCGGCCTTCGCGCCGGCGGGCAGGTACTCGCCGCTCTTCAGGTCGAAGCGCAGGATGTCGCGCCCGGCCTTCTTGAAGAAACCGGCCTTGGTCTTCTGGCCGAGGTTGCCGAGTTCCAGCAGCTTGGCGAGCACCGGCGGCGTTGCGAAGTTGGCGTAGAACGGGTCGCTCTCGGCGTCGAGGTTGTCCTGCAGCGTCTTGATGACGTGCGCCATGGTGTCCAGGCCCACCACGTCGGCGGTGCGGAAGGTGCCCGAGCTCGCGCGGCCCAGCTTCTTGCCCGTGAGGTCGTCCACCACGTCGGGCGTGAGGCCGAACTTCTCGACCTCCTTGAGCGTGGCCAGCATGCCGGCGATGCCGACGCGGTTGGCGATGAAGTTGGGCGTGTCGTGCGCGCGCACCACGCCCTTGCCGAGCGTGCTGGTGACGAAGGCCTCGAGGTCGTCGAGCACCTTCGGCTCGGTGGTGGGCGTGTTGATCAGCTCCACCAGGAACATGTAGCGCGGCGGGTTGAAGAAGTGGATGCCGCAGAAGCGCGGCTTCAGCGCCTCGGGCAGGGCCTCGCTCAGCTTGGTGATCGACAGGCCCGAGGTGTTCGAGGCCAGGATCGCGTGCTTCGCGACATGGGGCGCGATCTTCTTGTAGAGATCGAGCTTCCAGTCCATGCGCTCGGCGATCGCCTCGATCACCAGGTCGCACTCGCCGAGCTTGTCGAGGTGGTCGTCGTAGTTGGCCTGCTCGATCAGCGCGGCGTCGGCCACGTCGCCGAGCGGCGCGGGCTTGAGCTTCTTGAGGTTGTCGATGGCGCGCGCGACGATGCCGTTCTTGGGCCCTTCCTTGGCCGCCAGGTCGAACAGCACGACCGGCACGCGTACGTTGACGAGATGGGCCGCGATCTGCGCGCCCATCACGCCGGCGCCGAGGACGGCGACCTTCTTCACTTGAAATCTGGACATGGGGATTGGTATCGGTTGAATGGGTTGTGCGCCGGACTCACTGGATGCGCAGCCAGGTCTGGGTGCGCCAGAAGGGGCCGAGGTAGCCGCGGACCTCGAGCTTCCTGCCGCCGTCGATCGGCGTGAAGCTCGCGCGGTACTCCTTGCCGTTCTCGGGGTCGAGGATCTTTCCGCCTTCCCAGACGTCCTTGCCCTCGGCCTTCTTGCCGCCGCGGATGATCTCGAGCCCCGCGATCGGCTTGCCCTTGCGGTCGTCGCTGCATTCCTCGCAGACCGCGTCGGCCTTCGTATCCTTCTTCAGCGACTTCTCGATGCGGCCGACGAGCGCGCCGTTCGCCTCGGCGATGCGGATCTCGGCCTTGGCCTCGCCGCTCTTGTCGTCGACGTTGCGCCACAGGCCCACCGGGGTGGTCTGGGCGATGGCAGCGGCCGAGGCCGCGGCGAGCACGAAGGCTGCGAGCGTCGCTTTCATGGTCGGCTCAGGCAAGGGCGGCGTCGGTGTCCATCAGCACCTTGCTGCCCGCGCGCGCGGTGCGCATCAGCGTCGCGGTCTCGGGGAACAGCTTGGCGAAGTAGAAGCGCGCGGTCTGCAGCTTGGCGAGGTAGAACGGATCGTCGTTGCCGGCCGCGATCTGGCGCAGCGCGACCTGCGCCATGCGCGCGAACAGGTAGCCGAACACGAAGTGGCCCGCCACGCGCAGGTAGTCGACCGCGGCCGCGCCCACTTCGTCGGGGTTCTGGAAGCCCTTGAAGCCGATCTCGGTCGTGAACTTGGTCAGCTGGTCGCCGAGGCCCGCGATGGGGTTGATGAACTCGGCCATCTTCTCGTTCACGCCTTCTTCCTCGACCAGCGCCGCGACCAGCTTGCCGAACTTCTTCAGCGACGCGCCGTTGTTGGCGAGCACCTTGCGGCCCAGCAGGTCGAGCGACTGCACGGTGTTCGTGCCTTCGTAGATCATGTTGATCCGGTTGTCGCGCACGAACTGCTCCATGCCCCATTCCTTGATGAAGCCGTGGCCGCCGAAGACCTGCATGCAGGCATTGGTCGAGATGTGGCCGTTGTCGGTGATGAAGGCCTTCACGATCGGCGTGAGCAGCGCGACCAGCTCGCCGGATTCCTTGCGCACCTTCTCGTCCGGGTGGTGGTGCTCCTTGTCCAGCAGCAGCGTGCAGAAGATCTGCAGCGCGCGGCCGCCCTCGGCGTAGGCCTTGGCCGTCATCAGCATCTTGCGCACGTCGGGGTGCACGATGATCGGGTCGGCTTCCTTGTCCTTGGCCTTCACGCCCGAGAGCGAGCGCATCTGCAGGCGGTCCTTGGCGTAGGCCAGCGCGTTCTGGTAGGCCACCTCGGTCAGGCCCAGCGACTGGTTGCCCACGCCCAGGCGCGCGGCGTTCATCATCACGAACATCGCCTGCAGGCCCTTGTTGGGCTCGCCCACCAGGGTGCCGGTCGCGCCTTCGATCACGATCTGCGCGGTGGCGTTGCCGTGGATGCCCATCTTGTGCTCGAGGCCGGCGCAGAAGATCGGGTTGCGTTCGCCGAGGGAACCGTCGGCCTTGACCTTGTACTTCGGCACCACGAACAGGCTGATGCCCTTGCTGCCCTTGGGCGCGTCGGGCAGGCGGGCCAGCACCAGGTGGACGATGTTCTCGGCCAGGTCGTGCTCGCCGGCCGAGATGAAGATCTTGTTGCCGGTGATGCGGTAGGTGCCGTCGGCCTGCGGCTCGGCCTTGGTGCGCAAGAGGCCGAGGTCGGTGCCGCAGTGCGGCTCGGTCAGGCACATGGTGCCGGTCCACTCGCCGCTCACCAGCTTGGGCAGGTAGGTCTTCTTCTGCTCGTCGGTGCCGTGCGCCGACAGCGCCTCGTAGGCGCCGTGCGAGAGGCCCGGGTACATGGTCCAGGCCTGGTTGGCGCTGTTGAGCATCTCGTAGAGGCACTGGTTGACCACGTAGGGCAGGCCCTGGCCGCCGTACTCGGGGTCGCACGACAGCGCCGGCCAGCCGCCTTCGACGAACTTCGCGTAGGCCTCCTTGAAGCCCTTGGGCGCCTTCACCTCGTGCGTGGTCTTGTCGAGCGTGCAGCCCTCCTCGTCGCCGCTGATGTTGAGCGGGAACGTGACCTCGGCCGCGAACTTGCCGGCCTCCTCGATCACCGCGTTGATGGTGTCGGCGTCGGTCTCGGCATGGGCCGGGAGCGCCTTGAGTTCGTCGGCGACGTGGAGCACTTCGTGCAGCACGAACTGCATGTCGCGCACGGGCGGGTTGTAGGTGGGCATCCGGGACTCTCCTGGTCGAAGCTGGTAAAGGGAAAAGAAGGAAAAGAAAAAAGGGGGCGAAGCCGGGCCGCTCAGCGCACGGTCTTCAGGCGGCGCCCGGCGGACTTGGCCGCCGCGGGCGCGGGCGGCGCCTCGGGCGTCGCGGCGCGCGCGAGGATGTTGTCGAAGCCGATGTTGGCCCGGGCGATCGAGCCCGGCACCTGCAGGAAGCGCGCTTCGTAGTGCAGCGCGAGGATCAGGCCGTGGATCTCGAACGCGAGCTGGCGCTCGTCGGCGTCGGCGCGCAGGTGGCCTTCGCTCTTGGCCTGCACGATCGCGCGCAGCACCGCGGCCTGCCAGATGCTGACCGACTCGACCAGCGCGTCGCGCACCGGGCCCGGGCGGTCGTCGAATTCGGAGGCGCCGCTGATGTAGATGCAGCCCGAGTCGATCTCGGCCGAGGTGCGCTTCATCCAGTTGGCGAACATCGCGCGCAGCCGCGGCAGGCCGCGCGGGGCCTCGAGCGCGGGATAGAACACCTCCTGCTCGAAGCGCGCGTGGTATTCGCGCACCACCGAGATCTGCAGTTCCTCGCGCGAGCCGAAATGGGCGAACACGCCCGACTTGCTCATCTTGGTGATTTCGGCCACCGCGCCGATCGACAGGCCCTCGAGCCCGATCTGCGCCGCGAGCGCGAGCGCGGCGTCGACGATCGCGGCCTTGGTCTGCTGGCCCTTCTGGGCGGCGCGCGGCGGCTTGGCGGAGACGGCGGTGACGGACATCGGGAAACCCCAAATAAAACGAACGGTCGTTCTATTTTGCAGGGGCTTCCGGATTTTGCCGTCGATTAACCTTCCGCGGCCGGAGGGTACTCGAGCGGCCGGGGGGGCCCCCCCCGCCCGCCGGGGCGATCGGCCGGGGCCCCCCGGGGGCC
>CBHTTS010000322.1:0-5394 GCA_966095775.1 uncultured Variovorax sp. | reverse complement strand
GGCGTCGGCTACGAGGTCGACGTGCCGATGAGCACCTTCTACAACCTGCCGAACGTCGGCGCGAAGGTCTCGCTGCTCACGCACTTCGTGGTGCGGGAGGACGCGCAGATCCTCTACGGCTTCGGCACCGCCGAGGAGCGCGCGGCCTTCCGCCAGCTCATCAAGATCACGGGCGTGGGCCCGCGCACCGCGCTCGGCGTGCTCTCGGGCATGAGCGTGGGCGAGCTCTCGCAGGCGATCACGACGCAGGAGCTCGGCCGGCTGGTGAAGATCCCGGGCATCGGCAAGAAGACCGCCGAGCGCCTGCTGCTCGAGCTCAAGGGCAAGCTCGGCGCCGACATCGGCCTGCCCGCGCATGCGGCCTCCGATGCGCAGGCCGACATCCTGCAGGCGCTGGTCGCGCTCGGCTACAGCGACAAGGAGGCCGCGGCCGCGCTCAAGGCGCTGCCGAAGGACGCGAGCGTGAGCGAAGGCATCAAGCTCGCGCTCAAGGCGCTCGCGAAATAGCCCGCGTCAAGGCACCCACCAGTAGCGCAGGGCGTGGAAGTACACGGGCGCCGCGAAGATCACCGAATCGAGGCGGTCGAGCATGCCGCCGTGGCCTTCGATCATCGAGCCCCAGTCCTTGACGCCGCGGTCGCGCTTGATGGCCGACATCACGAGCCCGCCGAAGAAGCCCATCAGGCAGATCGTGAGCGACATCAGCGCGGCCTGCAGCGGATTGAAGGGCGTGGCCCAGTAGAGCGCGGCGCCGAGCGCGGTGGCGCTGCCGATGCCGCCGACCAGGCCCTCCCAGGTCTTCGACGGCGACAGCTCGGGCGCGACCTTGCGCCTGCCGAACAGCTTGCCCCAGACGTACTGCAGCACGTCGCTGCCCTGCACCACGATCACGAGGAAGGCGATCAGCAGCAGGTTGCGGCCCTCGAAGCCCGGGATCTGCAGCGTCAGCAGCGCGGGCACGTGGCTGATGCAGAACACGCAGACCATCAGGCCCCACTGGATCTTCGAGGTGCGCTCCAGGAAGCGCCGCGTGTCGCCGCCGACCGCCGCGAGGATCGGCAGCACGAGGAAGGCGTAGACCGGGATGAAGATCGAGTAGAGCCCGTACCACTCGATCCACACCAGGAAGTACTGCACCGGCAGGCCGATGTAGAAGGCCACCGCGATCGCATGGTGGTCGCCGCGGCGCGTGTAGGCCAGGCTGATGAACTCGCGCAGCGCGTAGAAGGAGATCAGGTAGAACAGCACGATCACGCCGCCCTTGCCGAACGCGAAGGCCAGCCCGATCGCCGCCACCATCACCCACCAGGCGTTGACGCGCGCGTTGAGGTTGTCGATCACCGCATGCGGCTGGCCGTGCGCCACGCGCCACTTGAGCGCCGCGCCGATCGCCGAGGCCAGCAGCAGCACGCCGAGCACGCCGCCGAACAGCTGCAGCGTGGTCTGCGCGAAGGGAGACAGGCCGGTCGTCATGCGGCGCTCCCGGCGGGGTCCTCGGCGCGGTCGTATTCCGGCCGCAGGTCGAGCATCGCGGCACGCGCGCGCGCGAGGAAGCTGGCCTTGTCCTCGCCCTCGGCGAGCGCGATCGGCGCGCCGTAGCGCACCGTGCAGGCCAGCGGGATCGGCACCAGCGTGCCCTTGGGCAGCACGCGCTTGAGGTTCTCGATCCACACCGGCACCAGGCGCACGTCGGGGCAGGCGCGTGCGAGGTGGAACAGCCCGCTCTTGAGCGGCAGCAGGATCTCGTCGCCGGTGTTGCGCGTGCCCTCGGGGAACATGATCAGCGAATCGCCGGCCTCGAGCGCGGCGCGCATCTGCTCGACCGGGTTCTCGCCCTGGCCCGTGCCGTCGCGCCGGATCATCAGCGCGTTGAACACGTCCACGCCGATGAACTGCCGCAGCTTCGACGCCATCCAGTAGTCGAGGCCCGCGACCGGGCGCGTGAGCGCGCGCAGGTCGGGCGGCAGCGTGGCCCACAGCAGCACGAAGTCGCCGTGGCTCGTGTGGTTGGCGAAGTAGAGCGTCTGCTCGGCCTTCGGACTCGTGCCCGACCAGATCGCGCGCACGCCGGTCAGCAGGCCGGCGGCGCCGATGATCAGCTTGCCCGCGACCAGCGCCAGCGCGCGGCGCGCGATGCCGGCGGCCGGGGTGGCCGGGGAAGCGGACGCGGCCGGCGCCGGTTCCTTGGGGGAGGCTTCGTCGTTCAAGTGAGGTCCTGTGTCATGAGGGCGAGCAGGAACATCGCGCTCTGGCAGGCCACGACGATGGCGTGGCGCTGCATCAGCTGGCGCGTGCCCTGGATGCGGTCGGCCAGCGGCCGCACGGCGGAGGAAGCGGCGGGCGCGCTGCGCAGCCCGAGGCGGGCGAGCGCCTGGTCGAGCGCATCGAGCGAGGCGGTCGCGCCGCGCGCGAGCTGGTCGAACAGCGCGCGGTCGAGCCGCAGCCGGAACGCGAAATAGCGTTCGAGCGCGCCGAGGACGGCAACCGCGCCGAAGGCCATGCTCGGCGTCGCGGGCAGCGAGCGCAGCGTGAGCGCGAGCACCAGCGCCGAGATCGCGGTCAGCGCGAAGCCCCAGGCGGCGAGCACGCCGGCCGCATGCAGCAGGCCCGCGAGCGCGCCGCAGGTGGCGCGGTCGGTCTCATTCATGGGGCGGGGCTCCCGGCACGGTGCCCGGCATCGCGTCGAGCGGTGCGAGCGAGACGAACCAGGCCGGCCGCAGCACGATCTGCGGCCGCGCGCGGCGCACCGCGGCCTCGGCCTGCGCGAGGCCGCCCGCATCGCCGTAGCGGCCGAGCCAGGCGATCACCGCGGCCGCGCTGCGCGAGAAGCCGAGCGCGCAGCAGACCCAGACCGGCTCGCCGGCGCGGCGCTGGCCCTCGATCACCACGGCCGCGCGCCGCAGCCGCACCGGCGCCGGCACCGCGAGGTCGAGCAGCGGCACGCAGCGCGCATGCGGCACGCCGCGCGGCAGCTGCAGCTCGGCGCAGAGGCTCACGAGGCGCGGCCGGCCCGCCGCCTGCCATTCGGCGCGCGAGGGCAGCCGGCCGAGCCAGAGTCCCGGCACCACCTCGACCGCGGCGGGCAGCCGGCGCGTCCAGAGCCGCGCGTTGACCGCGGCGCCGAGCCGGTAGGGCGCGAGCAGCCAGCGCGCCGCCCAGTTCATGCGGCCCGTCGGGTCCATCTGGAAGCCGCGCGCGCCGAAGCCGGCGTAGTTGAGCGCCACGAGCGCGAGCGAGGCCGCGGGCCAGGCGAGCCAGAGCGCGATGCCGCCGAGCGCGAGCCCCGCCGCCAGGCAGGCCAGCGCGCCGGCCGCATAGAAGCCCGCGAGCTTCCAGCGCTGCGGATCGCGCGCGAGCCGCCAGGCGCGCGGCATCGACACCGTGCGCGCGAGCGGCCACAGCCAGATGCAGAACAGGCCCAGCAGCGCGCCCGTGGGAATGTCGATGAAATGGTGCTGCCAGGTGGTGAGCACCGAGGCGCAGATCGCGAAGGCCCAGAGGTGCAGCACCCAGCGCGCCCACGCGGCGCGCAGGAACTGGCGGTACCAGTCCCAGAGGATCACCGCGAGCGCGATGTGCAGCGAGGGCGCCTGGTTGTAGGGCTGGTCGAAGCCGCGCAGCGCGGCGAACAGGAAGGCCGGCGCGCCCTCGACCGCGGGCTGGCCGAAGCTGAAGTGCAGCGGCCAGAGCACGAAGCAGCTGCAGGCCACGAGCGTGGCCGTGAGCAGCCGCGCGCCGTGCCGGTCGAGCGTGTGGCGGTCGCGCGCGAGGAACAGCGACAGCGCGTAGAAGACGTTGATGGTCCAGTAGGGAAAGATGGTCCAGGGCCAGAACGGCACCTGCCGCTCCCACCCGAACACGACGGACGGCACGTGCGCGCGCGTCGTGGCCCACCAGTTCGCGAGGCCGTAGGTCAGGTAGAACAGCGGCCCGAGCAGCACCAGCCAGGCGGCGGCCCGCTTCCAGGGTCGTGCGGCGGGGCGGGCGCGCATCGCTTGCTCAGTGGCCGGTGCGTACCGCCAGCGAGACGGTGAAGATGCCCCACTCGTCCACGCGCTGGTCGATCTTGCGGAAGCCCGCCTCCTCGACCAGCTGGTCCATCTCGGCCTGCGTGCGGCGCCGCATCACCCAGGCCTGGCCCTGGCGGTGGCTGGTGAGCGCGCGCGCGATCATCTCGAGCTGGGGATGCCAGGGCTGGCCGGTGTAGACGAGGTAGCCGCCGTCCTCCACCGCGTCGCCCACGCCCGCGAGCGAGCGCTGCACCATCTCGTTGTCGGGGAACAGCTCGTAGAGGCCCGACACCACGGCCAGCGTCGGCCGCGGCACCACGCTCGCGAGGCTCATGCGGTCGAAGGCGTCGGCCTGCACGAACTGGGCGACGTCCTCGAGCCCCTTCTCCGCGATCAGCGCGCGGCCGTCGCGCACGTTGATCTCGCTGTAGTCGCGCAGCAGGATCGCGCTCGCCTTGACGGGGCTCGCGAGCACCGCGTCGAGCACGTAGCGGCCGTGGCCGGCCGCGATGTCCATCACGCGCACCTCGCGGTGCATCTCGGCGAGCCGCTCCATCGCGATGCGCAGCAGCTCCTCGACGTGGATCTTGCGCTGGCGGATGCCGCGCCAGCCGATCGCGTCGAGGTAGTTGCGGTCGATCATGCGCCCCAGCGCGCCCTTGCCCTGGGCCTGGTTGCGGTAGACGTAGTCGAGCGTGCTGCCCGAGTCGAAGCCGGTCTCGTGGCCGAGCCGCACGCCGGTGGAAAGCGTGCCGCCGAAGCGCAGCCCGGCGCGCGTCAGCGACCAGTAGAGGCCGCGCGGCGACAGCGCGGGCAGCGGCTCGGCGAGGGCGCGCGACTCGTCGGCGGTCGGCCCGCTCTGGTGCGCGGCGCGCAGGTCCACGGGGGCCGGCGGCGCGTCGAACAGCTGCAGCACGAACTCGCGGATCGAGCGCACCGCGTCGGCGCGGTCGCGCTCGCCCAGCGTGTCGTGGAAGAAGCCCGGCAGCTCCACCTTGGTCTTGACCGCGCTGCCCAGGCGCTCGAAGAACCGGACCTGGGGCTTGCGGTGCACCACCCAGTCCGCGCCCGAGATCAGCAGCTGCACCGGCCGCGTGATCGCCTGCGCGTCGGCCACCACGCGCTCGGCCGCTTCGTACAGGCCGAGCAGGATGTTGACGGCGATCGGGCGCGTGATCAGCGGATCGCTTTCGTAGCTCGCGATCCGCGCGGGATCGTGCGTGAGGAACTTCGCCTTCACGTAGCTGTTGACGAAGAACAGCCCGCGCAGCTTGTGCATCAGCGCGAGGCCGGGCCGCGCGAACGGCACGTAGAGCTTCACCTTGAAGGCCGGCGAGGCGAGCGTGAGGCCGCGCACCTTCGGCGCGTAGTCGTGCGCCCAGGT
>CBHTTS010000321.1:0-5473 GCA_966095775.1 uncultured Variovorax sp. | reverse complement strand
GCGTGAAGAAGATCCCGCTGCTGATCGGCGGCGCCACCACCAGCCGCGTGCACACGGCCGTGAAGATCGCGCCGCACTACGAGGGCCCGGTGGTCTACGTGCCCGACGCCTCGCGCAGCGTGAGCGTGGCGCAGAGCCTGCTGTCGGACCAGGCGGCCGCGTACATCGACGAGATCAACGCCGACTACGAGAAGGTGCGCGCGCAGCACGCCAACAAGAAGCAGGTGCCGCTGTGGCCGCTCGCGAAGGCGCGCGCCAACAAGACGCCGATCGACTGGTCGGGCTACGTGCCGCCTCGCCCCAAGTTCATCGGCCGGCGCGTGTTCCGCAACTTCGACCTCACCGAGCTCGCGAAGTACATCGACTGGGGCCCGTTCTTCCAGACCTGGGACCTGGCCGGCCCGTTCCCGGCGATCCTCAAGGACGAGATCGTGGGCACCGAGGCCGTGCGCGTCTACGCCGACGGCCAGCGCATGCTCAAGCGGCTGATCGAGGGGCGCTGGCTCACGGCCAGCGGCGTGGTCGGCTTCTGGCCCGCCAACACGGTCGACGACGACGACATCGTGCTCTACACCGACGAGACGCGCAGCGAGGCGGCGCTGACCTGGTGGGGCATGCGTCAGCAGACCGAGAAGCAGATCATCGAAGGCGTGATGCGCCCGAGCCGCTGCCTCGCCGACTTCGTCGCGCCGAAGGAGAGCGGCCTCAGGGACTACGTGGGCATGTTCGCGGTGACCGCGGGCCTGGGCGTCGAGAAGAAGGAGAAGTACTTCGCCGACGACCTCGACGACTACTCCGCGATCATGCTCAAGGCGCTGGCCGACCGGCTCGCCGAGGCCTTCGCCGAGGCGATGCACCACCGCGTGCGCACCGACCTCTGGGGCTATGCGCCCGACGAGGCACTGAGCAACGACGAGATGATCGCCGAGAAATACCGCGGCATCCGCCCCGCGCCCGGCTACCCGGCCTGCCCCGACCACAGCGTGAAGCGCCCGATGTTCGACCTTCTGAACTGCGCGGACATTGGCATGACGCTGACCGAAAGCCTCGCTATGATGCCCGCCGCCAGCGTGAGCGGCTTCTACCTGAGCCATCCCGAGGCGACGTACTTCAACGTCGGCAAGATCGGGCACGACCAGCTGCAGGACCAGGCCGCGCGGCGCAAGCAGAGCGAATCCGAACTCGAGCGCCTGCTCGCGCCGAACCTTTGAACCCGCCGGCCGGCTCGGCCGACCGGCACCGGGAGTTGCTATTCAGAAGATGATGTTTGCCGCCGCGCACTACGCGGCATGGGTGGTCTTCGTGGCCGCCTGCTGGGGCTTCGGGCGCGCGCTCTTCGCGCGGCTCGCGCCGCCGACGCGCCGCGATGCCTGGCTCGAGGCGGCCATGGCGGCGACCCTCGGCGTCGGCCTCTTCATCTGCGCGTTCCAGCTGCTCGCGATCTTCGGCGTGTTCCGGCGCGAGGCCACGGCCGCGCTGGTCGCCCTGGGCGTGCTCGCGGCGGCGCTGCAGCTGCGGCCCTGGTGGCGCGAAGTGCGCGCGCTGCGGGCGCTGCGGGCGCTGCGCGGCCCCGCGGCGCCGTGGACGCGGCTCGAGAAGATCGCCGCGCTCGCGCTCGCGCTGGTGGCGCTGCCCTCGCTGGTGGCGCCGCTTTCGCCGCCCGCGGCCTTCGACGAGCTGATGTACCACCTGCCCTACGCGCGCCTTGTGGCCGACGAGGGCCGGCTCGGCATCCACGAGTGGCTGCGCTACCCCTGGTTCCCCTACAACTACAACCTGCTCTACGCGGCCGCGCTGCAGCTCGGCGACGACGTGCTGCCGCACCTGATCAACGGCCTCGCCGGCGCGCTCTCGGTGCTGATGGTGTTCCGCCTCGGCATGCAGCATGCCGACCGGCTCGGCGCCTGCATCGGCGCGGCGATCTGGCTCGGCATCGGCGACTACTCGAACGCGCTGATCGACATGGGCGTGGCGCTGTTCGTGCTCATGGCCTGCGTGGCGCTGTGGTGGTGGCGCGAGTCCGAGCCGCTCGCGGGCGGCACGCGCTGGCTCGGCCTCGCGGCCTTCGGCCTCGGCGTGGCCGCTGGCTCGAAGTACCAGGCGCTGACCTTCCTGCCGCTGGTGGCGCTGTTCGTGGGCTGGCACGAGCGGCGGCCGAAGGCCTGGGCGCTCGCGCTCGCCTGCTTCCTCGTGCCCTGCGTCTACTGGTACGCGCGCAACGCGGTCATGACGGGCGATCCCTTCAATCCGATCGGCGCGCGCGTGTTCGGCTTCACCGACTGGATCCCCGAGGACTACGTGCAGCAGGTGGCCGACGTGCGCGACCATGCGGCGCGGCCCAACGTGCTGATCTGGGCCGTGTTCCTCGCGCCCTTCAGCGTGTTCTGGAAGCGCTCGGCCGCGCTGCGTGCCGCGGGCTGGTTCTGCTTCTATTCGATCGCCGTGTGGCTGCTCACCTCGCGCTACCCGCGCTACCTCACGGCCTCGTACCCGCTGATCGCGCTGATGGCGGCGCTCGGCTGGCAGGTGCTGTTCGGCGGCGCCGTGCGCGGCCTGCGCCGGCTCGTGGGCGCGCGCGGGGCGGCGCGCGCGGACGGGGCGGACGCGCCGCGCGGCACCGGCCTCGGCGCCGACTGGGTCGCGGTGCTGCTGCTGGCCGCGCTCGCCGCGGTGTCGGTGCGCCAGACGGCCGAGAAGGTCGCGATGATCTCGCCCACGCCCGAGGCGCGCGAGGCCTTCCTGCGGCAGTACGTGCCCGGCTATGCCGCGATGGACTGGCTGCGCCGCCATGCCGACGGGCGCGTCTACCAGATCGCGCTCAACGAGGCGATCTACTACGGCCCGAACCCGATCTGGGGCGACACGCTCGGCCCCTGGCGGTACCGCGATTTCCTGCTGCTGCCGCCGGGCGACATGGCGCGCAAGCTGTCGAAGCTGGGCTTCACGGCGATCGTGATGCCGACCTCGCTCGTGCCCACGCTCGCCACGCGGGCGGGCTTCGACGCGCACTTCGCCCTGCTGTACGAAAAGGACGGCGGACGGGCCTACCGTATCCTTCCGAGCGCACCATGACCGAGCTCCCCACCTCCCCCGCCGCGGCGCCGATGCGCATCGCCGCGGTGATCCCCTGCTACAACGAGGCGCTGTCGATCGCGCAGGTGGTCGCCCAGTTCCGCGCCGCGCTGCCCGAGGCCGAGATCCACGTCTTCGACAACAACTCCACCGACGACACGGCCGCGATCGCGCGCGCGGCGGGCGCCTGGGTCACGCACGTGGCCGCGCCCGGCAAGGGCAACGTGGTGCGGCGCATGTTCGCCGACGTCGAGGCCGACGTCTACGTGACCGTCGACGGCGACGCCACCTACGACGTGGCGAGCGCGCGCCGGCTCGTCGACGCGCTGGTCGCGGGCAACCTCGACATGGTGGTCGGCAGCCGCGTCGACGACGGACAGAACGCGCTCACCTACCGCGCCGGCCACCGCTTCGGCAACCGCCTGCTCACGGGCACGGTGGCGCAGCTCTTCGGCGGCGGCCTGACCGACATGCTCTCGGGCTACCGCGTGTTCTCGCGCCGCTACGTGAAGTCCTTCCCGGCGCTGTCGCAGGGCTTCGAGATCGAGACCGAGCTCACGGTGCATGCGCTCGAGCTGCGCATGCCCTACGCCGAGATCGAGACCGCCTACAGCACGCGGCCCGAAGGCTCGCACAGCAAGCTCTCGACCTACCGCGACGGCTGGCGCATCCTCAAGACCATCTGCAAGCTGTTCGTGAGCGAGCGGCCGCTGCAGTTCTTCTCGAGCGTGGCGGCGGTGCTCGCGATCGCCGCGCTCGCGCTCGCGTTCCCGCTGCTCATCACCTACATGCACACCGGCCTGGTGCCGCGGCTGCCCACCGCGGTGCTCGCGACCGGCGCGATGCTCGCGGCCATGCTCTCGATGGTCTGCGGCGTGGTGATGCACGCGATCCGGCTCGCGCGCCGCGAGACCAAGCGGCTGCGCTACCTCGCGATCCCCGGCGTCGGCCAGTACCGCCGCAAGGCATGAAGGCGGGCCGCGAGTTCGGGCTGTTCGCCGCGGTCGGCGCGGCCGGCTTCGTGGTCGACGTCGCGGTGCTCTACCTCGCGGCGCCGTGGCTCGGCTGGTACGGCGCGCGCGTGCTGTCCTTCCTCGCGGCGGCCACGGCCACCTGGGCGCTCAACCGGCGCTACACCTTCAGGGCGCGGCATTCGGGCACCTCGATCGTGCGCGAATACCTCGGCTACCTCGTCACCATGCTCGGCGGCGCGGTCGTGAACTACGGCGCCTACGTGCTCGTGCTGCATGCCTTCGACGGCCGCTGGGTGCCCGCGCTCGGCGTCGCGGCCGGCAGCTGCGCGGGGCTGGTGGTCAATTTCGCGGCCGCGCGTCACCTCGTTTTCAAGGCGCGGCGCGAACGCTAGCCCGCCGCCGCGCCCGTCAGTGCGCGCCCGAGACCACGACCGGGATCTCGGTCGCGGGCGGCGTGTTGCGGCTGCGGCCGCAGCGCACGATGCCGTCGATCATCACCATGCCCACGCCCGGGATGTCGCCGAGCCGCACGCTCTCGAGCAGCCCCGGCGCCGGCGAATGCTGGGCCCGGTCCATGAAGACGAAGTCGGCATCGCGGCCGACCTCGATCAGGCCGCAGTTGAGCTTGCGGATCTTCGCGGTGTTGCCGGTCGCGAAGCAGAACACCAGCTCGGCCGGGATGTTCGCGATCGACGAGAGCATCGCGATCATGCGCAGGATGCCGAGCGGCTGAACGCCCGAGCCCGCCGGGCCGTCGGTGCCGAGGATCACGCGGTGCGGGCACTTGAGGTCGAGCGCCGCCTTCGCCGCCGCGATCGCGACCTTCTCGTTGCCGTTGTGCACGATCTCGATCGCGCGCGAGCTCTTCTCGCAGAGCTCGCAGACATGCGCCTCGGGCAGCGAGGTGTGGCCGCCGTTGATGTGGCCGATCACGTCGGCGTCGGCCTCGAGCACCACGTCCTTGTCGATCAGGCCCGAGCCCGGGATCGAGGGGCCGCCCGTGTGGATCGTGCTCTGGATGCCGTACTTGCGCGCCCAGGCCACCATCTCCTTGGCCTCGTAGCCGGCCTTGACCGAGCCCAGGCCCACTTCGCCGAGCAGGCCCACGCCGGCCTCGGCGAGTTCCTTGAAGTCGCTCTCGACCATGCCCTTCTCGATCACCGGGGCGCCGGCCAGCACCTTCACGCCGCCCGGGCGGAAGTTGTCGAAGGCGCGCTGCGCGGTGATCGCGAGCGCCTTCAGGCCCACGATGTCCTTGGGCCGGCCCGGCAGGTGCACCTCGCCGGCCGAGATCATGGTGGTGACGCCGCCGTTCATCGTCGAGTCGATCCAGCCGAGCTGGCTCTGGCGCGGCGTCCAGTCGCCGAACACCGGGTGCACGTGGCTGTCGATCAGGCCCGGCGCGACGCAGGTCTTCCTCGCGTCGA
>CBHTTS010000320.1:0-5507 GCA_966095775.1 uncultured Variovorax sp. | reverse complement strand
GCCGCGATCGACGCGCCGGCCTCGGGCCGCATGGCGGTGGCCGAGGCCATCACCAACCTGCTGGCCGCGCCGATCGAGCTGTCGCGCGTCAAGCTCTCGGCCAACTGGATGGCCGCCTGCGGCGAGCCCGGCGAGGACGCCGCGCTCTACGAGACCGTCAAGGCCGTGGGCCTCGAGCTCTGCCCGGCGCTGGGCGTCTCGATTCCCGTCGGCAAGGATTCGCTGTCGATGCGCACCCAGTGGAGCGAGAACGGCGAGGCGAAGAAGGTCACGTCCCCCGTGAGCCTGATCGTCAGCGCCTTCGCGACGCTCGCCGACGTGCGCGGCACCCTCACGCCGCAGCTCGACGCCGAGGAGCCCGACACCACGCTGGTGCTGGTCGACCTCGGCCGCGGCCAGCACCGCATGGCCGGCAGCATCCTGGCCCAGACCCTGGGCCAGAGCGGCGACCGCGTGCCCGACCTCGACGACCCGGCGCAGCTCGTGGCGCTGGTCGATGCGGTGAACGCGCTGCGCGCCGACGGCAAGATCCTCGCGATGCACGACCGCAGCGACGGCGGCCTGTTCGCCGCCGCCTGCGAGATGGCCTTCGCGGGCCACGTCGGCGTGGCGCTCAACGTCGACATGCTCGTGACCGAGGGCGACGGCATCTCCGACAGCCGCATGGAGACCGGCGACGCCAAGAACTGGGCGCAGCAGGTCAGCGCGCGGCGCGAGGAGCTCACGCTCAAGGCGCTGTTCAACGAGGAGCTCGGCATGCTGCTGCAGGTGCGCACCGCCGAGCGCAACGAGGTGATGCAGGTGCTGCGCGCCCACGGCCTCAGCGCCCACAGCCACTTCGTTGGCAAGACGCGCCCGGCGAGCTCCACGATGGAGGCGGGCAAGGGCAAGCTCGAGGTCTGGCGCGACGCCAAGGCCGTCTTCAGCGCCTCGCTGCACGACCTGCACCAGGTCTGGGATTCGGTCAGCTGGAAGATCGCGCGCGAGCGCGACAACCCGGCCTGCGCCGACGCCGAGCACGCGGCCGCGGGCGATCCGGCCGATCCGGGCCTGCACGTGTTCCTGCCCGCGGCGCAGCCGGCAGCGGCGGCGGCGCCCGCGCTGCTGCAGTCGCGGCCCCAGGTCGCGATCCTGCGCGAGCAGGGTGTCAATTCGCACGTCGAGATGGCCTACGCCTTCACCGAGGCCGGCTTCGAGGCCTTCGACGTGCACATGACCGACCTGCAGACGGGCAGGGCGGACCTGTCGCAGTTCAAGGGCGTGGTGGCCTGCGGCGGCTTCAGCTACGGCGACACGCTGGGCGCAGGCATCGGCTGGGCGCGCAGCATCACCTTCAACCCGCGGCTGGCCGAGCAGTTCAAGGCCTTCTTCGGCCGCGGCGACACCTTCGGCCTCGGCGTGTGCAACGGCTGCCAGATGTTCGCCGAGCTGGCCGACATCATCCCGGGCGCCGACGCCTGGCCGCGCTTCACCACCAACCAGAGCGAGCGCTTCGAGGCGCGGCTGTCGATGGTGGAGGTGCTCGATTCGCCGAGCATCTTCTTCGCGGGCATGGCCGGCAGCCGGCTGCCGATCGCGGTGGCGCACGGCGAGGGCTATGCCAACTTCAAGCACCGCGGCGACCCGGCGCGCGCGATCGCCGCGATGCGCTTCGTGGACAACCACGGCCGTGCGACCGAGCAGTACCCGTTCAACCCGAACGGCAGCGCGGGCGGCCTGACCTCGGTGACCACGCCCGACGGCCGCTTCACGGCCGTGATGCCGCACCCCGAGCGCGTGTTCCGCAACATCCAGATGAGCTGGACCTCGGGCGACCGCAGCGCGCAGAGCCCGTGGATGCAGATCTGGCGCAATGCGCGCCGCTGGGTCGGTTGAGCCCGGCGCCCGGGTCATTTAGACTCGGGCGCATGTCCTCGCGCCTGCCTTCCCCGACGCCCGCCGCGCTGCCGCGCGGCGGCGCGCGCGCGATGCGACCGACCGGCGCGCCCGCGCACCGATCGACCCGGCATTCCTGAGCCCGGCGATCGCTTCCTCCTCCCTCCCTTTTCCGCGCACCGCCTGATCGCCGGGCACCCCTCCAGCCCGCGCATCGGCATGCGTGCGTCCACAAGCGCATGCCGCGATTCCTTCATGGAGCGACAGCATGGACATCTCCAACCCCCAGGCCCGGCTCGAACGGACCCTGACCCAACTCGACCACGTCCGCCTGCGCAAGCTCGCGGACCATGCGCTGCAGGCGCGCGGCGCGGCCGACGCGCTCGCGCAGGCGCTCGACGAGCTGCTCGACTGCAGCGAGGTGGTCGCGCCGCAGGACGCGGCGCCCGACCTCGTGACGATGAATTCGCGCGTCGAGCTCGAGGACCCCGCGAGCCGTGCGCGCTACACGATCACGCTGTGCTATCCGCGCGACGCCAAGCCCTCGGCGGGCGAGGTCTCGGTGATGTCGCCCGTGGGCGCGAGCCTGCTCGGCGCCCGCGTGGGCCAGACCGTGTCGTGGACCACGCCGGGCGGCGTGCAGGGCAGCGCGCGGGTCGCGGCGCTCGCCTACCAGCCCGAGGCCGCGGGCGAATACCTGCGCTGAGCCGGTCGGCGCGGGCACTTCCAAAAGAAAAAACGGCCCGCGGGGGCCGTTCTTCTCGGGGGCGCGGGTGCCGCCGCGCTTACTCGATCTTCGCCTTCGCGCGCAGGTCTTCCTGGTACTTCTGCAGGCGCTGCTGCTGCAGCTGCTGCGTGATCTGCGGCTTGACTTCCTCCATCGCGGGCAGCTGCGCCTGGCGGATGTCGTCGACGCGGATGATGTGGTAGCCGAACTGCGTCTTCACGGGCGCGGCCGTGGTCTCGCCCTTCTTGAGCTTGATCATCGCTTCCGAGAACTCGGGCACGAAGCTCGCGGGGTTGGCCCAGTCGAGGTCGCCGCCGTTGGCGCCCGAGCCCGGGTCCTTGCTCTGCTTCTTCGCGATGTCCTCGAACTTGGCGCCCTTCTTGAGGTCGGCCAGGATCTTCTTGGCCTGGTCCTCGGTCTCGACGAGGATGTGGCGCGCCTTGAATTCCTTGCCGCCGTTGGCCGCCACGAACTTGTCGTACTCGGCCTTCACGTCGGCGTCCGAGACCGGGTTGGTCTTGCGGTAGTTCTCGAACAGCGCGCGGATCAGGATCGCCTGGCGCGCGAGCTCGAGCTGGTTGCGGTAGTCCTCGCTGGTGTCCAGACCCTGCTTCTGCGCTTCCTGCATGAAGACCTCGCGCGCGACGACTTCCTCGCGCAGCTGGCCCTGCATCTCCGGCGTCACGGGGCGGCCGGCGGCGGCGAGCTGCTGGGCCAGCACGTCCATGCGCGCCTTGGGCACCGGCTTGCCGTTGACGATGGCTGCGTTCTGTGCCACTGCCGCCATGGGAACGGCACCGATCAGCGCTGCGGCCGCGACGGCCTGCAAGAGATGTTTTTTCATGGAATGGATATCAGCTGGGAAGGAAATGCGCTTCGTCGGGTGGAACAGGGCGCGTGTGGAAAAGCTGGTCGTGGCGGGGAAGAGGAAGGGCATCGCCGCCGGCGGGCCGCCCGGCAGGTGCGGCGTGCAGTCGATGCGGCAAGACTCAGAGCACCTCGATGGCGATGGCGTGCAGACCCCGGGCTATAAAAACTTGGAGGGCATCATACACAAGGCGGTGGCGCGCCACCCGGGGCTTTCCTTCGAAGCGCGGGGAGGCGATGCGGACCCGGAAATGGGTGCCGCGGCCCTCCGCGTTGGCACCCGCATGGCCCGCATGGGCCGCGCTTTCGTCGATCACCTCGAGCCGCGTCGGCGCGAGCGCCTCGCGCAGCGCCGACTCGAGGTCCTGCGCGGTCGGCAGCGGATGGGCGGTGGCGGCGTTCATGCGGCGGGCGTGTCGTCGTTCTTGAGGTGGGGCGAGATGTAGAGCCCCTGCGCCACCAGGAAGACCACCGGGAAGATGTAGCCCCAGAGCTTGAAGTCGACCCAGGCCTCGGTGCTGAAGTAGGCCGCGACATAGCCGTTGATCACGGCCATGAAGAGGCAG
Source organism: uncultured Variovorax sp. (assembly GCA_966095775.1). Classification (GTDB taxonomy): domain Bacteria; phylum Pseudomonadota; class Gammaproteobacteria; order Burkholderiales; family Burkholderiaceae_C; genus Variovorax. Next base: position 1,472 of record CBHTTS010000320.1, on the reverse strand, counting down.
TAGCCGATCCACGCGACGTTGAGCCGGTGCCAGATCCGGTCGGGCAGCTGCAGCTGGGCGCCGAGCAGCATCTTGAGGAAGTTCTTCTTCAGCGCCCAGAGCGCCACCGCGAGCGCCAGCGCCATCGCGCCGTAGAGCACCGTCGGCTTCCACTTGATGAAGCGGTCGTCGTGCAGCACCAGCGTGAGCGTGCCGAACAGCAGGATCAGCACCAGCGTGGCCTTCTGCATCGCCTGCAGCTTGCGCTCCATGGCATAGATGATGCCCATCTGCACCACGGTGGCGGCCATCAGCACGCCGGTGGCGGCATAGATGCCGGCGAGCTTGTAGGCGCCGAAGAAGAGCAGGATCGGGAAGAAGTCGAGCAGCAGTTTCATTTTTTCTGGAAGTCGAGCGACGCCGAGTTCATGCAGTAGCGCAGCCCGGTCTCGGTGGGGCCGTCGGGGAAGACGTGGCCCAGGTGCGCGCCGCAGTTGGCGCACAGGTTCTCGGTGCGCACCATGCCGTGCGAACGGTCGATCACGTTGCGGATCGCGCCGGGCACGGCCGCCTCGGAGAAGCTCGGCCAGCCGCAGCCGGCGTCGAACTTGGTCGACGACTCGAACAGCTTGGCGCCGCAGCAGATGCAGTGGTAGGTGCCGTCCTCCCAATGGGCCTCGTATTTACCGGTGAACGGGCGCTCGGTGGCCGCATGGCGGGTGACCTCGAAGGCCGCGGGTTCGGCGCCCTTTTCGGCGAGCAGGGCTTTCCATTCGGCGTCGGTCTTGGCGATGGGAGTGGTCATGATGAGCAGCTGATTTCGATCGTGGAAGCCCAGTCGGGCGGGAACCCGGCATAGGCATCGGCGCCGGGATGTTCTTCAAATGGGGTCTCGAGCAGGCTCAGCAAGGTGGCCACGCCCGAGAAGTCCCGCCGGGCTGCCGCTTCGATGGCTTCCTGGCCCAGGTGGTTCCGCAGCACGAACTTCGGGTTCGATTGGAACATCCTTAGGGCCGCCTCCGGCTGCGGCAGCTCGCCATGGCGCTCCCGAAAGGATAGCAGCCAGGCGTCGAAGCCGGCGCGGTCGAGGAACAGGTCGCGCACCGGCTCGGCATTGCCGTCGGCCACGCAATGGGACAGCCGGCGCCAGAAGATGGTGTGGTCGACCTTCTCGGCCGCGAGCAGCTTCAGCACGCCCTCGATCAGCGCGCGGTCGCCTTCGGCCGGCGCCGCGAGGCCGAGCTTGTCGCGCATGCGGTGCTCGAAGGCCTCGGGGAACACCGTCTTGTACGAGGCCAGCGCGGCGACCGCGGTCTCCTCGTCGCCGATCAGCGGCAGCAGCGCCTGGGCCAGGCAGAACAGGTTCCAGTAGGCCACGTTGGGCTGCTGGTTGAAGGCGTAGCGGCCGGCGCTGTCGCTGTGGTTGCAGATGTGGCGCGGATCGAAGCCGTCGAGGAACTGGAACGGGCCGTAGTCGATGGTGAGCCCGAGGA
>CBHTTS010000319.1:0-5507 GCA_966095775.1 uncultured Variovorax sp. | reverse complement strand
AAGAACAGGATGTCGCCGTTGCGCGCGCCGGTGCGCGCGATGATCTCGGCCAGCGCGCTGTCGTCGAGGTTCTTCACGATCGGGCTCTGCAGGCCCTCGCGGCCGGCGGCCGCATCGTTGACCTTGATGTAGGCCAGGCCCTTGGCGCCGTAGATCTTGACGAACTCGGTGTAGGCGTCGATCTCGCCGCGCGACAGGCCGCCCTCGGCGCCGCCGCCGGGCACGCGCAGCGCGACCACGCGGCCGCCCTTCATCGTCGCGGCGTTCGAGAACACCTTGAACTCGACGCGCTTCATCAGCTCGGTCAGCTCGGTGAACTCGAGCTTCACGCGCAGGTCGGGCTTGTCCGAGCCGTACTTGAACATCGCATCGGCGTAGCTCATCGTCGGGAACACCGGCAGCTCGATGCCCGCGGCATTGCGGAACACGTTGCGGATCATGCCCTCGAACATCTCGCGGATCTCCTCCTCGGCGAGGAAGGAGGTCTCGATGTCGATCTGCGTGAACTCGGGCTGGCGGTCGGCGCGCAGGTCCTCGTCGCGGAAGCACTTCACGATCTGGTAGTAGCGGTCGTAGCCGGCCACCATCAGCAGCTGCTTGAACAGCTGCGGCGACTGCGGCAGCGCGAAGAAGCTGCCGTCGTGCACGCGGCTGGGCACGAGGTAGTCGCGCGCGCCCTCGGGCGTGGACTTGCCGAGCATCGGGGTCTCGATGTCGATGAAGCCGTTGGCGTCGAGGAACTTGCGGGTCTCCATCGTCACCTTGTAGCGCAGCATCAGGTTGCGCTGCATCGCGGGACGGCGCAGGTCGAGCACGCGGTGCGTGAGGCGGGTGGTCTCCGACAGGTTGTCGTCATCGAGCAGGAACGGCGGCGTGACCGAGGGGTTCAGCACCTTGAGCTCATGGGCCAGCACCTCGATCTTGCCGCTCTTGAGCTGGTCGTTGGTCGTGCCCTCGGGGCGCGCGCGCACGAGGCCGGTGATCTGCACGCAGTACTCGTTGCGCAGGCCCTCGGCCGCGGCGAAGGTCGCGGCGCGGTCGGGGTCGCACACCACCTGCACGTAGCCCTCGCGGTCGCGCACGTCGATGAAGATCACGCCGCCGTGGTCGCGCCGGCGGTTGACCCAGCCGCACAGGGTGACGGTTTGGCCCATCAGGGCTTCGGTCACAAGACCGCAATAGTGAGAACGCATGGCCATGGTTGGATTCCGGCGCCGCGGAGGCGCATTGGTATTACTTGCTCGCGATGGACGAGGGGCCGCCCGGGACGACCACCCCCATCGAGACGATGTACTTGAGCGCTTCGTCCACGCTCATCCTGAGTTCGATGCAGTCGCTGCGCTTGAGCATCACGAAATAGCCGCCCGTCGGGTTGGGCGTGGTGGGCACGTAGACGCTCAGGTAGTCGCCGCCGCCCAGGTGGCCGACCACTTCGCTGCCGGGCGTGCCGGTCACGAACGCGATGGTCCAGACGCCCTCGCGCGGCCACTGCACCAGCACCGCGGTGCGGAAGGCGTTGCCGTTCTCGGAGAACAGCGTGTCCGACACCTGCTTGACGCTCGAGTAGATCGAGCGCACCACCGGGATGCGGCGCACCACCGCGTCGCCCCAGCCGAGCAGCCGCTTGCCGACGAAATTGCTCGCCACCGCGCCGACCACGAGCAGGATCGCGAGCGTGAGCAGCACGCCGAGCCCGCGCACGTTGTTCTCGTGCAGCCAGTGCTGCCAGGCCGCCGGCAGCACCCAGAGCGTCTGGTCCAGCGTGTCGATGATCCACTTCAGCACCGCGAGGGTGATGAACAGCGGAACGATCACCAGCAGGCCGGAGAACAGCCATTTGCGCAGGGCGAGCATGGTGCGTGTCGTCTTCTTCTCAGTCGCTCTTCGCGGCGGCGGGCGCCGGCGCGGGGCTCGGCGCCGGGGCGGGCGCGGGGCTGGAGGAAGCCGCCGCGGGCGCCGGCGCGGCGGCGGCCCCGGCGCCGTTGTTCGCCGTGGCGGATTAGGCCGTCGTGCCGCCGCCGGGGCGGAAATCGGTCACGTACCCCCCGGCACCCTTGAGGTGGGAGCCCGCGGCCGTGACCTGCTTCTCGAATGCGCTCGCGCCGCACGTCGGGCACACCGAGAGCGGCGCGTCGGACATTTTCTGCAGCACGTCCTTGGCGAAGCCGCAGGCGCTGCACTTGTAGGCGTAGATGGGCATGGGTCGGAATGGGGAAAAAGCGGCGCCGAAACAAGGCTGGAGCCGCTCGCAAAGCCCTCGATTATAAGGGCCGCCCCCGCCGGCCGGGGGTCAGGCGGGCTCCGTCGCGAGCATCCGGTGGGGGGTGCGGGTGTCGGTCACCCACTGCGGCGCGAGCGAGCCCGCGACCATCCCGCCCAGCGAGGCGAGCACGCCGGCCAGCTGGGCCGGGAACGCGCTGCCCCAGGGCATGTAGAGGAACAGCAGCCAGGTGCCGATGCCGAACAGGATCGAGGCGACCGCGCCCTGGGTGGTCGCGCGCTGCCAGTAGAGCCCGAGCACCAGCGGGACGAAGGCGCCGACCAGCGGCACCTGGTAGGCGCCCGAGACCAGCTCGTAGATCGGCGTGCCCTGCATCCGGATCGCGTAGGCCAGCACGGCGGCGCTGAAGACCAGCACCGTGATGCGCATGGTCAGCAGGTTCTCGCGGTCGGTGCCGGCGGGACGGAACTGGCGCCAGATGTTCTCGGTGAAGGTCACGCTCGGCGCCAGCAGCGTGGCCGAGGCGGTCGACTTGATGGCCGACAGCAACGCGCCGAAGAAGAGCACCTGCATCACGAACGGCATCTTCTCGAGCACCAGCGTGGGCAGCACCTTCTGCGGATCCTCCTTGAGCAGCGCCGCGGTCTGCTCGGGCATGATCAGCAGCGCGCTCGCGACCAGGAACATCGGCACCGCGGCGAACAGGATGTACGCCACACCGCCGATCACCGGTCCGCGCGTGGCCGCCTTCACGCTGTTGGCCGACATCACGCGCTGGAACACGTCCTGCTGCGGGATCGAGCCGAGCATCATCGTGATCGCCGCGGCGAAGAAGAACACCATGTCGTGCCAGTTGGGCTCGGGCCAGAACTTGAACAGGTCCTTGCTGACCGCGAAGGCCACCACCTTGTCGGCGCCGCCGGCCATGTTGCCGGCGAACATCGCGATCACCGCGAGGCCGACCACCAGGATGATCATCTGCACGAAGTCGGTCACCGCGACCGACCACATGCCGCCGAACAGCGTATAGGCGAGGATCGAGACGACCCCGATCACCATGCCGGTCGCGATGCCGATCGCGCCGCCCGACAGCACGTTGAACACCAGCCCCAGCGCCGTGACCTGGGCCGAGACCCAGCCCAGGTAGCTCAGCATGATGATCAGCGAGCAGGCCACCTCGACGCCGCGGCCGTAGCGCTCGCGGTAGTAGTCGCTGATGGTCAGGAGCGTCATGCGGTAGAGCTTGCCCGCGAAGAACAGGCCCACGAGGATCAGGCAGGTGCCGGCGCCGAACGGGTCCTCGACCACGCCGTTGAGCCCGCCCTCGATGAACTTGGCCGGGATGCCGAGCACCGTTTCGGACCCGAACCAGGTCGCGAAGGTGGTCGTCACGATCATGAACAGCGGCAGGTGCCGCCCGGCGATCGCGAAGTCGGTGGTGTTCTTCACCCGCTTGGCGGCGTAGAGGCCGATGGCGATGGTGACCAGCAGATAGACGACGACCAGCGTCAGCAGCACGGGACTCTCCTCTAGAACAATTTCACGCGCACCAGCACTTGCATGGCGAGCAACCCCAATACAAATCCCATGCCACCATAGATGACGGCCTGCAGCAGCCGGTTGGTGCGCTTCTGCGCGGCCAGCAGTTCCAGCAGCTCGCGGCGGTGGTCGGGCGGCCGATTCTCCAGGAAATCGTGCAGCAGGCGCGGCAACTGGGGCAGCAATTTCGCATACCGGGGCGCCTCGGCGCGCAGCTGCTCGAGCAGCTTCTTGGGCCCGATCTGGTCGACCATCCACTTCTCGAGGAAGGGCTTGGCGGTGTGCCAGAGGTCGAGCTCGGGATCGAGCTGGCGGCCCAGGCCCTCGATGTTGAGCAGCGTCTTCTGCAGCAGCACCAGCTGCGGCTGGATCTCGACGTGGAAGCGGCGCGAGGTCTGGAACAGCCGCATCAGCACCATGCCGAGCGAGATCTCCTTCAGCGGCCGGTCGAAGTACGGTTCGCAGACGGTGCGGATCGCCGCCTCGAGCTCGTCGATGCGCGTGCCCTCGGGCACCCAGCCGCTTTCGAGGTGCAGCTCGGCGACCCGCTTGTAGTCGCGCCGGAAGAAGGCGACGAAGTTCTGCGCCAGGTACTCCTTGTCGGACTCGGTGAGCGTGCCGATGATCCCGAAGTCGAGCGAGACGTAGCGCCCGAAGGTCTCGGGCTCCAGGCTGACCTGGATGTTGCCCGGGTGCATGTCGGCGTGGAAGAAGCCGTCGCGGAACACCTGGGTGAAGAAGATCGTGACGCCGTCGCGCGCGAGCTTGGGGATGTCCACGCCCGCCGCGCGCAGCCGGTCGAGCTGCGCGATCGGCACGCCGTTCATGCGCTCCATCACGATCACCTCGGGATGGCAGAAGTCCCAGAACATCTCCGGGATCAGCACCAGCTCGAGCGAGGCCATGTTGCGCCGCAGCTGCGCGGCGTTGGCCGCCTCGCGCACCAGGTCGAGCTCGTCGTGCAGGTACTTGTCGAACTCCGCCACCACCTCGCGCGGCTTCAGGCGCTTGCCGTCGGCCGAGAGGCTCTCGACCCAGCCGGCCATCATCGCCATCAGCGCCAGGTCCTTCTCGATCACGCCCTGCATGCCGGGGCGCAGCACCTTGACGGCCACCTCGCGCACCTCGCCGTCGTCGGTGCGGATGGTCGCGAAGTGCACCTGCGCGATCGAGGCGCTCGCCACCGGCGTCTCGTCGAACTGCACGAACACGTCGCCCACGGGCCGGCGGAAGGCGCGCTCGATGGTGGCGATCGCCACCGACGAGGGGAACGGCGCCACCCGGTCCTGCAGGAAGGCGAGCTCGTCGGCGATGTCCTGCGGCAGCAGGTCGCGCCGCGTCGACAGCACCTGGCCGAACTTCACGAAGATCGGGCCGAGCCGCTCGAGCGCCTCGCGCAGCCGCTGGCCGCGCGGCGCGTCGAGGTTGCGGCCGAAGGACACGACGCGCGCCACCACGCGCAGCCACGGCTTCTGGAAGCTCGTGAGCACGAGCTCGTCCAGGCCGTAGCGCAGCGCGACCCAGACGATGAACAGGCCGCGATAGAAGCGCCTCATTCGGCCTTGCCCGCGGAGCCCGCCGCCGGCGCGCCGGCCCGGCCGCCGACGAACTGGCGCAGCGCGCCGACCACGCGGCGCGCGCCCTCGGCGACGGTGTGCGCGGGCACGTGGCCGCTCACGCGCGCGAGGTCGTCCTCCACGTCCCCGCGCACAGGGTCGACCAGCCAGTTGACCTCGGCCGCGAGCTG
>CBHTTS010000318.1:0-5513 GCA_966095775.1 uncultured Variovorax sp. | reverse complement strand
CGCCCGACGTGGCGCACGCCGGCCCGTTCCATTCCGACACTTCAAATCAACAATGCGTAAAGCAGGAGTTTCCATGCGCCCCTCCCTCCACCGTACCGCCATCGCCGCCGTGCTGGCCACCGCCCTCGCCGCGGGCAGCGCCTGGGCGCAGAAGCGCGACAACGTGCTGTTCCAGGCCGCCACCGACGAACAGGCGGCGGTGGTCAAGACCCTCGAGAAGCTCGTCAACATCGAGACCGGCACCGGCGACGCCGAGGGCCTCGCCGCCGCGGGCAGCTTCCTCGAGGGCGAACTCAAGAACTTGGGCTTCACCGTCACGCGCCACAAGTCGGCCGGCCTCGTGGTGGGCGACAACATCGTCGGCAGGCTCAAGGGCCGCGGCGGCAAGAACCTGCTGCTGATGTCGCACATGGACACCGTGTACCCCAAGGGCACGCTCGCGAAGGCGCCGTTCAGGATCGAGGGCGAGAAGGCCTACGGCCCCGGCATCGCCGACGACAAGGGCGGCAACGCGGTGATCCTGCACACGCTCAAGCTGCTCAAGGACTACGGCGTGCGCGACTTCGGCACCATCACCGTGCTGTTCAACACCGACGAGGAGAAGGGCTCCTTCGGCTCGCGCGACCTGATCCAGGAAGAGGCCAGGCAGGCCGACTACGTGCTTTCGTTCGAGCCCACGGGCGCGGGCGACGAGAAGCTGTCGCTCGGCACCTCGGGCATCGCCTACGTGCAGGTCAACATCACGGGCAAGGCCTCGCACGCGGGCGCCGCGCCCGAGCTCGGGGTGAACGCGCTGGTCGAGGCCTCCGACCTCGTGCTGCGCACGATGAGCATCGACGACAAGGCCAAGCACCTGCGCTTCAACTGGACCATCGCCAAGGCCGGCAACGTCTCGAACATCATTCCCGCGAGCGCCACGCTCAATGCCGACGTGCGCTACGCGCGCAACGAGGACTTCGACGCCGCGATGAAGACGCTCGAGGAACGCGCGCAGCAGAAGAAGCTGCCCGAAGCCGAGGTCAAGGTGCTCGTCACGCGCGGCCGCCCGGCCTTCAACGCGGGCGAAGGCGGCAAGAAGCTGGTCGAGAAGGCCGTGGCCTTCTACAAGGAAGCCGGCGGCACGCTGACCGTGGAGGAGCGCACCGGCGGCGGCACCGACGCGGCCTACGCGGCGCTGTCGGGCAAGCCGGTGATCGAGAGCCTGGGCCTGCCGGGCTTCGGCTACCACAGCGACAAGGCCGAGTACGTGGACATCAGCGCGATCCCGCGGCGCCTCTACATGGCCGCGCGGCTGATCATGGACCTCGGCGCCGGCAAGTAGGCGCGGCACGCACCTCGACAAGAAGACAGGAGACACCACGCCATGCTGCTCAGCGCCGACCAGGAAGCCATCCGCGACGCGGTGCACGCGTTCTCGCAGGCCGAGCTCTGGCCCCACGCGCCGGCGTGGGACCGCGAGCACTTCTTCCCGAAGGAGGCGCACCAGGGCCTCGCGGCGCTGGGCGCCTACGGCATCTGCGTGCCCGAGGAGCACGGCGGCGCCGGCCTCGACTACCTGACGCTCGCGCTCGTGCTCGAGGAGATCGCCGCCGGCGACGGCGGCACCAGCACCGCGATCAGCGTGACCAACTGTCCGGTCAACGCGATCCTGCTGCGCTACGGCAACGCGCAGCAGAAGAAGCAGTGGCTCGAGCCGCTCGCGCAGGGCCGCATGCTCGGTGCGTTCTGCCTGACCGAGCCGCAGGCCGGCAGCGACGCCTCGAGCCTGCGCACCACCGCGCGCCGCGACGCGGACGGCTGGGTGATCGACGGCGTGAAGCAGTTCATCACCAGCGGCAAGAACGGCCAGGTGGCGATCGTGATCGCGGTCACCGACAAGGCCGCGGGCAAGCGTGGCATGAGCGCCTTCATCGTGCCCACCGACGCGCCCGGCTACCAGGTGGCGCGGCTCGAGGACAAGCTGGGCCAGCACAGCAGCGACACCGCGCAGATCAACTTCGACGGCTGCCGCATCCCGGCCGAGAACCTGATCGGCCAGGAAGGCGAGGGCTACAAGATCGCGCTCGGCGCGCTCGAGGGCGGCCGCATCGGCATCGCGGCGCAGAGCGTGGGCATGGCGCGCAGCGCCTTCGAGGTCGCGCTCGCCTACGCCAAGGAGCGCCAGGCCTTCGGCGGCGCCATCTTCGACCAGCAGGCCGTGGGCTTCCGCCTCGCCGAATGCGCCACCCAGCTCGAGGCCGCGCGCCAGCTGATCTGGCATGCGGCCAGCCTGCGCGATGCCGGCCGGCCCTGCCTCAAGGAGGCCGCGATGGCCAAGCTGTTCGCCAGCGAGATGGCCGAGCGCGTCTGCAGCGCGGCGATCCAGACGCTCGGCGGCTACGGCTACGTCAACGACTTCCCGCTCGAGCGCATCTACCGCGACGTGCGGGTGTGCCAGATCTACGAAGGCACCTCCGACATCCAGAAGCTGCTGATCCAGCGCGCCCTCGCGTGAGCCCGGTTCGCCCGCGCGCGCGCCGAAGGTGGCGTCGCGGCGCCGCGATCGCGCTCTTGGCGGCGCTGGCGATCTGGAGCTTCGGCATCGAGCCGCGCTGGGTCGCGACGCGCGTCGAGCCGCTGGCCTCGGCGCAGTGGCAGCCGCCGGCCGGCCTCAAGGTGGCGGTCGCGGGCGACTGGCACCTGAGCGCCGACGCGGCATGGCGCGTCACGACCGTGGCGCGCGCCGCCGCGATCGTCGACGCGATCAACGCCGCCAAGCCCGACGTGGTGCTGCTGCCCGGCGATTTCCTTGCTGGGACGGGCGGCGACGAGGAACTGACGATCGAGGCCATGGCGGCCGTGCTCGGCCGCCTCGAGGCGCCGCAGGGGGTGTATGCGGTGCTCGGCAACCACGACTGGTGGCACGACGGCCCGCGCACCGCGCGCGCGCTCGCTGCGCAGGGCATCCGCGTGCTCGAGAACGCCGCCGCGCGCCTGCCCGGCCATGCGATCTGGGTGGTCGGCATCGGCGACCATTCGACCGGCCACTCGGCGCCCGGCGCGGCGCTGGCCGGCGTGCCGCCCGGCGCGGCCGCGCTGGTCATGATGCACGACCCGGCGAGCTTCGCGCAGCTGCCGCCGATCCGCGGCCTCGTGGTGGCCGCCCACACGCACGGCGGGCAGGTCAGCCTCCCGGGCTACGGCGCGCTCCTGGTGCCCGGCGCGGCGCCGCGCGAATGGGCCCACGGCTGGATCGCGCACCAGGGGCGGCGCATGTACGTGACCAGCGGGCTCGGCGTGAGCATCCTGCCGGTGCGCTTCAACATGCGCCCCGAGTGGGTGATGTTTCGCTAGCCGGGAGGCCGCGGCCGCGAAGATGTTCCAATAGCGCTCTTCATGAGCGCCACCGATCCCCACACCGGACCGTGTCCCTGCGGCCGCACCGACCGCCGCGACAAGCCCATCGCCTATGCGATGTGCTGCGGCCGCTATGTCGACGACTTCGAGCATGCGGGCGCGCCCGACGCCGAGTCGCTGATGCGTTCGCGCTATACCGCCTTCGTGCGCGAGCGCGGCGCCTACCTGCTCGCCACCTGGCATCCCTCGACGCGGCCGGCCTCGATCGAGTTCGAGCCCGGCGTCAAGTGGCTCGGGCTCGACGTGCGCTCGCGCTCGGTGCTCGACGCCGACCATGCCGAGGTAGAGTTCGTCGCGCGCCAGCGCAGCAGCGCCACCGGCGCCGCCACGCGCCTGCACGAACGCAGCCGCTTCGTGCGCGAGGACGACGGGCGCTGGTACTACCTCGACGGCGACCTGCAGACCCCCGGTTGACGCCGCGGGCGCCGGCCCGCACAATCGTCCCCGCTCCGGGGTGCACGCATGTGGCGTGCTGAGATGGCGAAGCTGCCGACCCGCGAACTTGATCCGGGTCATACCGGCGTAAGAAGAGCTGCACTCCCGACTCCGGTCCCGCCGTCCGTCCCGACGGGACGCACAGAGTCCACGAGCGATTGCGGAGCACCCCTCATCTCAACAAGGAGTGCCCCGCCATGAATGCCCCGGACAAGTTCACCTCGCTGCTCTCGCTCACGCGCGAGCCCTTTCCCGCCTCGCACAAGTGCGTGATCCCGGGCAGCCGGCCCGACCTGCAGGTGCCCGTGCGCGACGTGCGGCTCACCAACGGCGAGACCGTCTCGCTCTACGACACCTCGGGTCCCTACACCGATCCCAAGGTCGAGATCGACGTGCGCCGCGGCCTGCCCGACGTGCGCGGCGCCTGGATCGCCGAGCGCGGCGACACCGAAAGCTATGCCGGGCGCCTGCACCATGCGCTCGACGACGGCGCGAAGAACGAGGACCGCGACGCGCAGCGCCTCGCCGAGCTGCGCGCCGGCGCCTCGGGCCTGCAGCGCACGCCGCGCCGCGCCAGGGCGGGCGGCAACGTGAGCCAGATGCACTATGCGCGCCGCGGCATCGTCACGCCCGAGATGGAGTACGTGGCGCTGCGCGAGAACGGCAAGCGCGAATGGATGGCCGAGTACCTCGCGAACGAGGAGCGCGCCAAGCGCGTGGCCGGCAACCCGATGGGCGCGAGCATCCCGCGCATCATCACGCCCGAGTTCGTGCGCGACGAGGTGGCGCGCGGCCGCGCGATCATCCCCGCGAACATCAACCACCCCGAGGTCGAGCCGATGGCGATCGGCCGCAACTTCAAGGTCAAGATCAACGCCAACATCGGCAACTCGGCCGTGACCTCGAGCATCGAGGAAGAGGTGGAGAAGCTGGTCTGGGCCATCCGCTGGGGCGCCGACAACGTGATGGACCTGTCGACCGGCAAGAACATCCACACCACGCGCGACTGGATCATCCGCAACAGCCCCGTGCCGATCGGCACCGTGCCCATCTACCAGGCGCTCGAGAAGGTCGGCGGCGTCGCCGAGGACCTCACCTGGGAGATCTACCGCGACACGCTGATCGAGCAGGCCGAGCAGGGCGTGGACTACTTCACCATCCACGCGGGCCTGCGGCTGCCGTTCATCCACCTGACCGCGAACCGCATGACGGGCATCGTCTCGCGCGGCGGCTCGATCATGGCCAAGTGGTGCATCGCGCACCACAAGGAGAGCTTCCTCTACACGCACTTCGAGGACATCTGCGACATCATGAAGGCCTACGACGTGAGCTTCTCGCTCGGCGACGGCCTGCGCCCCGGCAGCGGCGCCGATGCCAACGACGAGGCGCAGTTCGCCGAGCTGCGCACGCTCGGCGAGCTCACGCAGATCGCCTGGAAGCACGACGTGCAGACCATGATCGAAGGCCCGGGCCACGTGCCGATGCACATGATCCAGTCGAACATGGACGAGCAGCTCAAGCACTGCCACGAGGCGCCGTTCTACACGCTGGGCCCGCTGACCATCGACATCGCGCCCGGCTACGACCACATCGCGAGCGCCATCGGCGCCGCGATGATCGGCTGGGCCGGCACCGCGATGCTCTGCTACGTGACGCCGAAGGAGCACCTGGGCCTGCCCGAC
>CBHTTS010000317.1:0-5559 GCA_966095775.1 uncultured Variovorax sp. | reverse complement strand
TTGCGGCTGGTGGTGGTGATGCGCGCCACCGCGCGCACGTTGAGCGTCACGCCGGCCTGGGGCTTGCCCGAGAGGTCGAGCGCGAGCGCCTGGTACTTGAGCTTCTGGCCGGTCGAGACCCAGCCCTCGGTCTTGATGCCGGCGATCACCGAGGCGGGCCAGAGCGTCTGCGTGCTGCGCAGGGTCTGCACCTCGCCGTTCGGATCGGCGTAGGTGGCCTCGAGCAGCAGTTCGCGCGCGGCCTTGACCTTCGGCACCTTCTCGATCGTGAGCTTGCCGTTGCCGTCCTTGTTGAGCGTGAGCGGCAGCTTGTCGGCGATCACGCGGGTGTCGCTGCTGCTCTGGAGGTCTTCCTCGCCGGCGCCGGTGTCGGCCGCGGCGGTCGCGGGCTGCGAGGCATCGCCCTGCGCGCGCGGCGGATTGAAGCTGAAGGCGTCGTGGTCGGCGAAGTTCAGGCTCTTGCCGCGCACCATCGCCGAGACGCGCACCGGCAGGTTGGCGGCGCCGCCGCCGGCCACGTAGTTGATCTGCACCTCGGTCGGCACCGACAGCGCGTTCACGAGCGGCTTCTTGTCGGCCGGCGCGATGCGGCCCTCGAGCACCGGCAGGCGGAACTCCTCGACGCGGAAGCGGCCGGTTGCGAAGGTCTGGCCGTATTCCTCCTCGTCGTCCTCGCCCTTGCCGTTGCGGCCCTGCAGCGCGACCTCGTAGACGCCGAGCTTGGCGGCCGGCGGGATCGCGAAGCTGTTCTCGGCGCTCAGGCCGCCGGTGGCGGTCTTGCGCCAGGCCAGCGGCTGCGTGAAGCGTTGGCCGCTGCCGGTGTGGGTGATGACCAGCGTGTCGGGCCGGCGCTCGGGCAGCCCGAAGCCCTTGCTGGTCTGGCTGCGCACCAGGTGCTTCATCGACACCGTCTCGCCGGCGCGCAGCAGCGTGCGGTCGAAGATGGTGTGGGCCACGCGGTCGGGCTCGGGCTCCAGGCTGGTCGGCACGTTGAAGCGCCAGGGCTCGATGCCGCGCTGCCAGTCGCTCCAGGTGAAGGCCAGGTCCTCCACGCCCTTGTCGTCCTTGGCGCGCGCGCTCACGAACCAGGCGTCGGCGCCGTACTCGTTCGGGCCCTGGCAGCTCGGCGCCTCGGGCGCGACGCCCGTGAGCCGCGCGATGCCGTTGGCGTCGGTGGTGGCCGAGGCGACCGCGACGCCGCGGCAGTCGGACACGCGCACCTCGGCGTTCGGCACCACCTTGCCCTTGTCGAGCGTGGTGACCCAGGCCAGCGAGTTCTCGCGCCCGAGCTTGAAGTGCACCGCGAGGTTGGTCGCGAGCGCGGTGGTGCGCACGTACATCGTGCGGCCGGCGCCGTAGCGCTCGTCGAGCAGCGAGTCGCCGAGCTTCTGCGAGGCGATCTCGAGCACGTGGAAGCCCGGCGTGAGCGGAATGCCGATGACCTCGAAGGGGCGCGGATCGCCGCTCTCGGCCTTGGGCATGTCGAGCGCCTTCACGTTCGGCTGGCCCGCGAGCAGCGACAGCATGCGCGTCTGCACGTAGCTGCGCTCGCTGTTGTCGATGACCGGCGGCAGCGCGCCCTTGACGTCCTTGCGCGCCTGCTCGCGGCTGATGGTGTAGGCGTCGTAGCGGCGCACCTTGCGGAACCAGGCGATGATCTCGGCGTCGGTCTTCGGGTTCATGTCGCTGACCTTGCCGGGCGTGAGCGCCTGCACCATCAGCGCCGGCTCCACGCGCCGCACGGTCACGGGCATCATCGCGGGCATGTCGGGTTCGGCGAAGCGCTCGACCACGCCGAAGGGCGAGGCCGCGAACTTGGCGAGCGGCGGCATCGCGCCAGTTCCCACCTTGAGCGGGAAGCTGCCGGGCGAGGCCAGCGCGCGGCCCGAGGCGTCCTCGAACTTCGCGGGCAGCTCGACCGTGAAGGCGGTGTTCTCGGCGAACGGCGGGTCGAAGCTCGCGCTGGTCACCACGTCGTCGTCGCTGGCCGAGCCGCCGCCGTCCTCGAGCTTGGCGGCGACCGTCTTGCCGCCGCCCTTGAGCTGGATCTGCGAGGCCATCTTGCGCGTGACCGGTGCATTGAACGAGAGCTGCATCGGCTTGAGCGGCAGGCAGCCGGCCTGCGCGTTCTCGCGCTCGCAGCTGAACGAGACCGCGAACGGCTCGCGCACCTGGAAGCCCAGGCGGCGCTCCACGTTGTTGGCCACGCCCGAGGGCGTGGCGACGCCCTTGCCGTAGACGACCTGCACCTTGCTGCCGGGCGTGAGCGTGCGGTTGCACTGCAGCGTCACGTAGCGCAGCGGCTCCTTCGCGGCGTCGCGCTCACGGCCGAAGGCCTTGAGCAGGGCGGTGCGCTGCTCGCCTTCGAGCAGCCGCACGGGAATGCGCTCGCCGAGCCCGTCGGCCGCGCACCACACGTTCTGGCGCACGCTCTCCAGCGTGGCGGCGCCGTTGAGCTCGAGCACGAACATCTGCTGCTCGTCGATGCGCTCGTAGCCGCCCGGCATGAAGTTGCGCACGAACGGGCCGCCGCTATTGAATTGATAGCGCTCCGGACCGGTCAGCTCGCCGCCCGCGCTCGGCTTGAAGCCGGGGATGCGCGTGACCGTGCAGCGCACGCCGGGCGGCAGGTCGTTCTCGAAGTCGAACACCCAGCGCTTCGCGTCGGTCCAGCGGCCCGTGCCCTTGCCGGCCTGGGCGTCGCTGCAGCTCACCGCCAGCGGGGCCGGCGCCTTGGGATCACCGAAGTTGACTGCGGCCTGGTCGAAGCTCGCGACCACCTGGCGCACGCGCGACACCTCGCCCTGCGGCGTGAGGTTGGTGATCTGGAGCGCGAAGCCCGGCGCCGCGAAGAAGGCGCTGCCGGCGACGAGCAGCGCTGGAATCGTTCTTTTCAATGTTTTTCTCCACCTGAAAGCACCGGAAAGCGTAGCCGATTTGCGCGACGATTCCACAGTGCCAAGCGTCATAGGCCGTGGCGCGCTCCCTACAATCGAGCCTGTCGTGCGTGCGCCGCGCGGACCGCCACCAAGACCTCGCCGCCGACCGATGAAACGCCACTGGGAAATAGACGCCTTGCGCGGGCTGATGCTCGTGCTGATGACCGTCACCCACCTGCCGACGCGGCTGACCGATCCGCTGGGCCAGCCCTTCGGCTTCGTCTCGGCGGCCGAGGGCTTCGTGCTGCTCTCGGCCTTCGTGGCCGGCCTGGTCTACAGCCGCATCGGCCACGTGCGCGGCGTCGATTCGATGCGCCAGGCCTTCTGGCGCCGCGTGCTCAAGGTCTACCTCTGCCAGGCCGCGATCCTGCTGTTCCTGTTCACCGTGATCACCGCGCTCGGGCTGCACATCGACCAGCCGGCGGTGAAGAACCTGGTCTCCTACTACCTGGCCGAGCCGCTGCAGGGCTTCGTGTTCGGGCTGCTGCTGATCTACGAGCCGGCGCTGCTCGACATCCTGCCGATGTACATCTTCTTCATGCTGCTGAGCCCCTGGGTGCTGGCCTTCGCGATGCGCCACGGCTGGACCGGCGTGATGGCGGCGAGCGGCACCGTCTGGGCGCTGGCGCAGTTCGGGCTCAGCGAGCGGATCTACGAACTCGCCGTGCGCTGGTTCGGGCTGCCGGTGCCGTTCCACGAGATGGGCGCGTTCAACAGCTATGCCTGGCAGTTCCTCTGGTTCGCGGGCCTGTGCATCGGCGCGGGCCGCAACATGCCCGACGCGCGGCCGCTGCGCTTTCCGGCCTGGATCTGGGCGCCGGCGCTCGCGGTCGCGGTCTACGGCTTCTGGTGGCGGCACCACGGCGTCAACGGCCAGGCGCCGTTCGGCGGCGACGTGGAACTGAACCTGCTGTTCGACAAGTGGCAGCTCGGGCCGCTGCGCCTGGTGAACCTGGTGGCGCTGGGCATCGTGGCGGTGCGCTTCGGCCCCTGGCTGATGCGCCGGCTGCCGCGGCTGCACTGGCTCGAGACGCTGGGCTCGGCCTCGCTGCCGGCCTTCTGCGCGCACCTGGTCGCGGTGCTGCTAGTGCTGGCCTTCTACGGCGACAGCCAGACCGCGCGGCCCTGGTGGGGCGACGGGCTGCTGCTCCTGGCGGTCTTCACGGGCATGTACGCGGTCGCGCGCTACACCCGCGGCGCCGACGTGCCGCCGCCGGCCGACGACCTGCCGACCGAGCCGGCGCGCACCTGAGCGCCGCCGATCAGGGCTGCGCGGCGGGCGAGGGGGCCGGGGCCGCCGCGGCCTGCGGCGCGCCCGGCAGGTGCGCCGCGATGATCGAGCGCCAGAGCCGGTAGCCCTCGTCCGTCATGTGCAGCCGGTCGCCGCGGAACAGCTCGGGCCGCGGGCGGCCGTCGGCGCCGATCATCGGCGTGTAGATGTCGATGTACTCGCTGTTGGGTAGGCGGTTGAGGTAGGCCGCAATCACGTTGTTGGTCTCGCGCACGAGCGGCAGCAGGTGCTCGCGCGAGGGGCTGGGCTTGACCGAGACGAAGCTGATGCGCGTCGCGGGCAGCTCGGCGCGCACGGTGTTGGCGAAGCGCGCGAAGCTCTCGAGCACCTGCAGCGGCGTGCGGCCCTCGGCGAGGTCGTTGTCGCCCGCGTAGACCACCACCTGGCGCGGCCGGTAGCGCACCACGAGGTCGCGCGCGAACAGGCTGCAGTCGGCCAGCGTCGAGCCGCCGAAGCCGCGGTTGACGATCTCGGGCACCTGGCCGGCAAAGTCCTGCGCGAGGCTCTTCCACATGCGCACCGTGGAGCTGCCCACGAACACCACGCCGCCGGGCGCGGGAAAGCGCTGCTGGTCGGCGCGCACGAAGGCCGCGAGCTCGTCGTGCCAGCGCGCCTTGGCCGCCAGGTACTCGGAGCTGCTCTCGGTCGTGCCGGCGCCGTCGGCTTCGTAGGGGAAGGCGGCCGAGGCGCTCTGGGCCTGGGCGGACAGCGCAGCGGCCAGCAGCGCGAGCGCGGCCAGCGCGGATTTCATCGGGGACATGGGAAACACGGCAACAGGATCAGATCGTCTTTTCAATCAGCGCGCCCTTGAACAGCACCGGCCCGGTGGGGCCGCGCTCGCTCGGCACGCCGCCCTTGGGCTCGAGGCTGATCGCGAGCGCGGGCACGCGAACATCGGATTCTGACGCAGGCAGCGTGAGCGCCGGCGCGCGGTCGAGCACGCCGAGCGAGCGCGGCGCGCCGCCGCTGGGCAGGGCCCAGAGCTGCAGCGACTTCTCGCTGCCTTCGTCGTAGCTGCCGACGCGCTGCAGCACGAGCCGGCGCTTCTTCGGATCGAAGGTCACGAGCACCGAGGCCGCGGCCTGGTCGTCGGCGAGCACGGCCACGTATTGGATCGCGGGCGCGTCCTGCAGCTGCTGGCGCAGGTTCAGGCCCACCGCCACCGCGAGCACGGTGGCGAGCGCGCCGGCCGCCGCGGCGCCGCGCCAGAGCGCGAGGCTGCGCAGCCAGCCGCCCGCGGGGCGCCCAGCGGCGGCCGCGGGGCGCCGGCGCGCGTGGGCCTGCTGCGTCTGCTCGGGCTCGATGACGTGGCGGATGCGGGTCCAGACG
>CBHTTS010000316.1:0-5701 GCA_966095775.1 uncultured Variovorax sp. | reverse complement strand
CGCGCCGGCGACTGGGCGCGCGCCGCGCGCGCCGACGGGGGCGAGCAGGTCCAGGCCGTGCCAGTAGTCGGCGCCGAGGATCGCGCGGTCCTGCACCGGCGTGCTGCCGACCGCGCGATAGATCTGGCCGCCGGGCGCGGGCTGCTCGTCGACGAGCACGGTGTCGAGCCCGAGTTCCGCGGCGCGCGTCGCCGCCGCCAGACCGGCCGGGCCGGCGCCGATGACCAGCAGGTCGCAGTCGAATGAAAAGCTCATGGCTTCACCTCGCGCGCGCCGAGCTGCCGGCGCACCGCCATGCCCTCGCGCACCCGCGTCATGCAGGCCTGCCGGTTGGGCTGGCCGTCGATGTCGACCAGGCAGTCGTAGCAGACGCCCATCATGCAGAAGGGACCGCGCGGCGTGCCGCTGACCGCGGTGTCGCGGCAGGCGTCGATGCCCGCGGCGAGCAGGGCGGCGGCGACGCTGTCGCCTTCGCCGCAGACGAGCGCGGCACCGTCCACCGTGATGCGCACCTCGCGCCCGGGGGCCGCGGCGGGGCGCTCAAGCCGACTGAACATGGAATCTCCTGGTCGAAAAGCCGTCGAGCGCGGGCGCGAGCGTGCCCGCGGCGATCATCGGCGCGAGGGTGAAGGCGTGGATCGCGGCCAGCGTCACGCCGCTGTGGCAGGTGGCGATGAAGGCGCCCGGGTGGCGGGCGGATTGTTCGTAGACCGGAAAGCCGTCCTTCGCGCGCACGCGCAGCGCCGACCAGGCGCGCACCGCGCGCACGTCCCGGAGCGCGGGCAGGGTGCGCACCGCGCGGTCGGCCAGGGTGGCGAGCACCGGCAGCGTGGTCTCGTGCTCGGCGTAGCCCGCGTCCTCCTGCGAATCGCCGACCAGCCAGCTGCCTTCGTCGTTCTGCCGCAGCGTGACCATGGGCGTGCCGGCAAGCCGCTGCGTGCGCTCGAGCACGATGATCTGGCCGCGCTGCGGCGCCATCGGCAGCGCGATGCCGACCTGCGCGCCGAGCGCGCCGTTGCGCAGCCCCGCCGCGAGCACGATGCGCCGCGCATGGATGCAGCGGCCGGCGGTGCGCAGGTGGAACATGCCGGCCGAATGCTCGATCTTCTCCACGCCGTGGTGCGGCAGGTACGACACGCCGCCGCGCGCGAAGGCCGTGTGCAGCGCGCGCAGCAGCTTCAGCGGATTGACGATGCCGTCGTGCGGCGTCCAGATCGCGCCGGTCACGTCGCGCCCGAGGCCGGGCACCAGCGACGCGGCCTGGTGGTGGTCGAGCAGCTTCCATTCGTAGGGCTCGACCTCGGGCTGCGCCATGAGCCGCTCGACCCAGGCCAGCCGGGCCTCGACCTCGTGCTCGCCCATCAGCGGCGTCAGGCCGCCCTTCTGCTCGAGCGCCACGTCGATGCCGGTCTCCTCCTGCAGCTGCGCCGCGAGCCGCGGCCACAGCCGCGTCGAGCGCAGCGTCCAGCGGCTGTAGGCGCCCATGCCGTAGCCCTTGCTCTGCAGCCAGACCAGGCCGAAGTTGCCGCGCGAGGCGCGCAGCGCGACGTCGCCTTCGTCGAGCACCGCGATCGATTCGACGCTGCCGCGCAGCCCGTAGGCGATCGCCGAACCGACCAGACCGCCGCCGATCACGGCGACGTCGAAGACGGTGGAGGAAGTGGTTGCCGGCGAAGCCATCAGCACGGCCTCGGGCGGGTTGGCAGGTTCATCGCAATGCTCGTGGGTTCCCGGCCGTGCCAGGGTGCGACGAGTATTGCGGCGCCCCTTCGGCGAACGCAAATACGAGTGTGTCAGGCGCCCATACGGAAACCGTATGGGGTCCGCCGCGCTCAGTCGAGCGACTCGAGCTCCTCGGCGATGACCCGGGTCGCGAGCGCGTGGAAGCGGTCCACCAGCGCGTTGAACGGCCGGTGGCGCGCGAGCAGCAGATGGCTCACGAAGGGCACGCGGGGCTCGAACGGCCGCACCACCAGGCCGGTGTGGCGGTAGCTGCGCGCCACCAGCGGATTGACGATGCTCACGCCGAGGCCCAGGCCCACCATCTGGCAGATGGTCGCGCCATAGGGCGTCTCGAAGTGCATGATGCGGCGGTCGTCGTCCGCGAAGGCCGCGTCCACCGCGGCGCGCAGCCCGTCGCCGTGCGCCATCGAGATGAAGGACTCGCCCGCGAGGTCGCCCGGCGCGATCGCCGCCTTGGCGGCCAGCCGGTGGCCCGGCGGCAGCACGCAGCAGCCGTTGACGTCGCACACCGCATGCGATTCGGTCATCGCGCCCTGCGGCAGGTAGGACACGAAGCCCAGGTCGCACACGCGCGATCCCACCCATTCGGCCACCAGCTGCGAGCTGCCGGTGTCCATCGCGACCGTGACCTCGGGATGGTCGGCATGGAAGCGCTGCAGCACCCGCGGCAGCACCGTCATCGCCAGCGAGGGCACGGTCGCGATGCGCAGCCGCCCCTTGCCGAACTGTCGGATGTTGCGCGCCGCGTACTTCAGCGCGTCGAGCCCGACGAAGGCACGGTCCACCTCGCGCAGGAAGGCCATGCCTTCCTCGGTGGGCGTGAGCCGTCCGGCGTGGCGCGTGAACAGCACCAGCCCCGTGGAGGCCTCGAGCTGCGCGATCAGCCGGCTCACGTTGGGCTGCGAGGTGTAGAGGTCGGCCGCCGCGGCCGTCATGGAGCCCGAGCGCATCACGGCGCGGAAGGCGTCGATTTCCTTGAACTTCATGGGGCCGGCCCGGCACGGCCCGGGTCGCGCGGACGGGTGCGCAATTTCATTCAGTCTCCCGGCATGTGGGGCGGATGCAGCGCCACGACCTGTGCCGACTTCTTGCGCAACCGGATGTTGAGCATCTCCACGACCAGCGAGAAGGCCATCGCGAAGTACACGTAGCCCTTGGGCACGTGGTGCCCGAAGCCTTCCGCGACCAGGACCACGCCCACCACCACCAGGAAGGCCAGCGCCAGCATCTTGATGGTGGGATGGTTCGAGACGAAGCGGCCGATCGGGCCGGCAAACAGCATCATGAGGACCACCGAGACGATCACCGCGGCGATCATGACCCGCACGTCGTCCACCATGCCGACGGCGGTGATGATCGAGTCCAGCGAGAACACGAGATCGATGAGCATGATCTGGAGGATGACCGCCGCGAACGTCGCCCTGACGGCGCTCGACTTCTGCTCGTGGCCACCCTCCAGCGACTGGTGGACCTCGCTGGTGCTCTTCCAGATCAGGAACAGCCCGCCCAGGATCAGGATCAGGTCCCGTCCCGAGATGTCCTTGCCGAGCACCGAGAACAGCGGTGCGACCAGGCCGACGATCCAGGCGAGCACCAACAGCAGCCCGATGCGCATGAACATCGCCATGAACAGCCCGAGCCGTCGCGCGAGGTCGCGCCGCTCGGGCGGAAGCTTGTCCACCAGGATGGAGATGAAGATGATGTTGTCGATGCCCAGAACGAGTTCGAGCGCCGTCAGGGTCGCGAAGGCAATCCATGCCTGGGGGTCGGTCAAGAGTTCGAGCATTGAAGTCCTTTCAGCAAGGCGAAGCGGGCAAGGGGCTGGCCAGCCGAAAGCGTAGCGCATGCCGCGCCGCGCTCAGCGCAGCGCGGCGGCCAGCGCTTCGATCACGCCGGCCTTCGGCGAATCGCGCAGCCACGCGAGGCCCACGGGCGGCAGGCTCCACGGCAGCGGGCGTGGCATGACCTCGGCCGCGCCGGTGGCGGCCACGGCCTGGGCCACGTCGCGCGGCAGCACGGTCACGCCGCGCGGCAGGTGGCGCATCGCCGAGGCGACGGTGCGCACCGCATAGGCCTCGAGCAGCGGCACCGGCAGGCTGCGCCCCGCGGCGGCGAAGACGGTGTCGATCATCTGGCGGATCGGCGTGTCCGAGGGCGGGAAGATCCAGTCCATGTCCGCGAGCCGCGTGATGTCGAGCGCGGGCTGCCGCGCGAGCCGCGCCGCGCTGGGCCGGGCGACCACCACGCAGGCCTCCTGGCGGTAGAGCAGCTCCTGCACCAGGTCGTCGTCGGTGCTGTCGTGCGAGAAGCGGCAGATCGCGCAGTCGAGCGCGCGCTGCCGCACCGCGAGCACGAGGTTGTGGGTGGTGTCCTCGTGCGCGAGCAGCGCGATGCGCGGGCGCTGCTCGAACAGGTGGCGCCAGGCGGCGTCGAGCGTCTGCGTCGCGGCATAGGGGATCACGCCGATGCGCAGCCGGCCCTGCAGGCCCGCGCCGCTGACCGCGCGCAGCTCCTGCTGCAGCGCCTGGTGGTCGGCCACCGCGAGCCGGGCGCGCGCGAGCACCAGCTCGCCGGCCATGGTCGGCTCCAGCCCGCGCCGGCTGCGCACGAACAGCGGCGTCATGAAGATGTCCTCGACGTCGGCGAGCGCGCGCGTCACGGTGGGCTGCGCGAGCGAGAGCTGCTCGGCCGCGCGCGTGATCGAGCGGTGGCGCTCGACCGCGAGCAGCAGCAGGTAGTGGCGCAGCTTCAGGCGCGTCTCGAGGCGCAGGGCCAGGGCGTCGGGCGAGGGGGGCTTCGGCGGCATGCGCCGAAGAATAGCAACTCATGCATGCATCGATAGAAAAACATGTGAATCGATCTATTCCACGGCTTCAGAATCGAAGCTTTCGTTTTCCACGAGGCCCCGCCGCACCATGACCCCCAGCAGCTTCACCACCCGTCCCGAGATCGTCGGCACGCAGGGCGTGGCGGCCGCCACCCACTGGCTCGCGGCCCAGACCGCGATGGGCGTGCTCGAGCGCGGCGGCAACGCCTTCGACGCGGCCGTGGCCGGCGGCTTCGTGCTGCAGGTGGTGGAGCCGCACCTCAACGGCGCGGGCGGCGAGGTGCCGATCCTGCTGTGGAGCGAGAAGGCGCGCCGCATGCAGTCGATCTGCGGCCAGGGCGTGGCGCCCGCCGAGGCCTCGGCCGCCGCCTTCCGCCGGCTCGGGCTCGAGCAGGTGCCGGGCATCGGGCTGCTGCCGGCCACGGTGCCGGGCGCCTTCGGCGCCTGGCTCACGATGCTGCGCGAGCACGGCAGCTGGTCGCTCGCCGAGGTGCTCGCGCCCGCCATCGGCTATGCGCGCGACGGCTTTCCGCTGGTGCCGCGCGCGGTGCAGGCGATCCTCGCGGTGCAGTCGCTGTTCCGCGAGCACTGGCCCAGCTCGGCCGAGGTCTGGCTGCCCGAGGGCCGCGTGCCGAGGCCCGGCGCGCTGTTCTGCCAGCCGCGGCTCGCCGCCACCTACGAGCGCCTCGTGCAGACGGCCGAGCGCGAGGGCGGCGGCAGCCGCACCGGCACCATCGACGCGGCGCTGCGCGCCTGGTACCAGGGCTTCGTCGCGCGCGAGATCGACGGCTACTACCGCACGGCGAAGGTGCGCGACACCACCGGGGAGGCGCATGCGGGCCTGCTGCGCTACGACGACATGGCGCGCTGGCAGGCGACGGTGGAGCAGCCGCTCGCGCTCGACTTCGGCCGCTACACGGTGGCCAAGTGCGGCTTCTGGAGCCAGGGGCCGGCCTTCCTGCAGCAGCTCGGCATGCTGCGCCATGCGGGGCTCGAGGCGCATGCGCCGCACACCGCGGGCTTCGTGCACCGCGTGGCCGAGGCCGCCAAGCTCGCGCTCGCGGACCGGCTGGCCTGGTACGGCAGCGCGCCCGGCGCCTCGCGCGAGGCGCAGGCCGCGCTGCTCGCCGA
>CBHTTS010000315.1:0-5811 GCA_966095775.1 uncultured Variovorax sp. | reverse complement strand
TGATCAGCGGCGTGCGGGCCTCGTCGATCAGGATCGAGTCCACCTCGTCGACGATCGCGTAGTTCAGGCCGCGCTGCACCCGGTCGCCGGGCTCGTAGACCATGTTGTCGCGCAGGTAGTCGAAGCCGTATTCGTTGTTGGTGCCGTAGGTGATGTCGGCGCCGTAGGCCTCCTGCTTCTGCTCGCGCGGCATCTGCGGCAGGTTGATGCCCACCGTGAGGCCGAGGAAGTTGTAGAGGCGCCCCATCCAGGTCGCGTCGCGGTTCGCGAGGTAGTCGTTGACCGTGACCACGTGCACGCCCTTGCCCGAGAGCGCGTTCAGGTAGACCGGCAGCGTCGCGGTCAGCGTCTTGCCTTCGCCGGTGCGCATTTCGGCGATCTTGCCGTTGTGCAGCGCCATGCCGCCGAGCAGCTGGACGTCGAAATGGCGCATCTTCATGACCCGCTTGGAGCCCTCGCGCACGGTGGCGAAGGCTTCGGGCAGCAGCGCGTCGAGGGTCTCGCCCTTGGCGATGCGGTCCTTGAATTCCTGCGTCTTGTCGCGCAGCGCGTCGTCGCTGAGTTTCTCGAACGAGGGTTCGAGCGCGTTGATGCGCTCCACCGTCTTGCGATACTGCTTGAGGAGCCGGTCGTTGCGACTGCCGAAGATCTGGGTCAGGAAGTTGGTTGCCATTGGCGTGGAGATGGGCGGCACCTGACGCGACAGGCACTGCGGCCGGATTCCCTAAGATATGGTGAAAGCAGTTGGGCGCGCCTTCTTCGAATGCAAGCACCGAAAGAGGCAACCACCGATCCGCCGGCGCAAGCGTCGGCAAACCGGGCATTTTAGCTGCCTTGTCCCCACCTCCGTATTACCCATGAATCGCCGTTCCGTCCCCTCCTTCACGCTGCAGCAGGCCGCCGAGGAATCGCCCACGCTGGCGGGCCTGATGGCGCGCGCGCGCGACGCGGGCGAGCGGCTGCGCGCGGTCGAAGGGCTGATCCCGCCGGCCATGCGTCCGGCGATCCAGGCCGGCCCGGCCGAGGGCGACGTCTGGTGCATCCTGGTCAACGGCAGCGCCGCCGCCGCCAAGCTGCGCCAGCTCTCGCCGATGCTGGTCACGCGGCTGCGCAACCGGGGCTGGGACGTGAACACGATCCGGATCAAGGTCCAGACCGGGCGCTGAAGCGCCGGATTACTGAGGCTGCAGGCCGATGTCCTGCGCCACCTTGCGCCAGCGCTCGGTCTCGGCACGCATGAAGGCCCGCAGCTCGGCCGTCGTCGAACCCTTGAGCTGCACGCCGAGCACCGCCATGCGCTCCCGGACCGGGGGATGGTCGAGCGCCGCGATCGCCTCGCGCCGCAGCCGCTCGATCACCTCCAGCGGCGTGGTGGCGGGCGCGACCATAGCCCACCACTGGTCGATCTCGAGCCCCTTCAGGCCGCTCTCCCCGAGCGCGGGCACCTCCTCGAGGCCCGGCAGCTTCGCGCGCTGCGTGCTCGTCACCAGGAGCGGCCGGATCTTGCGCGCGCCCAGCAGGCTCGCGCCGCTTGCCAGCGTCGCGAAGTGACCGCCCACCGTGCCGGCGGCCACGTCGGTCAGCGCGGGCGCGGAGCCGCGGTACGGCACCATGTTGAAGCGGATCCGGGTCCGGTTCGCGAGCAGTTCGGCCGCGAGGTGGCTCACGGTGCCCGTGCCGCTGTGCGCGATGGCCGGCGGCGCCGCCGCGGCGGCCGCATTGCGCACGAAGCTCCTGTAGTCGCGGCTCGCCTCGTCCATGCCCGCGAAGAACACCAGCGGCGAGGTGCCGATCATCGTCACGGGCGTGAAGTCGCGCAGCAGGTCGTAGGGCAGCTTCGCGGTCACGGCCGGCGCGATGGCGTGCGGCAGTTCGACGATCGCGATCGTGTAGCCGTCGGGCGCCGCCTTGGCCGCGGCCTCGGTGCCGATCTGGCCCGCGGCGCCGGGCCGGTTGTCGACGATCACCGGGCTGCCGAGGGTCTGGCTCATGCGCTGCGCCATGGCGCGCGCGATGGCGTCGGTGCTGCCGCCGGCGGCCCAGGGCACGATCAGCTTGATCGGCCGTTCGGGAAAGGCCGCCCAGGCGCGGGGCGAGGCGGCGAACAGGGCGGCCGTGCCGGCGGCCAGGAAGGCGCGGCGTTGCAGTCGGGGCATGGCGGGGATCTCCTTCTCGTGGGCGGGGGGTTCAGGCGGCGTCGGCATCGGGCCAGCTCGGATCGCGCGAGGCGTTGGCGGTGAGCATCAGCACCACGTGGGCGTCGGCGGCGATCGTTCCGCTGCCGCGCAGCTGGCGCAGCGCATCGAGCCCGGCGGCGGCGCAGAGCTCGGCGCTCACGCCCGCTGCGGCGAGCGTGCGCCGCGCCGCGCGCGCCTGGTCGTCGTCGACCACCACCGCGCCGCCCCCGGAGGCGGTGGCGGCCTGCCACTGCAGGTAGGTCACGGTCGCGCCGGCGGTCGAGAACTGCGCCGTGTGGCCCGGATAGGCGCCGTCGAGCGCCCCGCCGGCCAGCACGCGCGAGAGCCGCGCGAACGGCTCCACGAGCCACAGCCGCGGCAGGCGCGCGATGCGGCCCGCCGCCAGCAGCTCGCGAAAGCCCGCGTAGAGGCCCCAGGCGAGGTCGCCGCGCGCGGTCGGCACCAGCACGTGGTCGGGCAGGCCGCCCTCGGCGACGCATTCCTGCGCGATCGGCTTGTAGCCCTCGATCGCGAGCGGCGCGCTGCCCAGCGCCGGCAGCCGGTAGTTGGTCAGCGCGAAATAGCCCTCCTGCTGCGAGCGCTCGCGCACGAAGGCCCAGCGCCCCGCGTTGTCGGCGAACACGCGGCGCCGCGCGCCGAGCGCGTCGAGCTGCCGCGCATAGGCGCGCGGCAGGTTCTCGTAGGTCGCCACTTCGCAGCCCAGGCCCGCGGCCCAGGCGTAGTAGGCGGCCGACACCGCCGCATTGCCCGAGGAGGCGAGCACCAGCGTGTGGACGCCGGCCTCGAGCGCCTGGGCCACGCCGACCGCAGTCATGCGGTCCTTGTGCGAGCCCGTCGGGTTGTGCGATTCGTCCTTGAGCGCGAGCCGCGCGACGCCGAACTGCCGCGCGAGCGCCGGCATCTCGCGCAGCGGCGTGCCGCCCTCGCCGAGCGTGAAGCCCGGCTCGTAGGGCATCTGCACCGCGGTGGCGCCGGCTGCGGCGGCATAGCTCGCGCGCAGGCCCACGTGCACGCCCTCCGCGCGGCAGACCGGGCAGCCGTCGTTCACGAGCGTGAGCGGATGGCGGGTGTCGCACCGCAGGCACTGCAGTCCGAGCAGGCGCGGGTTGCGCACCGGCCGCGGAGCGGCCTCGGCGCGCGCAAGGCCTGCGAGGGGCGGGGGAGAGGAAGTGTTCACGGGGTTCGATGGGGATCGGCGGTGTTCCGGATCGTAGGCATCCGAAAATAAAATCGATGCGCCTGAAATACTCAGGCGATAACAAAACTTATCGATGCGCTTCACCGAGATCGAAACCTTCCGCGCCCTGATGCGCGCCGGCTCCACGCGCAAGGCCGCGGCGCTGCTGCACGTGACGCAGCCCGCGGTGAGCCAGTCGCTCAAGCGGCTGGAGACGCAGTCGGGCATGCGGCTGTTCCAGCGCACCGGCGCCCGCCTCGTGCCCACGCCCGAGGCGCAGGCGCTGTGGAGCGAGGTCGAGCGCGTGTTCATCGGCATGGACGCGATCGAGCACCGCATGCGCAGCCTGCGCGAGTTCGGCACCAACCAGCTCGAGCTCAGCTGCTACCCGGCCTTCGGGCTCGGCTTCATGCCGCGCGCGCTCGAACGCCTCAAGGCGCAGCGCGGCGACGCCCCCTGGCCGCAGGTCTCGCTGCAGGTGCTCAGCTCGAAGGACGTGCGCGACCGCGTGGCCAAGGGCCTGTCCGACTTCGGGCTGATGGCCGACGAGCTGCCGCTCGAAGGCATCGCCCACTCCACCTTCGCGCGCTTTCCGGGCGTGGTGGTGATGCCGCAGGGCCACGCGCTCGCACGCTTCAAGCGCATCGAACTCGAGCAGCTCGCGCAGGTGCCCTTTCTCGCGCTCAACCCCGAGGATCCCTCGCACCGCTGGCTCGAGGCCGCGCTGGCCGAGCGCGGCGTCGCGCTGCGCGCCGCGGTGCAGACGCCCTATGCCGCGAGCGTCTGCGAGATGG
Source organism: uncultured Variovorax sp. (assembly GCA_966095775.1). Taxonomy (GTDB): domain Bacteria; phylum Pseudomonadota; class Gammaproteobacteria; order Burkholderiales; family Burkholderiaceae_C; genus Variovorax. Next base: position 1,642 of record CBHTTS010000315.1, on the reverse strand, counting down.
CGCTGCGCGGCCTCGGCGTCGGGCTGGTCAACCCGATCACGGCGCTCGACTATGCCGAGCGCGGCCTCGTGGTGCGCCGGCTCTCGGTCGACGTGTTCTTCTCGTGCGTGCTCGCGATGCCGGCGGGCAAGGTGCTGTCGGTCACCGCGCGCGACTTCCTCGCGCTGATGCGCCGGCAGCTCGCGGAGGACGAGAAGCGCATCCAGCGCTACCTGCGCTGAGGCCGCCTACCGGACCGCGAATGCGTGGTTCAGCCCGACCACGATGCCGCGCACGTGCTGCGGACCTGCCCTCGACGCGCTGACGTCGATGCTGATCAGCGGCGTGAGGCTGAAGCGGCCGCCGATGCGCGAGGTCCAGAGCCCCGATGCGCGGCTGCGCTCCGCGATCAGCGACACCTTCTCGTCGATCGCCCATTCGGCCGCCGCGCCGCCGCGCGGGGTGCGCGTGCCGCTGCCCGGGGCCCAGTCGGCGCCGAGGTTGGCATGCAGCTGCAGGCTGTCGGTAGGGCGCCAGGTCAGCGGCAGCACGAACTGCCCGCCCGCGCGCCCGCGGCGCGTGGCATCGAAGACGGCGCCGATCGAAAGCGCCGCGGCGAACGGTGCATCGGCCGCGGTGCCGTGGAAGTTCCATTTGAGCTGCGGCCCCACGGCGACCGTGCGCACGCCCTGCACCGACGAACGGTCGAGGTTCAGGCCCAGCTCGACCGCCCCGACGCGGCAGGCCGGCCCGAGATGCACGACGTTCACGGGCTCGGCGCCGGTGCGGCCCCACCAGGCTTCGTACTGGCACTGGCCCGGGTCGAGCGTGCCCGCGTCGTCGACGTCGAATTGGCCCGCGGCCTGGGCGCCGGCGTGCGCGAGCAGGCAGGCCGCCGCGAGGCAGCGCACGCCGCCGGCCGTTCTCGTGAGGATCTTCTTGTCTTTCATGGCTGCATGCCCCGGAGGCCGGGCATTCTAGGAGCCGCGCATGACGTTCAGATTTCGAACTGCGGCTGCAACTCGCGGATCCGCTTGATCGCCACGCCCGCGGCCGCGGTGCGGGTCTCGACGCCGAGCTTCACGTACACGCGCTCGAGGTGCTTCTTGGCGGTGGCGGGGCTGCTGCCGAGGATCTCGCCGATGTCCTTGTTGGTCTTGCCCTTCACCACCCAGTAGAGCACCTCGGCCTCGCGCGCCGTGAGCTTGAGGCTGAGGCTCATGGCCTCGATCACCGCCGTGTCGGAGAGCTCGCGCATGACGATCATCCATTCGTCGCCGTCCTCGTCCTCGCCGGTCTGGCGGTGCAGCCGCAGGCTCAGGCTGCTCGCGCCCTGCGACGGGCCGGCGGCGCTGCGCACGATGGTGAGCGCCGGCGGCTCGATGCCCTGCTCCCGCGCCTCGGGCGCGTGGCGGCGCAGCCATTCGAGCACCACCGGCGGCGTCTCGGGCGCGCGCGTGTCGCAATAGCGCTCGAGCAGCTCGCGCGCGAGCGCGGTCTGCCAGATCAGCCGGCCTTCGGGCAGGCGCACCGTGAAGCTCGCATAGCCGAAGGCATCGAGCGCGTTGCGCGCCTGGCCGGCCTGCCGCGCGGCCTGGCTGTGCACGTTCATGCGCGCGAGCACCTCCTTGGGCTTGATCGGCTTGGTGACGTAGTCCACGCC
>CBHTTS010000314.1:0-5862 GCA_966095775.1 uncultured Variovorax sp. | reverse complement strand
GCGGAGCAGGGCATCGAGTCGATCTCGCTCAATCCCGACAGCGTGATCGACACCTGGCAGCAGCTCGCCAACCGCTGACGCCTTCGGATGGCGGAAATCCCCATGCGGGGATTCCCGCGGCCGCGGTCACTTTTTGTAAACAAATTGAGTATTTGGTGCCAGACTCGCGAGATTCACGGACGTATCCCGGAAGGGGAAGACCAGCATGATTCTCGTCAAGACGACCGCGGGCCAGCAGGCCTTCAAGGACCGTTCGGTTCCGCTCACGCCGCGCCAGCGCTCGGCCTTCATCCTGTTCGACGGCAAGCGCTCTGTCGAGGAGGTGCTGGCCGGCGGCATGGGCATCGTGCGCGAGGACGTCGACCAGATGGTCCTGCTCGGCCTGCTCGAGGCCGCTGAAGATTCGAAGGCGGCCCCCGCCGCGCCTCCGCCGGCCGCCGGCACCCCCGCGGCCAGTCCGGCGGCCCCGTCCGGCGCCAAGTCCGGGGTTTCCGGCCGCAGCAGGCAGCAGCGCTACAAGGACGCCTATCCGATCGCCACCCAGCTCACCGGCAGCCTCGGCCTCAAGGGCTTCCGGCTCAACCTCCAGGTCGAGGGGACGACGAGCTACGAGGACCTGCTGGCGCTCGCGCCCAAGATCCGCGCCGCGGTCGGGCCCGAGAAGGCCGCGGCGCTGGACCGGGCGCTCAACGACTGAGGGCCTTGCCGGGGTGGCGCACGCAGGGCTATAATTGCCGGCTTTGCCTTGCCACACTGCGAGCGACGCCGCGGGTGGCTTTTCCTCTTCCACGGAAGAATCCACAAGGAGTGCCATGCGTCACTACGAAATCATTTTGCTGATCCACCCGGATCAGAGCGAACAAGTTCCGGCCATGCTGGAGCGCTACAAGGGCCTGATCACGGCCGGCGGCGGCAAGGTCCACCGCGTTGAGGACTGGGGCCGCCGCCAGCTGGCCTACCAGATCAACAAGCTCAACAAGGCGCACTACCTGTGCGTCAACATCGAGGCTGAACAGGCCGTGATGGGCGAGCTCGAGCACGCGTTCAAGTTCAACGACGCCGTGCTGCGTCACCTGACCGTCCAGAAGAAGAAGGCCGAAACCGGTCCTTCGTCGATGATGAAGACGGTCGAGCGCGAGGAAGCCCGCAAGGCCCAGCAGGCCGAATACGCCGCCAACAACAACGGCTGATGGCGTGAGCGCTGCCGCTGCTGCGGCGTCCGGGGTCAACCAGCTGCTGCTGTCCGCCTCGGTCGCCGAACTCGGAGCCTTGCGATACACGCCCGCCGGCCTTCCGGCCGTCGACCTGAAGCTCGAGCACGAATCGACGCTCCAGGAGGCAGGAAAGTCCAGGCAGGTGAAGACGGCCCTCAAGGCCGTGGCCTTCGGCGCTGTCGCCGAGCGGCTCGCAACGCAGTCGATGGGCAGCCTCTGGCGATTCCAGGGCTTCCTCGCGACACCGGGCAACGGCAAGTATCCGGTCCTGCATATCCAGGATTTCCAGCAAGATTAATTTTCGAAAAGAGGTCCCGAAATGGCCACGTTCAAGAAATTCAACAAAGACAAGCGCCCGAAGCGCAACACCCAGTCGCTGCTGTTCAAGCGCAAGCGCTTCTGCCGCTTCACCGTCGCCGGCGTCGAAGAGATCGACTACAAGGACATCGACACGCTGCGTGACTTCATCAGCGAAAACGGCAAGATCATCCCCGCCCGCCTGACCGGCACGCGCGCGATCTACCAGCGCCAGCTCAACACCGCGATCAAGCGCGCGCGCTTCCTCGCGATGGTGCCGTACAGCGACCAGCACCGCGTCTAAGGAGCCAGCACCATGCAAATCATTCTTCTGGACAAGGTTCAGAACGTCGGCGCCCTCGGCGACATCGTCAAGGTCAAGGACGGCTACGCCCGCAACTTCCTGATCCCCACCGGCCGCGCCCGCCGCGCCACCGCTGCCAACAAGGCCGAGTTCGAAGCCAAGCGCGTCGAACTCGAGAAGGCTGCGGCCGCCAAGCTGGCCGAGTCGCAAGCCCAGGGCGAGAAGCTCGGCGGCACGACCATCAAGCTGACGCAGAAGGCCGGCGTCGACGGCCGCCTGTTCGGCTCGGTCACCAACAGCGACATCGCCGAAGAGCTCGGCAAGCAGGGCTACAAGGTGGCCAAGTCGCAAGTGCGCCTGCCCAACGGCCCGATCAAGGTGGTCGGCGACAGCACCGTCAGCGTGGCACTGCACACCGACGTGGTGGTCGACATCACCGTGACGGTCTACGGCGAAACCGCCTGATCGTTTCCGCGGCGCCGCCGGCGCTGCCCCGAAAGCCGCCTCCGGGCGGCTTTTGTTTTTTCCGGCGGCGGGTTTTCCAACGCGCTGCACCGAAAGATCACCGTTTATTCACAACCTTGTCCACACACGCGCGAGCGTGCGCGGCTTAGCATGCAGGGTTGCAAGGGAAGTCCATGTCCGCTGTTTTTTCCTACGCCGACAACGACCCGTCGTCGGCCGACCGCCAGGTTGCCCAGCTGCGCATTCCGCCTCACTCGATCGAGGCCGAATCGAGCGTGCTCGGCGGCCTGCTGCTCGACAACGGCGCGTGGGACCGCATGGGCGACCTGCTGGTCGACACCGACTTCTACCGCCACGAGCACAAGCTGATCTACGCCGCGATCGGCGGCCTGATCAATGCGAGCAAGCCCGCGGACGTGATCACCGTCTACGAGCAGCTGCAGAGCCTCGGCAAGGCCGAGGAGATCGGCGGGCTGGTCTACCTGAACTCGCTCGCGCAGTACGTGCCGAGCGCGAGCAACATCCGCCGCTACGCCGAGATCGTGCGCGAGCGCTCCATCCTGCGCAAGCTGGTGTCGGCGAGCGACGAGATCGCCACCAACGCCTTCAACACGCAGGGCAAGTCGGTCGACAAGATCCTCGACGAGGCCGAGCAGAAGATCTTCAACATCGGCGAGGAAGGCTCGCGGATGAAGCAGGGCTTCCAGAGCATGGAATCGCTGGTGGTCGAGCTGCTCGATCGCGTGAGCGAGATGGCGGAGAACCCGAACGACATCACGGGCGTGCGCACCGGCTTCTACGAGTTCGACAAGATGACCTCGGGCCTGCAGCCCGGCGACATGATCGTGCTGGCCGCGCGGCCGTCGATGGGCAAGACCTCGCTCGCGATCAACATCGCCGAGCACGTGGCGCTCAACGAAGGCCTGCCGGTCGCGGTCTTCTCGATGGAAATGGGCGCGGCCCAGCTCGCGGTGCGTATCGTCGGCTCGATCGGCCGCATCGACCAGGGCCACCTGCGCACCGGCAAGCTCAGCGACGAGGAGTGGCCGCGGCTGACCGAGGCGATCGAGAAGCTGCGCAACGTCTCGCTGCACATCGACGAGACGCCCGGCCTCACGACCAGCGAGCTGCGCGCCAACGCGCGCCGGCTCGCGCGCCAGTACGGGCGCCTGGGCCTGATCGTGGTCGACTACCTCCAGCTCATGAGCGTGTCGAGCAGCATGAGCGACGAGAACCGCGCCACCGCCGTGGGCGAGATCTCGCGCGGCCTGAAGATGCTCGCGAAGGAGCTCAAGTGCCCTGTGATCGCGCTGTCGCAGCTCAGCCGCGGCGTCGAGAGCCGCACCGACAAGCGCCCCATGATGAGCGACCTGCGCGAATCGGGCGCGATCGAGCAGGACGCGGACATCATCATGTTCATCTACCGCGACGACTACTACGACAAGAACAGCAAGGAGCCGGGCGTGGCGGAGGTGATCATCAGCAAGCACCGCAACGGCCCCACGGGCACCGTCAAGCTCGCGTTCCTCAAGCCGCTCACGAAGTTCGAGAACCTCGCGAGCTTCGGCGGCGGCGACGACTTCTGAGGCGGCGCGCGCTCACGCCTGCTGTTGCGGCGGCAGGCAGGCGTCCTCGTGGCGCGCCTTGATCTGGCGCAGCATGTCGGCCAGCGTCTTGCCCGGCTCGTCGCGGAAGCGGTCGGGCAGCACCTCGACCGCGTCCATGCGATCGAGGCGAAAACCCCGGAAATCGCCGCGCAGCTCGCACCAGGTCGAGAGCGTCCAGACCTTGCCCCAGTAGAAGCAGCCGAGGGGCCGCACGACGCGCTCGCTCGCGTCGCCCGAGACGTCGTGGTAGCGCAGGTGCAGCTTGTGCCGCGCCTGCACGGCCTCGCGCAGGATCTGCAGCCGCTGGCGCATGGCCTCGTCGAGCCCGAGCGCCGGGGCGTAGAGCGCGAGCGCCTCGGCGCCGACGCGGGCCGCGGGCGGCAGCACCGAGAGGATCTTGCCGAGCCCGGTCTCGATGTTGCGCGCGAGCGCCGGATCGACCCAGCTCTGCGCGAGCCGTGCCGCCGCGACCAGTGCCGAGGCTTCGTCCTGCGTGAACATCAGCGGCGGCAGCTCGAAGCCGGCGCCGAGCCGGTAGCCGACGCCGGCCTCGCCCTCGATCGGCACGCCCTGGTGCTGCAGGTCGGCCACGTCGCGGTAGACCGTGCGCTCCGAGACCTCGAGCCGCTCGGCGAGGAACGCGGCCGTGGTCAGGCGGCGTCCGCGGATGAGCTGGACGAGCTGGAACAGGCGGTCGGCGCGGCGCATCAGCGGCGGGGCGCGGGTGGGTTCACGAGATGCCGATGTGGATCGCCACCGCATCGGGGCCGTCGTAGGCCTCGAAATCGCTGCGGTAGCGGCGCACGATCTCCGGATGCGCCTCGAAATACTGCCAGATGCGCTGCCAGGCCCCGATCACGAGCTGCGGCATCGGCCCGCGGGCGCTGAAGACCAGGTATTCGCCGGCCTCGATCGCCACGCAGCCGGCGCCGGGCGCGACCGCGACGCCCGCGGTGACGTCGAAGGCGCCCTGCGCATCGGATTCGTAGTTCGAATAGACGCCGAAGATCCGCTTGTCGCCGCTGCGGTGCGGCGTCGAGGCGTAGGTCTCCTCGTCGAAGAAGCGCCCCCAGAGCTTGCCGAGGCGCGCGGTCGCGCGGTCGCTTTCGTCGTGGTTGGTGGTGCGGACCGTGAGGCCCGCGACGTGAAAGGCTTCGTGGTGCAGACGCAGAGGTTCCATTCGTTGGCGCTCTTCAGGATGCCGGCCCCGCGGGCCGGCGATGGATTCAGGCGAGGGCGTGCAGGCCGACTTCGTTGCCTTCGGTGTCGCGCAGGTGCGCGATGAAGCCCAGGCCCTTGGGGAGTTCGGTCTTGGGCACGGTCACCCGGCCGCCGGCGGCTTCGATGCGGCCGAGCACCGCGTCGATGCTCGGTCCGCAATCGAGGTAGATCCGGATGCCGCTGCCCGGCGCGGCGCTGGCGTGCGCGCCCGGCTGCAGGCAGCCGCCGGGCGCGGGCTGCTCGTAGGGGAACACGGCCAGCGGCTCGCCGCCGAAATCCTCGCGGCGCAGGGCACGGCCGAGAACGGTTTCGTAGAAGCGCTGGGCGCGGTCGAGGTCGGCGACCGGAATCTCGAACCAGGTGATGGCGTTTTGCATGGAGGACTCGCTTTCGTTGCGTGTGGAAGGGAGTCCGGATGGTGCGGCCCGGCTCCTGACAACGTGTTGTCAGGAGCCTGTCGCCACCGGTGCCAGCGCAACGCGGGAGCGCCGCGCCCCCTCGTCAGAGCACGTCGCTCGCGAAGTCGGCAAGCCGCGAGCGTTCGCCGCGCGCGAGCGTGATGTGCCCGCTGTGCGGCCAGCCCTTGAACTTGTCGACCGCGAAGGTCAGGCCCGAGGAGCCTTCGGTCAGGTAGGGCGTGTCGATCTGCGCGAGGTTGCCCATGCAGACGATCTTCGTGCCCGGGCCCGCGCGCGTCACCAGCGTCTTCATCTGCTTGGGCGTGAGGTTCTGCGCCTCGTCGATGATCACGTAC
>CBHTTS010000313.1:0-5878 GCA_966095775.1 uncultured Variovorax sp. | reverse complement strand
CGATGCGCCAGACCGGCGACTGGATGAACGAGATCTACGAGCGCTGGGTCGCGGCCCACGGCGTGGTCCTGTTCACGCCCACGCACTGGTACCAGTCGGCGAGCCCGCTCAAGCTCATGGCCGACCGGCTGGTCTGCGCCGACGGCGGCAATCCCGATCCCACGAGCACGCACGGCAAGAAGCCCGAGGAGGCCAAGGCGCTCGAGCTCGAGGGCTGGGGCTATCCCAAGCATCTCGCGGGCCGCGTCTACGGGCTGGTGGTGCACGGCGACGTGGCGGGCATCGAGAGCGTGCGGCGCAACCTCTCGGACTGGCTCGACTGGATGGGCCTGATCGACGCCGGCGCCCAGGCGCGGCTCGACCGCTACATCGGCTACTACGCGCCCTACGCCACCAGCCACGAGGATCTCGATGCCGACGCCGACGTGCAGGAAGAAGTGCGCAACGTGGCGCGCGCCGTGGCGCTCGCGGTGGCCGACCTGCGCGCGGGCCGGCTGCAGCCGCCCGACCGCGGCCTGAAGCTCCCGCGCCCCAAGTGAAGCCGCGGCCGCCCGGCGGTTCATGAATCTTTACGCACGATCACGCCCGGCTCACGCGGGCGATACAGAGCGCTTCCACACTTCGATCCACCTGCTGCCACCGGCCGCAGTCTTCTTCGAAAGGAAGCATTGCTCATGATCTCTCTTCGCCAACGCATCGTCTGGGCCAGCCTGCTCGGGTCGGCCGCCTTCGCCTCCTCGGGTGCCTTCGCGCAGGCCCCGGCCGCGCCCGCCGCCGTCACCACGCCGCCCGCCGCCGTGGCTCAGGCCGACGGCGCTGCGCCCAAGGCCCAGCACCAGCGCATGGACCCGGCCCAGCGCATCGAGCATATGAAGGCACGCCGCGCGCAGCACCTGGCGGCGCTGAAGGAAAAGCTCAAGCTCAGCGCCGCGCAGGAAAGCGCCTGGACCAGCTTCACCTCGGCCACCGAGCCCGCGGGTGCGCGCCCGCCGCGCATGGACCGCGCCGAGTTCGCCAAGCTCACCACGCCCGAGCGCCTCGAACGCATGCAGGCCCGCCAGGCCGAGCGCAGCGCACGCTTCGCGAAGCGTGCCGAAGCGACCAAGACCTTCTATGCCGCGCTCACGCCCGAGCAGCAGAAGACCTTCGACGCCGAGACGCTGCGCATGCACCACGGCCATCGCGGCCACCATGGCCACCGTCATGACGGTGCGCCCGCCGCGCCGGCCAAGAGCTGAAGCCGGGTCCACGGACCGTCCAAAGGACGAAAAGCCCGCGGTGCGTCGCGCACCGCGGGCTTTTTTTCAGGCCCGGCCTTATTGCGGCGTGCCGGTCCGGTCGGTCGGGTTGGTCGGAACGTCCGGACGCTCGCCGGGCTGGCCGAACTGCGGCTTGGTCTTGCGTGCCAATTGGCTGACCTGCGCGCGCGACATCTCGCCCGTGGGCTGCGGCATCGCGTTGGGTTGGCCGTTCACGGTGGTCGTGACCTCGCCCTTGGGCACCGGGTTGTTGATGTTGTTGCGGTTGTGCGCGCGTGCCTCGGCCTTCACGGCCTCGCGCGACACCGGCATGCTGCCGTCCGGGCGCTGCGGCGGGTTGGCCACGCCGGCCGGGGTCTGGGTGCTGGCCTGGCCGCCCAGCGCCGGGTCGGGCTGTGCGGGAATCGAGGTGGCCTGGGCCATGGCAGCCCCTGCGAAGGCCATCAGGCCGGCGAGCGCCGTGGCGTGGATGATGCGTTGCTTCATGGTGTGTCCCTTCGGTGGATCGGAGATGGAAATGGTGGAAAGAAGGGGCCGTTGCGCGACCCTGGATTCACCGTAGGAGCGGCCTCGCGCGCGCCATGTCGGGGCGCGGCAGCCATGGCTGTAGGAACCGGCCGTCCCGGCGCGAAAGGCGGCCGGTGGTGCGTGAAGAAGGTGGCGCGTTCCTACAGGCACCCGCTGCGCGGCAACGTACAACCACGAGAAACATGTCTTCCTCGCCGATTCCACTTGCCACCCCGGCGCCGACCACGCTCAAGGTCATGACGGTGAACACCCACAAGGGCTTCACCGCGCTGAACCGCAAGTTCATCCTGCCCGAGCTGCGCGATGCGGTGCGCACGGTGGGCGCCGACGTGGTGTTCCTGCAGGAGGTGCTGGGCACCCATTCGCGGCATTCGCGCAAGGTGAGCAACTGGCCCGAGGCGCCGCACTACGAATTCCTCGCCGACACCATGTGGCCGCAGTTCGCCTACGGCCGCAATGCGGTGTATCCGCGCGGCCATCACGGCAACGCGGTGCTCTCGAAGTTTCCGATCGTGCACTACCGCAACCACGACGTCTCGGTGGCCGGCCCCGAGAAGCGCGGCCTGCTGCACTGCGTGCTGCGCCTGCCCGGCCGCACCGTCGACGTGCATGCGATCTGCGCCCACCTCGGGCTGGCCGAGGCGCACCGGCAACAGCAGCTCGAGCTGCTCTGCCACATCGTGCGCGACGAGGTGCCGGCCGACGCGCCGCTGATCGTCGCGGGCGACTTCAACGACTGGCGCGGCCGCGCGCACCGTGTGCTCGAGGAAGGCGCCGCGCTGCGCGAGGTGTTCGTGGCGGCGAACGGCACGGCGGCCAAGACCTTCCCGTCGCGCTTTCCGCTGCTGCCGCTCGACCGCATCTACGTGCGCAACGCCGGCGTGCATGCGCCCGTGGTGCTGCCGCGCAGGCCCTGGTCGCACCTGTCGGACCACGCGCCGCTGGTGGCGACGATCGACCTGTGAGACGGCCATGAACGACAGCCATCGCTGGGTCGGCGGCAACCGCATCGCGCTGCTCGAGAACGGCGAGGAGTTCTTCCCGCGCGTGTTCGACGCGATCCGCCATGCCAAGCGCGAGGTCATCATCGAGACCTTCATCCTGTTCGAGGACAAGGTCGGGCTCGCGCTCCACGCCGCCATGCGCGCGGCGGCGCAGCGCGGCGTCAAGGTCGACCTGATGGTCGACGGCTTCGGCTCGCCCGATCTGTCGCGCGAATTCATCGAGACGCTGAGTTCGGCCGGGGTCAGGGTGCGGGTGTTCGACCCGGGCCGCCGCGTGCTGGGCCAGCGGCTCAACGTGTTCCGGCGCATGCACCGCAAGATCGTGGTGATCGATGGCGAGATCGCGTTCGTCGGCGGCATCAACTACTCGGCCGACCACCTGCTCGACTTCGGGCCCAAGGCCAAGCAGGACTACGCGGTCGAGCTCGCCGGACCGATCGTGGCGCAGATCCACCAGTTCGTGCTGCGCGTGATCGCGCTCGGCGACAAGGGGCCGCGCTGGTTCCGCCGCCGGCTGAAGCAGGCGCCGCCGGTCACGCGCGAAGCGGTCGGCGAGGTCGAGGCGATGTTCGTCACGCGCGACAACCGCCGCCACACCAACGACATCGAGCGCCACTACCTGGCCGCGATCCGGGCCGCGCGCTCGCGCATCGTGATCGCCAACGCCTACTTCTTTCCGGGCTACCGCATCATCAAGGCGCTGCGGCGCGCGGCGCGGCGCGGCGTCGACGTGCGGCTGATCCTGCAGGGCGAGCCCGACATGCCGATCGTCAAGACGGCCGCGAGCCTGCTCTACCACCACCTGCTGCATGCGGGCGTGCGCATCTACGAGTACTGCGACCGTCCGCTGCACGCGAAGATCGCGCTGGTGGACGACCGCTGGACCACCGTGGGCTCGAGCAACCTCGATCCGCTGAGCCTGTCGCTGAACCTCGAAGCCAACGTGGTCGCGCGCGACCGCGACTTCAACCAGCTGCTGTGGGAGCGCATGGACAGGCTGATGCGCGAGAGCTGCAAGCGCGTGCGCGAGGACGACCTCGAGACCAGCTGGAGCGGCTGGCGGCTGGTGCGCAGCTTCTTCATCTTCCACTTCCTGCGCTGGTACCCGTCGTGGCTCGGCTGGCTGCCGCGGCAGGTGCCGCGGCTCACGCTGGCCGAGGCCACCGACCTCGCCGAGAAGCGCGAGGCCGAGCGCGCCAAGGGCACCGACAACGGCGCGACGCAGACCACGGAGGCGGCGTGACCGCCGGGCCGCAGGAGGCCGCGCCGTGAGCCCGGCCCACGGCATGCGCGCCATCGGCACCGGTCGCGGCGCGCACCGGCCGTGGTGGCCGTGGCTGCGCCGCATCGGCGCCTGGACCTTCTTCGGCCTGATCGCATGGCTGCTCGTGAACCAGGCGCGCGCCATCGACTGGCAGGAGGTGTTCGACGCGATGCGCGCCCTGCCCGCCGCGACGCTGCTGCTCGCGGGCCTGCTGGCCGCGGCCAGCTTCGCGATCTACAGCACCTACGACCTGCTCGGTCGGCATCTCACGCACCACCGGCTCGGCGCGCGCACCGTGATGGGCGTGACCTTCATCAGCTACGCCTTCAACCTCAACCTCGGCTCGCTCGTGGGCGGGGTGGCCTTCCGCTACCGGCTCTACTCGCGGCTTGGGCTGTCGAACGGCATCATCACGCGCGTGCTCGGCTTCAGCATGCTGACCAACTGGCTCGGCTACCTCGTGGTCGCGGGCGCGGCCTTCTGCTTCTGGCCGCTCACGCTGCCCGCCGAGTGGCGCGTGGACGATGCCGGCCTGCGCGTGCTCGGCGCGGTGCTGCTCGCGGCGGCGGCGGCCTACCTGGCGCTGTGCGGATTCGCGAGCGGCCATGTGTTCCGGCTGCGCCGGCATGCGTTCAAGGTGCCGAGCCTGCGCATGGCGCTGCTGCAGCTCGCGCTCTCGTGCCTCAACTGGTCGGTGATCGGGAGCGTGATCTGGGTGCTGCTGCAGGGCCAGGTGGCCTACCACGCGGTGCTCGCGGTGCTGCTGGTCGCCGCCGTCGCGGGCGTGGTCACGCACGTGCCCGCGGGGCTCGGCGTACTCGAGGCGGTGTTCCTCGCGCTGCTCGCCGACGAGGTGGCGCAGGGGCGGCTGCTCGGCGTGCTGCTGGTCTACCGCGGGCTCTACTACCTGCTGCCGCTCGCGGTCGCGACCGTGGCCTACTTCGTGACCGAACTGCGCGCCAGGCGCTGGCGCGCGCGGCGCCCGTCGCCCTGAAACCTAGAAGTGGTAGGTGTAGCGCAGCCGGACGAAGTTCTCGCCCGGGTTCGGCTTCTTGATCCCCGCGTTCGAGAAATGCTGCAGGCGCAGCGACAGCTCGTGCCGGCCGTTGTCGCCGAAGCTGCGCCCCACGCCGAGCACCTCGGTGAACTGGAACGCGGTGCTGAAGGTGCGGTCGGGCGTGCGGTAGAGGTGGTCCATCACCGTCGCGCCGATGCCGCCTTCGGCGAACCAGGCCGAGCGTCCGCCGTCGAAGCGGTAGCGCCAGGTGTAGATCGCCCCGATCTGCGTGTAGTTGCGCGAGCCGCCGCCGATGCCCGGCGCGTGCCACTGGCTCGCGAACAGGTCCCAGTAGGAGGTCAGCGCGCCCTCCCGCACCGGCTGGCGCGGCGACCACGGCAGCGTCACGCCGACCGTGGCCGAATTGGTGGCGCCCTGGTCGCCGTGCGGCGCCCGGCCACCTTCGAAGTAGACGCCGCGGGTGGCGTCCTCGAACGCCCGGGCTTCCTGTGTGCCCGCAAGACCCAGAAGGCCCGCGAACACGGCGGCCGCAACGGTCGCCAACCTTGTTGTTTTCATGATGCGATTTGTTAGGCCAAATGACGAAAGCTTTAGATATTTACTTTCCGTCGCTTTCGGCGCTCGGCCGCGAGGCTATCGCCATGTCCGAAGGTAGGACTTGTTCAACAGAAACAGCATCCGGCCGCATTTGCTGCTGTGGGCCGGCCGGGCCTAATCGCGCGCCGGCACCAGCGACACGAGGGTGATTTCGGACGGCGCGCCGAAGCGCTTCGGCGGGCCCCAGTACCCGGTGCCGCGGCTGACG
>CBHTTS010000312.1:0-5903 GCA_966095775.1 uncultured Variovorax sp. | reverse complement strand
GCACCACCTTGACATGGTGGGGGTCGTTGGTTCGAGTCCAATCGCGCCTACCAATTTCTGCTTCATTCCCGGCCAACCACCGGGTCCCATGAACAGAGCACCCACCGGGATCCCCGGTGTATCCATCCTTCTTTCGGTGAAGCAGACAAAGACCATGGCCAGGTTGTTGTGCTACCTTGACCGCTTGGCAAACCTTTCTCGAATTTCTTGACAAGCGATCTGATGAATACGCGATCAACGCTGGTTGATCGGGCTCAGGCCGAGAAGCGGCTCGCCGCATTGCTCCGGCAGGCTCCCATCGAATTCGCGCGCGCGGTCTACGGCATCAACGACCATGCGAGCGGCCGCACCGACACCATGGCCGCGCGCGAGATCGTGCGCGCGCTCGGACTCGGCGTGCCCGTGACCCAGGAGCGCGCCGAGCAGCGCGCGCGCGCCTACCTGCCCACGGCCGGCCACGAGCACTGCCCGCGCTGCTGGGTGGTCTACGGCCAGAAGAACCCGCTGCGCTTCAGGGCCGCGAGCGCCGAGCGGCCCGAGACCGCGGGCTGCAAGGCGTGCGGCGCCGAGTACGCGACCACGCTCGACTGAGGGCGGGCACGGTCAGGGTAAACCTTGGCGCAATGCAACATAGCCGCTACCTAGAATCGTTTGCATGACATGGGCATTCATGTAGAGGAGCGTGCAGTGCAGAGCAAGAAGTCCGGGGTCAAACCGGTGCAGCGTGTCATCAAGAAGTACCCGAACCGAAGGCTCTACGACACCGAAACGTCCACCTACATCACCCTGACCGAGGTGAAGCAGCTGGTCATCCAGAATGCCCAGTTCGTGGTGCGCGATGCCAAGACCGGCGACGACCTCACGCGCAGCATCCTGCTGCAGATCATTCTCGAGGAAGAGGCCGGCGGCGCGCCGATGTTCACCGAGCAGGTGCTGGCCAACATCATCCGCTTCTACGGGCAGGCGATGCAGGGCTACATGGGCCCTTACCTCGAGAAGAACATCCAGGCCATGACCGAGGTGCAGGCCCAGCTCGCCGAGAAGGCCGAGGGCCTGACGCCCGAGATGTGGTCGCGCTTCATGACCATGCAGTCGCCGATGCTGCAGGGGCTCATGGGCAACTACGTCGAGCAGTCCAAGAACGTCTTCCTGCAGATGCAAGAGCAGATGCAGAAGAACACCGAGCAGGTGCTCGGCGCGTTCGGCATCAAACGCCCCTGAATCCCGGACCCGGCCGATAGCTGGGACAATAGGGGCAATATGAGCGAAGTTGCCTCCCACGAACGAACGAATGCCGCGCCGGCCGCCCCCAAGGTCGGCTTCGTGAGCCTCGGCTGCCCGAAGGCCCTCACGGACTCCGAGCTGATCCTGACCCAGTTGAGCGCCGAGGGCTACCAGACCGCCAAGACCTTCGAAGGCGCCGACCTGGTGATCGTCAACACCTGCGGTTTCATCGACGATGCGGTGAAGGAAAGCCTCGACACCATCGGCGAGGCGCTGGCCGAGAACGGCCGCGTGATCGTCACCGGCTGCCTGGGCGCGAAGACCGGCGAGCAGGGCGGCAACCTCGTCAAGCAGATGCACCCGAGCGTGCTCGCAGTGACCGGGCCGCACGCGACGCAGGAAGTGATGGATGCGGTGCACGCCAACCTGCCGAAGCCGCACGATCCCTTCATCGACCTGGTGCCGAACACCTTCGGCGTCGCCGGCCTCAAGCTCACGCCGCGCCACTATGCCTACCTGAAGATCAGCGAGGGCTGCAATCACCGCTGCACCTTCTGCATCATCCCGTCGATGCGCGGCGATCTGGTGTCGCGGCCCGTCGGCGACGTGCTCGGCGAGGCCAAGGCGCTGTTCGAGGGCGGGGTCAAGGAACTGCTGGTGATCAGCCAGGACACCTCGGCCTACGGCGTCGACGTGAAGTACCGCACCGGCTTCTGGGACGGCAAGCCGGTCAAGACCCGCATGCTTGAGCTGGTGCGCACGCTCGGCGAGATCGCCGAGCCCTACGGCGCCTGGGTTCGGCTGCACTATGTGTATCCGTACCCGAGCGTCGACGAGATCATTCCGCTGATGGCGAGCGGACAGGTGCTGCCGTACCTCGACGTGCCGCTGCAGCACAGCCATCCCGACGTGCTCAAGCGCATGAAGCGGCCGGCAAGCGGTGAGAAGAACCTCGAGCGCATCGCGCGCTGGCGCGAGGTCTGCCCCGAACTCGTGATCCGCAGCACCTTCATCGCGGGCTTCCCCGGCGAGACCGAGCAGGAGTTCGAGCACCTGCTCGACTTCATCCGCGAAGCCCAGATCGACCGCGCGGGCTGCTTCGCCTACAGCCCCGTGGAAGGCGCCACCGCGAACGAGATCCCGGGCATGCTGCCGCCCGAGGAGCGCGAGGCGCGTCGCGCGCGCTTCATGGAAGTGGCCGAAGCGGTCTCGATCGCGAAGCTGCGCCAGCGCATCGGTGCCACCATGCAGGTGCTCGTGGATTCGGCGCCCGCGATGGGCCGCAAGGGCGGCGTCGGCCGCACCTACGCCGATGCGCCCGAGATCGACGGCACCGTGCGCCTGCTGCCGCCCGAGAAGATCAGCAAGACGCTCAAGGTGGGCGAGTTCACGCGCGCCCGCATCGTCGGCGCCGAAGGCCACGACCTGGTGGCGCTGCCGATCTGAGGCTGAAGCGCGCGAGCCCGGCACCCAAGAAAAAAGCCCGCGCGAGCGGGCTTTTTTCCGGGCAGAGGGCAGGGCCTGGCGGGCGGCCCGGCCGGGCTCAGTCTTCGGAGCGCGAGATGACCAGGAGGCTCATGAACAACGCGCCGAGGAACATGCCGATCAACAAGGTGAATGCTGTGGTCACGATGGTTTCCGTTTGGTTTGATGGTCATATTTTCAAACTAAACGTAACTTGATGTGTGGTATCGGCGTTACTTTTTGACGCATTTTGAGCTGAAAGTGTGACTTTCGCCACACCTTTGCCCACATTCCCGTGCCGAGGTCTACCGGGAGGGCGCTTCGGCCCCCTCGCGCGCGCGGCCCGGGTACAGGTAGCGGAAGTACTCGCCCGACTTTCCATACAGTTGCGAGGCGAGCTTCACCGGGTCTTCGCCGCGGTGCTTTTCATAGAGCACCGGGCCCCAGATGATGAAGCCGTCGATGCTCAGCGACTGGGGTGCCGGTTCGATCGCCTTCCATGCGTGCGCGAACTTCGAGATCCATGCCAGGGCTTCGCTCAGTGCCTGGTTGCGGCCGGGGGAGAGTTCTGCAGGTGCTGACATGACGACATCCTTTGTTAAAAGACTGTACAAATATACAGTCTTTTGACGCCGGGTCCAAGGGGGGTGGGCGGCCGCTGTCGCGCCGCTCACGCCCGAGGCGCGAGCCACAGCCACAGTGCGACGCCGGCGCCGATCCAGAGCGCGAGCACGAGCACCGCGCCAGCGAGGCTTCGGGGCTTGGCGCCCTGCGTCTTCATCCACTGGTCGGCGCGTATCCGGCATTCCTCGCGCACCGCCGGCGGGATCAGGCGGATGTTGAGCCAGATCAGGCCCGGCAACAGCAGCGCGTCGTCGAGGTAGCCGAGCACCGGCACGAAGTCCGGAATCAGATCGATCGGGCTCAGCGCATAGGCCACCACGAAGGCCGCGAGCAGCTTGGCGAACCACGGCGTGTCGGGATGGCGGCAGGCGAACCAGAGCGTGACGGCATCGCGCTTGATCCGGGAGGCCCACTGTCGGATGCTTTGGAAGATGGCCATGGCAATCGGTGGTTCACAATCATCTGCGCGTGGTAAGGTGCGTCTCGGCTTCGAGGCTCACGCGCGGATCCTTTCGAGATCCTTCCGCGGTGATGCCGCCGCCCTTACCAGTCCACTTGTCCGAACCCGTGTCGTCGTTGAGCGTTTCGCAGGATGTTCCCTTCGGGGAGCGCGACGGCGCGTGTGGCCGAGAAGGAACACCATCGGTCGCAGGGCAAAGAAAAAACCCCTGCGAATCTTCGATTCACAGGGGTTTTCGTTTGGTAGGGGTGGTGCCCAGAAGAGGACTCGAACCTCCACGATGTTACTCGCTAGTACCTGAAACTAGTGCGTCTACCAATTCCGCCATCTGGGCCCACATAGCTGCCGAAGCAGTTATGTTTTGAATTTCAGGAAAGAGAGAATCATATCAAAAATAATGGCCGTTCCAGCAACCTGCTGGATGAATTTGAAGGAACCGTTCAAGGACATCGCGACGGACACGGTTTCGTGCAGCGCGACGACGGTGAAGCCGACATCTATCTGCCGCCCAACGAGATGCGCGCCGTGCTGCACAAGGACCGCGTCAAGGCGCGCGTGGTGCGGCAGGACCGGCGCGGTCGTCCCGAGGGGCGGGTGGTCGAGATCGTCGAGCGCCCCGAGCAGCCGATCATCGGTCGCCTCCTGCACGAAGGCGGCGTCTGGCTCGTCGCGCCCGAGGACAAGCGCTACGGACAGGACGTCCTGATCCCGAAGG
The DNA here is from genome assembly GCA_966095775.1 of uncultured Variovorax sp. Taxonomy (GTDB): domain Bacteria; phylum Pseudomonadota; class Gammaproteobacteria; order Burkholderiales; family Burkholderiaceae_C; genus Variovorax. The sequence continues at coordinate 1,416 of CBHTTS010000312.1, read as the reverse complement.
GCGCGACCGGCCACGCGAAAGTGGGGCAGGTCGTCGTGGTGCAGCTCACCGAGCCGCCGGCCCTGTTCGGCCAGCCCGTGGGCCGCGTGAAGGAAGTGCTCGGCGAGATCGACGATCCCGGCATGGAGATCGAGATCGCGGTGCGCAAGTACGGCGTGCCGCACGAGTTCTCCGACGCCTGCCTCGCCGAGGCCAAGGCGCTGCCCGAGAAGGTGCGGCCCGCCGACAAGAAGGGGCGTGTCGACCTGACCGACGTGCCGCTGGTCACGATCGACGGCGAGGACGCGCGCGACTTCGACGACGCCGTCTATTGCGAGCCCGCGAAGGTCGGGCGCGGCAAGGGCTGGCGGCTGCTGGTCGCGATCGCCGACGTCAGCGCCTATGTGCACACCGGCTCGGCCATCGACATCGACGCCTACGACCGCGCCACCAGCGTCTACTTCCCGCGCCGGGTGATCCCGATGCTGCCGGAGAAGCTCTCGAACGGCCTGTGCTCGCTCAACCCCGAGGTCGAGCGCCTGTGCATGGTGTGCGACATGCTCGTGGCCGCGGACGGCGAGATCTACGCGTACCAGTTTTATCCGGCCGTGATGTTCAGCCACGCGCGCTTCACCTACACCGAGGTGGCCGCGATCCTCGGCAACACGCGCGGCCCCGAGGCCGCGAAGCGCAAGGAGCGCGTGAAGGACCTGCTGAACCTGGCCGACGTCTACAAGGCGCTGCTCAAGCAGCGCGGCAAGCGCGGCGCGGTCGACTTCGAGACCACCGAGACGCAGATCATCTGCGACGACGCCGGCCGCATCGAGAAGATCGTGCCGCGCACGCGCAACGAGGCGCACCGCCTGATCGAGGAGGCGATGCTCGCGGCCAACGTGTGCAGCGCCGACTTCATCGCGCAGGGCAAGCACCCGGGCTTGTACCGCGTGCACGAGGGACCCACGCCCGAGAAGAAGGAGATCCTGCGCGGCTACCTCAAGGCGATGGGCGTGGGCATGAGCATCACCGACGATCCGAAGCCCGGCGAGTTCCAGGCCATCGCCGAGGCCACGAAGGAGCGGCCCGACGCGCAGCAGATCCACACCATGCTGCTGCGTTCGATGCAGCAGGCCATCTACACGCCGATCAACAGCGGCCACTTCGGCCTGGCCTACGAGGCCTACACGCACTTCACGAGCCCGATCCGGCGCTATCCCGACCTGCTGGTGCACCGCGTGATCAAGGCCATTCTCGGCAACACCCGCTACCAGCTGCCGATGCTGCCGACGCCGGGCGAGGCCCATGCCAAGCTCGCCAAGCGGCTCGCCTCGCGCGTGAAGGCGCCCACCGCCAAGCCGCAGAAGGCCAGCGTGGCGCCGAGCAAGGAAGTGATGGCGTGGGAAGCCGCCGGCCTGCACTGCAGCGCCAACGAGCGCCGCG
>CBHTTS010000311.1:0-5995 GCA_966095775.1 uncultured Variovorax sp. | reverse complement strand
GCGTGTTCGAGGCCGTGGGCCAGAACGCCGCCGGCAAGATCAGCGACCAGGAACTCAAGGACATCGAGCAGCACGCCATCCCCGGCACCGGCTCCTGCGGCGGCATGTACACCGCCAACACGATGAGCTCGGCGTTCGAGGCGATGGGCATGTCCCTGCCCTACTCGTCCACCATGGCCAATCCGCACGACGAGAAGCAGAACTCGGCCAAGGAATCGGCCAAGGTGCTGATCGAGGCGATCAAGAAGGACCTGAAGCCGCGCGACATCGTGACCAAGAAGGCGATCGAGAACGCGGTCGCGGTCATCATGGCCACCGGCGGCTCGACCAATGCGGTGCTGCACTTCCTCGCGATCGCGCATGCCGCGGGCGTGGACTGGACGATCGACGACTTCGAGCGCATGCGCAAGAAGGTGCCGGTGATCTGCGACCTCAAGCCCAGCGGCAAGTACCTCGCGGTCGACCTGCACCGGGCCGGCGGCATCCCGCAGGTGATGAAGGTGCTGCTCAACGCCGGCCTGCTGCACGGCGACTGCATCACCATCACCGGCAAGACCATCGCCGAGACGCTCGCGGACGTGCCCGACCAGCCGCGCGTCGACCAGGACGTGATCCGCCCGATCGACAAGCCGATGTACGCCGAGGGCCACCTCGCGATCCTCAAGGGCAACCTCTCGCCCGAAGGCTCGGTCGCCAAGATCACGGGCCTCAAGAACCCGGTCATCACGGGCCCGGCGCGCGTGTTCGACGACGAGCAGTCGGCACTCAAGGCCATCCTCGACGGCAAGATCAAGGCCGGCGACGTGATGGTGCTGCGCTACCTCGGCCCCAAGGGCGGCCCCGGCATGCCCGAGATGCTTGCCCCCACGGGCGCGCTGATCGGCGCCGGCCTCGGCGAGAGCGTGGGCCTGATCACCGACGGCCGCTTCTCGGGCGGCACCTGGGGCATGGTGGTCGGCCACGTGGCGCCCGAAGCGGCCGTGGGCGGCACCATCGCCTTCGTGCATGAAGGCGACTCGATCACCATCGACGCGCACCAGCTCAAGCTCGAACTCAACGTGCCCGAGGCCGAGCTCGCGAAGCGCCGCGAAGGCTGGAAGGCCCCGGCGCCGCGCTACACCCGCGGCGTGCAGGCCAAGTTCGCGTTCAACGCCTCGAGCGCGAGCTCGGGGGCCGTGCTCGACAACTTCTGAGCCGGCGGCGGGCGCCCTCAGGCGTTCGCCGGTTCCTGCGCGCGCGGCGCGGGTGTCCAGGACTGGGCCACGTCCTCGAAGCCCCTCAGCTGCGGGCGCAGGCGCGCGAGCAGCTCGTCGAAGCGCGCCAGATGCAGCACCTCGCGCAGCATGCTGCGTTCGAGGCCGCCGACCACGCGCACCGCCGGGTCGTCGTCGGCGCGGCCGCGGTAGTCGAGCAGCAGCAGCCGGGCCCGCTCGGCATCGAGCACCACCAGGCGCTCGGGCTCGGCGAACTGGTTCTTCCACGGGGTTTCGCCGGGCGGGAACACCAGCCGGTCGGACAGCGTGGCCAGCGTGACCACATGCTCGAGCGGCACCGGATAGCGCATCGCCTCGACCGGGGACCAGGCGCCGTCCGCGTCGATGCTGCCGGCGAAGCGGCACGACACGCCGCCGCCGTTCTTGACGCGCCACAGTTCGCGCAGCGACGCGGGCAGCCGCAGGCCCAGCCGGGCCTCGGTGCGCGCGATCAGTGCGTCGTCGGCCGCGGCCATCGGCTCGGACCCGTCCTCGCGCTGCAGCGCCATGACGCGGAACGGATGCGGTCCGGCCTGGCCCCAGAACATGCGCGCACGCACCTCCTCGGGCGCCTCGCCGAGCGGCGGGCCATAGGCATCGGGCGCGGGCGTCCACGGCGGCGCCTCGCGTTCACGCCGCAGCGCCGCGAAGAAGCCGTCGAAGCTCTCGAAGGCGATGTCGACCGGATCGGCATCGCCGTGCTTGCCGTAGTCCACGATCAGCACGCGCGGCTCGGCGCCTCCGGCGTAGTCGAGCAGCGTCATGTCGCCGTAGCGGGCCTGCAGCACGATGCGCCGGTCCGCCTGCGCGGGCAGGTCCTCGGGGTCGTGCGTGAAGTCGTCGTAGTGCTCGGCGACCGTGCGCAGGTCCTCGAGCGGCGCCAGGCTCGAATAGTCGATGGCGAACGCGCCGCGCCAGTCGTCGTAGACGGGCCGGGCATCGGGCTTGCGGGCGACGTACATGTCGCCGACGTAGCCGCCGTTCTTCACGCCGTAGAGCCTGCGCAGCGTCTCGGGCAGCCGGACGCCGAGCCGCGCCTCGGCGGCGGCGATCATCGCTTCGCTGGCCGCGAACGGGGGTTTCTCGATGCCCGTCTCGCGCCCCTCCAGCGCCTGGACGGCCGCATGGCAGGCGCCATGACCCGAGGCCGGGAAGAAGTTCTCGATCGACAGCGGCGACGGGTCGATGTCGAGTTCGATCTCCGAAGCCCCCGCGGGCGCTGCGGGCACGGAATCCGGCCCCGCAGGCGCCGTTGCCTCGACCTCCACCTGGGCCGCTTCGAGCCGGATGATCAGCGCGCTGGCCGCCACCGCCAGCAGGAACAGCACGCCCGCGGCCCGGAAGTCGGACGCATCGAGCGCGGCGATGGGCGCCGCCGGCGCGAGCAGCATGCTCAGGCCCAGGCCGAGGAGGTAGAACACCGCGGCCAGCACGGCCTGGATCGGCAGCGTGGCGAGCGCCGCGAGCGCGATCCGCTTCGCGCCGCCGAGGCGCCAGGCCAGTTGCCAGGCATTCCACTTGCCGAGCGCATAGAGCACCGTGAACAGCGGCGCCGCAAGGACGACCGTCCACGGCGAGCGGTGCACGAAGCCCGCGCAGGCCATCGCGAGCACGATCGACAGGCCCACGGCGATGCGCAGCAGCCCCGATCCCATGGACGGACGGGCGCGTTCAGACATTCGAGATTCCTCCTCGGAAGACGGGCTGGGCGCGGCGTGGCGCCTGGTTGTTCGATCGCGGCCGGCGGCCGCCAATGTTCAGCCCAGCAGCCACGCGCCCGAGCCGAACGCCAGGAATCCTATCGCGACGATCAGCAGGATCATGCGCGACTGGAAGTCCATGGCCGGCGGCGTGCTCTGCACGACGAAATGCAGCGCGATGCCCGCGCCGATGGTCATGAAGCCGGCGCCGATCGCGCGGCCGAAGTGGTCGCCGGGATAGAGAAAGACGACCGCGAAGCCCGCGACGAAGACGAGGTTCGCGGCCATGGTGCCGCGCCGGCGCCAGCGCCGCTGCGCGGGCGTCGGCTCGGCGGGAGATGCCGGCCGGCCGCCGCGCCGCGCCTCGGCGATCGCGCTGCCGAGGAAGAACACGCCGAACATCGTCGGAAACAGCCCGAACAGGCCGAGCCCCCAGACCGCGCCCCACATGTTCTGGAAGTCGGCGACGCGCGCGCGCGAGGGATCGGCCGGGCTGTAGCGCACCTCGACCGGATCGCCCGAGCTCTTGTCCGACAGGCCGCCGCCGAGCCCCTTGACGCTGCGCGTCCGGCCATCGGGCGCGACGTATTCGACGATCGGCACGCGCGAGACCGTCGTGCGCCCGTCGCCGTCCCTGCTCTGCTCCTCGGTGAAGGCGACCAGCCGGCCCTCGACGCGTTCGGTGCCCGCGAGCGACTGGTAGCGATGCCAGGCGATCGACGAGGCGGCATAGAGGCCGGCAAGGCCGATCAGCAGCGCCCCGGTGCCCGCGCCCCAATGGAAGTTGCTGCGCAGCCATCCGACCAGGCCGCCGACGGCCGGGCCGACCAGCAGCGAGCCGCCGAACACCAGCAGCGCCTGCAGCGTGACGTCCTCGTCCATGGCCGTGCGGGCCGTGGTGCCGCAGGCCTGGTCCGCGCCTCAGCGGCGCGGGCGCTGGCCCTTGCTGCCGGGCAGGCCCATGTTGCTGCGCTGGCGGTCGATGCGCGCCTGCCGGCGCGCTTCCTCGCGCTCGACGACCTTGCGCTTCGTGTAGCCCGACCAGTCGGCCCAGGCCCACCATGCCGCGGCCATGGCGAACGGCGACAGCACGATCCACCAGCTCCATTCGGCCACCGGGCCGAACTCGAAGTATTTCAGGGCCACGCCCAAGAGCCCCAGCAGCAAAAACCACATTCGCGAATCCCTCCGGTCTGTCGGCGACGCTTCCGGACGCCGGTGCACGGCGCTACCTACAATCGCGTTGTATCGAATGTAACCCAGCCATCGCACAACATCCCATGATGAAAAGACTCCTGTCGTTCGCGCTCCTGGGCCTCGGCCTCGCGGCACCCGCCTTCGCCGACCTGGCGCTCGCCACGTCGAAGAACTGCATGAGCTGCCATGCGGTCGATCGCAAGGTGCTCGGCCCGTCCTTCAAGGACGTGGCGGCCAAGTACAAGGGGAATGCGGGCGCCGTCGACATGCTCGCGACCAAGATCATCAAGGGCGGATCGGGTGTTTGGGGCCCGGTGCCCATGCCCGCCAACAACCAGGTCAGCGAAGCCGACGCGAAGAAGCTCGCCGCCTGGGTGCTGACGGCGAAATAAGGGCCGCCCCGGCGCGCCCGCGCGCCCTGCCGGGGCATGCGATCAGACCCGCGGGTCGATGTCCGAGGGCAGCGGGCGGCGCTCGATGCGGTCCTCGAGCTGGCCGATGTGGGCCGCGACCACGTTGTCGGACTGCTCCATCCGCTGGCGGATCACGCTCTCGAGCTGGCCGAGCCGCGCCACGAGCGCGGCATGGTTCTCGGCGTTGTGCGCCATGTGCTTGTTCTCCTGCACCTCGAGGAAGTTGCGCAGTTCGGTGAAGCGCGAGGCCTCGGCCTTGTCGGCGAGGTCGCGCTGCACCTGCATTTCCTTCGCGTGGCGCTTGGCGTCGAGCAGCACGGAGCTGTGCAGGTACAGCACGTAGACCAGGAAGAACACGCCGAGCGCGGCCGTGAGCCCCAGCATGATCAGGCCGAGCGGCGCGGACACGGTCATGAAGCCGAGCCAGACCGGCACGGGCGTCGACAGTGTGCCCCAGTTGAGCGCGGCCAGCGCCGCGATCAGCAGCAGGATGACAAAGACAAAAGCAGATCTCACGCCCATTTGGCGCCTCCTTGGCAAAGATCGAACACGAAGACCCGCCCCGCGCCGCGAGGGGCGCGGGGCGACCCGCCGGTTGTACCTCAGGCCAGGGGCCGCGCACGGCCCGGAATGCCACTAAAGCCTATGTCCTACAACCCGAAAAACGCCGAGTCCGTGACAAGTGCTCGGGATTCGCGGATTTAGTTGGACTGCGCCAATTGCTCGAGGATCGCGGGGTTCTCGAGCGTCGAGGTGTCCTGCGTGATCTGCTCGCCCTTGGCGATGCTGCGCAACAGGCGGCGCATGATCTTGCCGCTGCGGGTCTTGGGCAGGTTTTCGCCGAAGCGGATGTCCTTGGGCTTGGCGATCGGCCCGATCTCCTTGGCCACCCAGTTGCGCAGTTCGTTCGCGATCTGCCTGGCCTCCTCCCCCGTGGGCCGGGCGCGCTTGAGCACGACGAAGGCGCAGACCGCCTCGCCCGTGACGTCGTCGGGCCGGCCCACCACCGCGGCCTCGGCCACGAGGTCGGTCTTGGCCACCAGCGCCGATTCGATCTCCATCGTGCCGAGGCGGTGGCCCGAGACGTTGAGCACGTCGTCGATGCGCCCGGTGATGCGGAAGTAGCCGCGGTCGGCGCTGCGCACCGCGCCGTCGCCGGCCAGGTAGATGCGCCCGCCCATCTCCTCGGGGAAGTAGCTCTTCTTGAAGCGATCGGGATCGTTCCAGATGGTGCGGATCATCGAGGGCCAGGGCCGCTTGATGACGAGCATGCCGCCCGCGCCGTTCGGCAGGTCCTTGCCGGTCTCGTCCACGATGGCGGCCATGATCCCGGGCAGCGGCAGCGTGCACGAGCCCGGCACAAGCGGCGTCGCGCCCGGCAGCGGCGTGATCACGTGGCCGCCGGTCTCGGTCTGCCAGAAGGTGTCGACGA
>CBHTTS010000310.1:0-6032 GCA_966095775.1 uncultured Variovorax sp. | reverse complement strand
TCATGATCGGCCACAAGGGGCATCCCGAGGTCGAGGGCACGATGGGCCAGCTCTCGAGCGGCATCCACCTGGTCGAGGACGTGGAGGACGTGGCCCGGGTCGCGCCCGCGCAGACCGACAAGCTCGCGGTCGTGACGCAGACCACGCTCAGCGTCGACGACGCGGCCGAGATCGCCGCGGCCGTGCGCACGCGCTTTCCGCAGGTGCGCGAGCCCAAGCAGCAGGACATCTGCTACGCCACGCAGAACCGCCAGGACGCGGTCAAGATCCTGAGCCCGCAGGTCGACCTCGTGATCGTGGTCGGCAGCCCGACCAGCTCCAACAGCAACCGGCTGCGCGAGCTCGCCCAGCGCCTGGGCACCGAGAGCTACATGGTCGACTCGGCCGAGGAGCTCAAGCCCGGCTGGTTCGAGGGCAAGGTGCGCGTCGGCATCACGGCCGGGGCCTCGGCGCCCGAGGTGCTGGTGCGCGACGTGATCGAGCGCGTGCGCGCCTTCGGCGCGGTGTCGGTGCGCAAGATGGACGGCATCGAGGAAACCATCAAGTTCCCGCTGCCCAAGGGCCTCAAGCTCGACGACATCCCGCCGCCGGGGCATATCTCGTGACGTCCGCGACGACCCCCGACTGGCGCCTGGCCGCCGAGGAGGCCGTGCGCAGGCTCGCGACGGCGCCGGCCGGCTTCCTGCGCCGGACCCCGCTGTGGAAGCTGCCGGGCTCCAGCTTCGGCCTCGCGGCGCCCGGCGTCGAAGTCTGGCTCAAGCTCGAGCACCTGCAGGTGAGCGGCAGCTTCAAGGCGCGCGGCATGATGAACCGGCTGCTCGCCAACGACATTCCCGACGGCGGGGTCGTCGTGGCCTCGGGCGGCAATGCCGGCATCGCGACGGCCGCCGCGGCGAAGGCGCTCGGCGTGCGCTGCCAGGTGTTCCTGCCGGGCGTCTCGCCCGAAGCCAAGCGCGCACGCCTGCGCGCGCTCGGCGCCGAGGTGATGGTGGTCGGCGAAGTCTATGCCGACGCGCTCGCGGCCTGCCTCGAGCGGCAGGCCCGGACCGGCGCGCTGCTGACCCACGCCTACGACCAGCCCGAGGTCGTGGCCGGCGCCGGCACGCTCGGCCACGAGATCGAGGCCGAGGGCGGCCTGCCCGATGCGGTGCTCGTGAGCGTCGGCGGCGGCGGGCTGATCGCCGGCCTCGCGGGCTGGTTCGGTCAGCGCAGCCGGGTCGTCGCGCTCGAGCCGGAGCGCGCGCCGACGCTGTTTCGCGCGCGCGAGGCCGGTGCGCCGGTCGACGTCGAGGTCGGCGGCATCGCGGCCGATTCGCTCGGCGCGCGCCGCATCGGCGCCATCGCCTGGGAGATCGCGCAGCGCGAGGTGCGCGATGCGCTGCTGCTCGGCGACGACGCGATCCGCGCCGCCCAGCAGTGGCTCTGGAAGGAGCTCAAGCTCGCGGTCGAACCCGCCGCCGCGCTGCCGCTCGCGGCGCTGCAGACCGGCGCCTACGCGCCGCGCGCGGGCGAGAAGGTCTGCCTGATCGTCTGCGGCGCGAACGTCGATCCCGCGACGCTCGGCTGAGGCCGCGGCGGCGCCGTCACTTCTCGCAGTTCACCATCCAGGGCACGCCGAACCTGTCGGTCAGCATGCCGAAGCCCACGGCCCAGAACTGCGGGCCGTAGGGCATGGTCACCCGGCCGCCCGCGGCGAGCGCCTCGAACACCTTGCGGCCGTCGTCCACGTCGTTGCCCTGCACCGACAGCGAGAAGCCCTTGTAGCCTTCGAAAGGCCATTCGGGCGGTGCGTCCGAGGCCATCAGCTGGTGGCCGCGCGCCTCGAGCGTCGCATGCATGATCTTGTCCTTGTGGCTGGCGGGCGTCTGCTCGCCCATCGGGCTCTCGCCGAAGGTCATGCTGAAGATCACCTTGCCGCCCAGCGCCTGCGCGTAGAACGCGAGCGCTTCGGCGCAATTGCCGTCGAAGGTCAGGTAGGCCTGCATCGCTTTTCCTTTCGTTGGAAGAGGTGGGAGCGCGATGCTACGCCCGCCCCCACGCGGCCTCCTAGAATCACCCCATGCTCGACATCACCCTGCTCCGCAAGGACCTGGCCTCCGCCGTGGCCGGTCTGGAAAAACGCAAGAAGAACCAGCCGTACCTCGACGTCGCGGCTTTCACCGCGCTCGAGGCCGAGCGCAAGACCCTGCAGACCCGCACCGAGGAGATCCAGGCCCGCCGCAATGCGCTCAACAAGCAGATCGGCCCGCTGAAGGCCAAGGGCGAGCCGGTCGATGCGCTGATGGCCGAGGTCAATGCGCTCAAGGCCGAGCAGGAGTCGGGCGCCAGGCGGCTCGACGAGATCCAGCCCGAGCTGCAGACGCTGCTGCTGGCGGTGCCCAATTTGCCGCATGCGAGCGTGCCGGTGGGCGAGGACGAGAGCGCCAACGTCGAGCAGCGCCGCTGGAGCCCGCAGGGCGGCGCCGGCGCGTCGGCCACGCCGCTGGGCTTCACGCCGCGCGACCACGTCGACCTCGGCGCACCGCTGGGGCTCGACTTCGAGACCGGCGTCAAGCTCTCGGGCTCGCGCTTCACCGTCATGAAGGGCCCGATCGCGCGGCTGCACCGCGCGCTCGCGCAGTTCATGCTCGACCTGCAGACCCAGCAGCACGGCTACACCGAGTGCTACGTGCCCTACGTGGTCAATGCGGCCACGCTCAGCGGCACCGGCCAGCTGCCCAAGTTCGAGGGCGACCTGTTCGCCGCCAAGAAGGGCGGCCAGGAGGGCGAGCCCGCGCCGGACCATTCGGCGCTCTACCTGATCCCGACCGCCGAGGTGCCGCTGACGAACTTCGTGCGCGACGAGGTCGTGGCCGAGTCGCAGCTGCCGATCCGCCTCACGGCCCACACGCCGTGCTTCCGCTCCGAGGCCGGCAGCGCGGGCCGCGACACGCGCGGCATGATCCGCCAGCACCAGTTCGACAAGGTCGAGATGGTGCAGATCGTCCATCCCGAGAAGAGCTACGAGGCGCTCGAGCAGATGACCGGCCATGCCGAGGCCGTGCTGCAGGCGCTCGAGCTGCCGTACCGCGTGGTGCTGCTGTGCACCGGCGACATGGGCTTCGGCGCCACCAAGACCTACGACCTCGAGGTCTGGCTGCCGGCGCAGAACACCTACCGCGAGATCAGCTCGGTCTCGAACTGCGAGGCCTTCCAGGCGCGCCGGCTGCAGGCGCGGTTCAAGAACGCCCAGGGCAAGAACGAGCTGGTCCACACGCTCAACGGCTCCGGCCTGGCCGTGGGCCGCACGCTCGTGGCGGTGCTCGAGAACCACCAGAACGAGGACGGTTCGATCAACGTGCCCCAGGCGCTGCGGCCCTACCTCGGCGGCACCGAGGTGCTGCGCGGCTGACGAAAAAACGACAGCGGAACCGCCGGCGGGCCCAAGAAGGCCGTTGCAAGGCGATTTTCCCGGCTATAATCATGGGCTCGACAGAGCAACCGGAGAGGTGGCAGAGTGGTCGAATGTACCTGACTCGAAATCAGGCGTACGTGCGAACGTACCGAGGGTTCGAATCCCTCCCTCTCCTCCAGAAATGGCCCCGCAAGGGGCTATTTTTTTGCCTGCTCGCGGCCGGCCGGGGCCCGTCACCCTAAAGTTCGCGTCCCCGGCGGCCCCCGTCGCAAACGCGCCAACAATGTGTCCGCCATGCGTGATCCCTCGCTGGCGGCCGTTAAGATCGCCACCAGTTCCAGCCTACGGAAGCATCCCTATTCCAACAACGAGGAGCCCCAGCGCCACATGGCCAATGCGTCGATCACGAGCGTGACGCCGGTTCCCGCCTCCGCGGACGAAGCCGAATCGTGGGTGCGCGGCGAACTGATCCGCAGCCTGATGCGTTCCGCGCGCGGCTCCTACCTCGTGTCGGCCGCGCTGATGCCCGCGATGGTCGGGCTGAACTGGAGCTACCTGCCGCGCTGGGAATTGCTGACCTGGCTCGCCGCCGGCCTGGTCGCGACCGCATGCCGCGCCTGGGGTGCGCGGGTCTATGCGGTGCGCTATGCGGGGCGCAGCGCGGCGGCGCAGCTGCAGTTCACCGAGCGCTACGGCTTCGTCTGGAGCACCAGCGCGATCGTCTGGGGCCTGTCGGTGCTGCTGTTCTTCGAGCGCACGCCCCAGGTCAACCAGTTCATGAGCTGGCTCATCGTGGCCGGCGTCGGCACCTTTCCGCTCAACGGGCTCGCGCTGCATCCGCCGCTGCTCAAGCGCTACGTGAACACGCTGTTCATCACGATGCTCGGCGCGGTGCTGATCCGGCTCGTGAGCATCAACATCGAGAACCCGCATTTCCAGTACGGCTACCTGATGCCGATCTTGCCGATCCTGCACTGGTTCCTTCTGCTGCGCGCGGGCCGGCACATCCACGAGACGGCGCGCAACAGCCTCGAGCTGCTGTTCCACAACCACATCCTGATCAAGTCGCTGACGCAGCAGCGCCAGGCGGCGGTCGCGGCGGTGGCGATGAAGAACCGCTTCCTCGCGAGCGCCGCGCACGACATGCGCCAGCCGGTGCTCGCGCTGTCGCTGTACGCCGACTGGCTGCGCAACGAGCCCGAGCTGGTGCTCGAGCTCGCGCCCAAGATCGTGCGCGCGACGCATGCGGTCAATGCGCTGTTCGACTCGATGTTCGACCTGGCGCGCATCGATTCGGGCCAGGTGCGGCTGCACATCGAGCGGGTGGACGTGGCCGAGCTGCTGCACGACCTCGAGCTGCAGTACCGTCCCGTGGCCGAGAGCCGGGGGCTCGACTTCCGGGTCCACGTGACCGAGGGCAGCTTCCTGACCGATCCGATCCGAGTGCGCCGCATGATCGGCAACCTGCTCGCGAACGCGATCAAGTACACCACCCACGGCGGCGTGCTGCTGGCCTCGCGGCAGTCGCGCGATGGGCTGCGCATCGAGGTCTGGGACACGGGCATCGGCATCGCGCCCGAGAACCTGCGCGACGTGTTCCTCGAGTTCTACAAGGTGGCCGACCACGCGGGCACCTCGGACGGCTTCGGCCTGGGCCTGGCGATCGTGGCGCGGCTCTCGCACGTGCTGGGCCATCCGGTCAGCGTGCGCTCGCGCCTGGGCAGCGGCAGCGTGTTCCGGGTCGCGCTGCACGACGCCGACGAGGCGGTGGCGCAGGCGCGCGTGAGCGCCTCGGGCGGCGGCTGACGAGAAGCCGGAGCGAAAAAAAACCGCGCCGTCGCGCGGTTTTTTTTTGGTCCCGCCCTCAGTTGCCCGAGGACAACAGGCCGTTGGTGCGCGCGTAGTGCAGCGCCTGGGTGCGGCTCTTCACGCCGAGGCGACGGAACAGGCGCCAGAGGTGCACCTTGACCGTGTGCTCGCTGATCTCGAGGTCGGTCGCGATGTCGCGGTTGCTCATGCCCTTGTCGAGCATCGCGATCAGCTGGGTCTGGCGCTTCGAGAGCTTGCTGTTGCTCGCCAGCGCGGGCTCGTCGGCCTCCTCGGAGCCGGCCATCAGCAGCCCGCGCAGCGCGGCCGCGAGCTCGGCCGAGCTGGCCGACTTCTCGATGTAGGTGTCGGCGCCGGCCTCGATGCAGGCGTCCTCCATGTCGGCCGCCGGCGCCGCCGAGTAGACGGCGATCGGCACGTTCGGGTAGACCTGCTTGACCGCCACCACGCCGGAGACGCCGTTGGTGTCCGGCAGCTTCAGGTCGAGGCAGAAGAGCGTGGGCGCACCGCGCTGCTGGACCGAGCCGGCGAGCTTGTCGAGCCGGTCGAGCTCAACGATGTTCTCGGCCGGCCGGAGGCGTCGCAGCACCATCACGATCGCGTCGCGCATCAGGGGGTGGTCGTCGATGACATAAATGCTCATGTTTTCTTCCTCGTTGGTGATCGCCCGTCGTCTTCTCTTCTGGTCGCTCCCCGGCGGTCAGGCCGATGGAGGGAGTCAGCTTCCGTTGCCAGTGGATGCCGCCTCCGCCAGTGCTTCCCGCGCCTCGTTCGCGGCGCGCAATTCTTCGGGGCCGAGCGGCGCGAGCCG
>CBHTTS010000309.1:0-6095 GCA_966095775.1 uncultured Variovorax sp. | reverse complement strand
CGGCGAGCGCCAGCAGGAGGCGCTGCAGCGCGAGCGCAACGCGCTCGAGGACGAGGTGCGCGAGCGCACCGCTTCGCTCGCCGAGCTCGCCACCCACCTGCAGGACGTGCGCGAGACCGAGCGCGGCTACCTGGCGCGGGAGCTGCACGACGAGCTCGGCTCCTTGCTGACCGCCGCCAAGCTCGACGTGGCCCGGCTCAAGTCGCGGCTGCTCGACACGCCCGACGCGACGCAGCGGCTGCAGCACCTGACCGAGCTCCTCAACAGCGGCATCGCACTCAAGCGCCGCATCATCGAGGACCTGCGGCCCTCGTCGCTCTCGAACCTCGGGCTGGTGGCCTCGCTCGAGATCCTCGGGCGCGAGTTCTCCGAGCGCTCGGGCATCCCGGTGCAGATGGCGCTCGAGCCCGTGACCATGGACGAATCGCGCCAGCTCACGATCTACCGCATGGTGCAGGAGAGCCTGACCAACATCAGCAAGTACGCCGAAGCCACCGAGGCGACCATCGTGCTCAAGAACTACGGCAACCATGCGGTGGTGGAAGTGGCCGACAACGGCAAGGGCTTCGACCCCCAGCGCATCCGCGCCTCCACGCACGGACTCGCAGGCATGCGCCACCGCGTCGAGGCGGCGCGCGGCAAGCTCACCATCGCCTCCACACCCGGACGCGGCACGCGCGTGAGCGCGATGCTGCCGATGCTCAACGTGCGCTGAGGCCCGCCGCCGGGGGAACTCGGCCGTCTCCTACGCACCCCGCGCCCCGACGCTGACAGTCCCCTGTCGGGGCGCCGCTTAAGGTTGGACCATGCTGCGCATCCCCTTCCGCACGAAGGGCGGCGCGGTACTTCCCAACAACGAGCGAAGTCTCGATCGAAGGAGTCCACATGTTGTATTACGCAGTGGTGTTTCTGGTCATCGCGCTGATCGCCGCCGTGCTCGGCTTCGGCGGCATCGCGGCCAGCGCCGTGGGAATCGCCAAGATCCTTTTCGTGATCTTTGCGGTCCTTGCGATCGCCAGCTTCCTGGCCGGCTTGCTACGACGCAAGTAGCGTAGGTACGATCCACAGGCTCCCCCGCATTTCATCTCTCCGGAAAGGAAACTCCCATGAACACGACCAAGACCCCATCGCAACTCGCCGACGACGCACGCCAGACCGCCAACGAAGCGGTCGAGACGACCAAGGCCTATGCTCAGAACGCGGTGAATGCGGCCGGCGAGAAGGTCCGCGAGCTGCGCCGCGATGTGGAGCCCGGGGTCGAGCAACTGGCCGCGCGCGTGCAGCAGGCGGTGCAGCGCGGCCTCGACGCCGCCTCGAGCACGAGCGCGCGTGCGCAGCGCCGCCTCGAGCAGGCCGCCGACATGACCGGCCGCTACATCTCCGACCAGCCCGTGCGCTCGGTGCTGATCGCCGCCGCCGCCGGCGCCGCGATCACCGCGCTGATCGTGCTCGCGAGCCGCAGCCGCCGCGACGACTACTGAGCCGCCGGCACGCGATCGCACGGACCCCGCGCACCATGCTCCATCCGATTTTCTCCACGGCGCTCGGGCATCCGGAGTTGATCGCCGACCATGCCGCCAACTACGCGGCGCTGGTGCGGCAGGAAGCCGCCGAAGCCGGCCGGAGCCTGCTCGCGCGCATGCTCGCGGGCGTGTTCGCGGCCGCGAGCGCGATGCTGGCGCTCGGCCTCATCGGCGTGGCCGTGCTGATGGGCGTGCTGCACGGCAGCTTCCACTGGGTGCTGATCGCGGTCCCGGGCGTCGCGCTGGCGGTGGCCGGCATCTGCACCTGGATCGCGACGCGGCCCTTCCCCGGCCATGGATTCGACGATCTGCGCGCCCAGGTCGATGCCGACCTGCGGGCATTGCACGAGGCAGGAGCCCGCGATGAACGGCATTGAACGCAGCACCCTCACGCCGCAGGAGCGGCTCGCGCTCTCGCGCCGTGCGCTGGTCCGGCAGCTGCACGGCGGCAAGGCGCCCGAGCCCGAGGCGCACCGCGACTTCGGCGGCGGCGCCTACGCCGACGACGGCCTCGAAGCCCTCGGCGGCGACGCGCCGCAGGACCGGGCCGCCCACGGCGGCGCCATGCCCTGGCTATCGATGGCGCGCAGCATGACCGAGCGCTGGTGGCGCCGCCATCCCGCCCACGCGGCGGGCCAGCTCGCGCGGCCGCTGCTCGAACGCTATGCGCGCAAGGAGCCCGCGAAGCTCATGGCGATCGCCGCGGCCACCGGCGCGGCGCTCGTGCTCCTCAAGCCCTGGCGGCTGCTGTCGTTCACGGCGGTGCTGGCGGCGGTGCTCAAGACCTCCGACGTGGCTGACGTCGTCAACACGTTGATGCAGCAGAAAAACACAAGCCCACGAAAGGATCCTCGATGAATGTCCAAGCTTCCCAGGCCGGGAATCCGGCCGGCCACGAGCGCCTCGTACTCGACGAACAGGCGATCGGCGCCGCGGCCAAGAGCCTCGACGAAGGCGCCGTCACGCCGAGCTACGGCCCGTGGCGCGACGACGTCGTCAAGCTGCTGAACGACGCGCTCGCGACCGAGCTGGTGTGCGTGCTGCGCTACAAGCGCCACTACTTCACCGCCAACGGCGTGGCCTCGCCCGCGATCGCCGAGGAGTTCCTCGTGCATGCGAACGAGGAGTCGGCGCATGCCGACCGCATCGCCGAGCGCATCGTGCAGCTCGGCGGCGAACCCGATTTCGCGCCCTCGCACCTGCTCGACCGCAGCCATGCGAGCTACGACGAGTCCACCGACCTGCAGTCGATGGTGCGCGCCAACCTGGTGGCCGAGCGCATCGCGGTCGAGACCTACCGCCAGATGATCAACCTGATCGGCGACAAGGACCCGACCACGCGGCGCATGCTCGAGGACATCCTCTCCGACGAGGAGGAGCACGCCGACGAGCTCAAGGACTGGCTCGGCCACTGAGCCGGCCTGCCTCCACGCACAAAAAAGCCCGGGTCGCCCCGGGCTTTTTCGTGGCGGCTGCGGCCCGCCTCAGCCCCTGACCTCGAGCAGGTTGTTGACCGAGCTCACGCCCTGCACGCCCTTGGCGATCTCCTCGGCGCGCACCTTGGCCGCGGCCGTGGGCGCCGGACCCTTGAGGCTCACCACGCCGGCCTTGGTGTCGACGTCGATCTTGATCGCGCTGAGCTCCGGGTCCTTGGCGAGCCCCGCGGACACGGAGGCGGTGATCGCGGCATCGTCCACCGTCGCGCTCACGGCCGTGCCGGCCTCCTTGGCGGCGTCCTTGACCTCGGCGGTGACGCCCGAGGCGTCGATCCTGGCCTTGGCGTCTTTCAGCGCATCGGCGGTCTTGGCGGCGGCCGTGTCGGCCGCCTGCTCGGTCTTGGCGATCGCGCTGTCGAGCTTCTGGCCCGCGGTGCGGTTGTCGCCGTCGTCGCAGCCGGCGAGCGTCAGCGCGGCGCCGGCCAGCAGCAGGCAGCCCCATGCGCGCGGGAAGCGCATGGCAGGGATCGGGCGAGGGGTCTTGTCCATTCGAAATCCTCCAGTCGCTCGCAAGGAGCGGAAAACAGTGACGCGGCCCCGGGGACCGCACCTCAATCTAGCTGGCGGAGGGCTCGCGCCGGAATGGCCGGGGGCGCGAAACGCTGTAGGACAAGCAAGTTCAGGCGGTGACGATCCAGCCCTCGATCGGGTCAAAGCGCTCGGGCAGCCCCCAGCCCGGGCCGGGCGTCGAGGCGCGCGCCGCGCTCCAGGCCGCCTGCACCAGGCACAGCACCGCGTCGAGGTGGTCGCCGCGCGCGTCGTCGAGCAGCGCGGCACGCTGGCCGGCGTCGAGCGCCAGCCTCAGGCCCAGCCGCGACCGGCCGGCCTCGAGCGCGGCCAGCAGCTCGGCGCGCGCCGCGCGCCGCTCGGGCGTCTGCTTCGCGGCCTCGTCGCTCTTGTAGCTGCGCCGCCCGATCAGCTCGCGCGCGAGCAGCCCCGGGTAGGCTTCGAGCGCGACCCGCTCCGGTCGGCGCCCGCTGTTCAGGCCCGGCAGGTGCGCGCCCGCGGCGAGCAGCGGCGGCACGCCGGCATGGAGCATGAAGGCCACGGGCGGGTTCACCCATTTCATCGAGGTGCTCGAGCCCGCAGGCGCATCGGTCGCGCGGTGCGCGAACTTGCCGCCCACCGGCCGGCCCGCGCAGAAGGCCGAGAAGGTGGCGCGGATCTCGGCGCGGCTCAGGCCGGCGTAGTGGCGCATCAGCGCCTCCCATTCGCGCGGCCAGCCCAGATGCTCGACGAGCTCGCGCGGCAGGCCGAACGGAAAATCGAAGCCGCCGATCCACGCCGGCTCGGTGCACAGCCATTCGGCCCAGGCCGCGAGCGTGTCGAAGCGCCGCAGCCCGCCCAGCACCAGGGTGCCGGCACGGCCCGCCGCGCCCGAGGCCACGACGATCGGCTTGCGCGTCGTCGGCGCGCACGAGAAATCGCATCCGAACAGCAGCATCGCGGCCCGCCTCAGCCCAGCGCCAGCGCCACCACGCCGGCTGCGATGAAGGCCGCGCCGAGCAGGCGCAGCAGGCGGTCGCCCTCGCGCAGCAGATGGCCGCCGATCAGCGCCGCGAACAGCATCGAGACCTCGCGCGCCGGCGCGACGTGCGAGATCGGCGCCTGCTGCACCGCATAGAGCACGAGCACGTAGGAGACCGGGCTGATCGCCGCCACCAGCAGCGCGTACTTCCATTGCGCGCGCCACATGCGCACGGTGGCCGCGCGGTCGTGCAGCGCCGCGGGCGCGAGCAGCAGCAGGCGCACGAAGTTGCTGAAGTAGTCGAGCAGGATCGGCGACATCGCGAGGAATTTCACCGCATAGCTGTCGGCCACCGTGTAGGCCGCGATGAAGGCGCCGGTCAGGAATCCGTAGCGCAGCCCCTTCTGCACGCGCAGCCGCTGCGCGGGATCATGCTGGCGGCGCCACAGCCGCGGCCCGCCCGCCACGAGGAAGACGCCGAGCACCACGCCCGCGATGCCCGCGAGCCCCGTGAGGCTGATCCGCTCGCCGAGGAACAGGATCGCGACCAGCGAGGACAGCAGCGGCCCCGATCCGCGCGCGAGCGGATAGACCACCGTGAGGTCGGACTTGCGGTAGCCGCGCAGCAGCACGACGTAGTAGAAGACGTGCAGCACGCCGCTGAGCGCGACGAAGCCCCACTCGCGCAGGCCCCAGCCGGGCACCACGCGCCAGCCCAGCACCAGGCCCACGGGCGCCCACAGCAGCGCCATGAAGGCGCCGCTCTGGAACGCGAAGCGCGCGTCGCCGTTGGCCTTCTTGGCGGCGATGTTCCAGCTGGCGTGGATGACGCCCGCGAGCAGGATCAGCGCGAAGGCGGAGAGCGGCACTCCCGGCGGATCAGTGGCGGCCCACGATGGCCGCGGTCGCCATCAGCTCCTCGAGCAGTGCCAGCGAGACCTTGCCCGAGACCGCATAGGGGTTGAGCTCGGGCTTTTCGGAGTACTTGAGCAGGGTCGAGGCGTTGAGCTTCGAGAGGTTGACCTGCCCCATGGTCCAGCCGCCGAAGCGGCGCTCGGAGATCTCCTCGTAGTGCAGCAGCACCACGTCCTTGTGGCGCGGATCGCGCTGGATGTGGCCGTACAGCTCGCTGATCGCCATCCGGCCGCCCTCGATCGCCTGCAGGAAGGTGCCGGCGCCGTAGCAGAGGATGCCCGTGATGCCGCAGGCCGTGTTGTGCGTGCGGGACTGCGCGAGGATCGCCTCGATCGCCTCGGGGCTGGTGTCGACGGCGCGGCTTGCGTAGAGAAGTCGAACCAGCATCTCAGTTCTTCCTCGGCAGCAGCGACAGGAATTCGCGGCGCAGGCTCGGGTCCTTGAGGAACACGCCGCGCATGACGGAATTGATCATCTTGCTGTCCATCTCCTTCACGCCGCGCCAGGCCATGCAGAAGTGCTCGGCTTCCATCACGAGCGCGAGGCCGTCGGGCTGGGTCTTCTCCTGGATCAGGTCGGCCAGCTGCACCACCGCCTCCTCCTGGATCTGCGGGCGCCCCATGACCCATTCCGCCAGGCGCGCGTACTTCGACAGGCCGATCACGTTGGTGTGCTCGTTGGGCATCACGCCGA
>CBHTTS010000308.1:0-6143 GCA_966095775.1 uncultured Variovorax sp. | reverse complement strand
TCAGGTAGATGCGGCCGCGCGGGCCGTCGAGCTCGTCGCCGAGCAGCTGGTAGGTGGGGCAGGTGGCGGTACAGAAGCCGCAGTGCACGCACTTGCGCAGGATGGCTTCGGCCTCGCGGCCTTCGTCGGTGCCTTGGAATTCGGGGGCGAGCTGGGTTTGCATGTCGCTGTTCTTGTTCTCAATTCGCAGGCAGCAGGCGGCCGCGATGGAAGACGCCGTGCGGATCGAACTCGCGCATCAGCGCGCGCTGGATCCGTTCGACGGGCGCGCTCAGCGCGTCGAAGCGCGGCACGCCGGCCTGCGCGCCCGGGCCCGGCAGGCGGAACAGCGTGGCATGTCCGCCCGCCGCGCGGGCCACCTCGCGGATGCGCGCGGCCTGCGATGCCGGCGCCTTGTACCAGCGCTGACCCCCGTGCCATTCGATCAGCGGCGCGGCGCCATCGATCGCGAGCAAGGGCGCGGTCTGCGGCACCGACACGCGCCAGAGCGCATCGGAGCCCCCGCCGATGGCGAACCACGGCAGCCGCTGGTCGCGCAGCGATCGCCAGTCGGCAGCGGCGCGCACGTCGTCCCTGCGCTCGCCGCCCAGGTGCTCGCACGCGGCTTCCACCGCCGCCACGGCACCGCGCAGCCGCAGGCGGAGCACGCCCGCGCCGGCGTCTTCGGACCAGCAGCTGGCGTTCAGCGGCAGCGGCCGGCCGCCCCATTCGTTGAGCAGCCGCAGCGCATCGGCCTGGCTGCACGCGAACTCGAGCGTGGCCTCGGCGGGCGGCACGGGCAGCACCTTGAGGCTGACCTCCGCGATCACGCCGAGCGTGCCGAGCGAACCGGCGAGCACGCGCGAGACGTCGTAGCCCGCGACGTTCTTCATCACCTGGCCGCCGAAGCCCAGCACCTCGCCGCGCCCGTTGACCAGGGTGGCGCCGAGCACGTAGTCGCGCACCGAGCCGACGCTGGCGCGCGCCGGTCCGCCGAGGCCCGCGGCGACCATGCCGCCCACGGTGCCGCCGCTGCCGAAGCATGGCGGCTCGAAGGGCAGGCACTGGCCCTTTTCCGCAAGCGCCGCTTCGAACTCGGCCAGCGGCGTGCCCGCGCGCGCGGTCACGACCAGCTCGCTCGGCTCGTAGCTCGTGATGCCGGCGAGCGCTCGCGTGTCGAGCGGCTCGCCCTGCGGCGCCTCGCCATAGAAGTCCTTGGTGCCGCCGCCGCGGATGCTGAGGGGCGTGGCGTCGGCGGCGGCCGCGCGGATGCGCTCGACGGTCCGCTGAAGTGCGCTGTCGTTGCTGTTTGCCATCGCCGTCAGAACCTCGGCAGATCCGCATGCGGCAGCCTGCCGCCGCGCACCACCTGCTTGCCGTACTCGGCGCAGCGCTGCAGCGTGGGAATCACCTTGCCGGGGTTGAGCATGCCCTGGGGGTCGAAGGCGCGCTTCACGCCGAACATCTGCTCGTTCTCGGCCGCGGTGAACTGCACGCACATGCTGTTGAGCTTCTCCACGCCCACGCCGTGCTCGCCCGAGACGGTGCCGCCCATCGCGACGCTGGTCTCCAGGATGTCGGCGCCGAACAGCTCGCAGCGGTGCAGCTCGTCGGGGTCGTTGGCGTCGAAGAGCACCAGCGGATGCAGGTTGCCGTCGCCCGCGTGGAACACGTTGCAGCAGCGCAGGCCGTACTTCTTCTCCATCGCCTGGATCGCAAGCAGGATGTCCGCGAGCCGCTTGCGCGGGATCGTGGAGTCGAGGCACATGTAGTCGGGGCTGATGCGGCCCGAGGCCGGGAAGGCGTTCTTGCGCCCGCTCCAGAAGCGCATGCGCTCCTCCTCGCTCGCGCTGACGGCGATCGCGGTCGCGCCCGAGGCGCGCAGCACCGCGGTCATGCGGCCGATCTCCTCCTCGACCTCCTCGGGCGTGCCGTCGGATTCGCACAGCAGGATCGCGGCGGCGTCGAGGTCGTAGCCCGCGTGCACGAAGTCCTCGACCGCGGCGGTCATGGGCTTGTCCATCATCTCGAGCCCCGCGGGGATGATGCCGGCCGCGATCACCGCGGCCACCGCGTCGCCGGCCTTTCGGACGTCGTCGAAGCTCGCCATGATGCAGCGCGCGAGCTGCGGCTTGGGCACCAGCCTGACCGTGACCTCGGTCGTGACCGCGAGCATGCCCTCGCTGCCGATGACCAGCGCGAGCAGGTCCAGGCCCGGCGCATCGAGCGCCTCGCCGCCGAACTCGACCGGCTCGCCCTCGGCCGTGAAGCCGCGCACGCGCAGCACGTTGTGCAGCGTGAGCCCGTACTTGAGGCAGTGCACGCCGCCCGAGTTCTCGGCCACATTGCCGCCGATCGAGCAGGCGATCTGGCTCGAGGGATCGGGCGCGTAGTAGAGGTTGAAGGGCGCGGCCGCCTCGCTGATCGCGAGATTGCGCACGCCGCACTGCACGACCGCCGTGCGGCTCACCGGGTCGATCTTCAGGATGCGGTTGAACTTGGCGAGAGAGAGCGTCACGCCCATCGCATGCGGCATCGCGCCGCCCGACAGGCCCGTGCCCGCGCCGCGCGCGACCACGGGCACGCCGAGCGCGTGGCAGGTCTTGAGCACGGCCGCGACCTGCGCTTCGGTCTCGGGCAGCGCGACCACCAGCGGGCGCTGGCGGTAGGCCGTGAGGCCGTCGCATTCGTAGGGCGTGGTGTCCTCGTCGTGCCAGATCAGCGCATGCGCGGGCAGGTGGGGCTGCAGCGCGTGCACGACCTGCGACTGGCGTTCGGACTTCTGCAGCGCGTCGTGCTGCGAGGCGGAAAGCGGCGCATTCATGGTTTTTGTCTCGTGGTGCGCGCACTCTACGCAATTGCGGCGCCGCCGGGTTGAAGCTTTTTCGCGCCCGACTTGAGAGAACTTGGCCGCGCCGCCCGGCGGCCGGGGTTTCAGCGCAGGCTCTGGGCCAGCCAGTCGGCGAAGGCCGCGCACTCCCAGCGCTCGAGCGTGCCGGGCTGCCAGCACAGCGTGTGGCGGTGCGGCGAGCGCACCGGGCGGTCCGACAGCGGCACCAGCCGCCCCGACTCGAACCAGGCCGCGCCGAGCTTCTGCCGCACCAGCGCCACGCCGAAGCCGCTCGCGGCCGCGTCGTAGACCAGGCCGAGGTCGTTGAACTGCGAGCCCAGGTGCGGCTCGGGCTGGTCGATGCCGCAGTGCGCGAACCAGGTGCCCCAGGGCTCGAGCGGGCTGCGGATCAGCCGCGCGTTGGCGATCTCGGCCGCGGTGCGGAAGCCGTCGAAGGGGCCGAACTCGTTGAGGTAGCTCGGGCTGCAGGCCGGCACCACCTCTTCGTCGAGCAGCAGCCGGTGCTCGCAGTCGGCGTAGCTGCCGCTGCCGTAGCGCACCTCGAGGTCGGCCGGCTCGGCCGTCACGTCGAGCAGCGGGATCGAGACCTGCAGCACCAGCTCGACGTCGGGATAGATGTTGCGGAACAGCTCGAGCCGCGGCATCAGGAACTGGCGGCTGAAGGTGGGCGTGACCGCGAGCCGCAGCCGCGGCTGCTGGCGCGCGCCGCCCTGCGGCGTGGCCTGCAGCGCCGCGAGCCCGGTGCGCACGTTCGCGAGATAGGCCGCGCCGTCGGCCGTGAGGCTGAAGTCGCCGCGTCCGAAGAGCTTGAAGCCCACATGCGATTCGAGCTGGCGGATGCGGTGGCTCACCGCGCTGGGCGTGACGCAGAGCTCGTCCGCCGCGCGGCCCGCGTGGCGCAGCCGTGCCACGGCCTCGAAGGTCAGCAGGCACTGGATCGGCGGGATGTGCTGCAGGGCCATGGCTCAGTCGTCGAAGAACGCCACCGGCAGGCCCGGCGTCGCCACGCGCATCGAGATCACGTGGCCCGCGGCGGGCTGCGCGGCGAGCTCGGCGGCGGGCCGCCCCTTGCGCGCCGTGGTGACGAACAGCGTCCTCAGGTCGTCGCCGCCGAAGCAGGGCATGGTCGGGCAGCGGACCGGCACCGGCACCGCCGCGGCCATCTCGCCCGAGGGCGTGAAGCGCAGCAGTTGCGCGCCCTCGAACATCGCGACCCAGTAGTGGCCTTCGGCGTCGACCGTGGCGCCGTCGGGCCGGCCGTCGTAGTGCGCCGGGCCGTCCGGCGTCCAGCCGTCGGGCTTGGGGTCGAACTGACGGAACACGCGCGGCTGCGACAGGGTGTTGGCCGCGGCGTCCCAGTCCCAGGCGCGCACGCGGTGCGCGGCCGTGTCGGCCCAGTAGACGGTGCGGCCGTCGGGCGCGAAGCCCAGGCCGTTGGCCGTGGTCGCCTCGCCGGCCATGCGCGCGAGCCGCGGCGCCCCCGGCACCCCGGGGCGCGCGTCGAGGCAGTAGAGCGCGGCGCTCGGGCGGTCCTTGGCCTCGTTGAGCGTGCCGGCCCAGAAGCGGCCCGCGGCATCGCACTTGCCGTCGTTGAAGCGCATGGTGCGCACGTCGTGGTCGACGCGCGCGATCGCCGCGAGCTCGCCGCCCCATTCGCGCGCGCGGTAGATGCCGTCGCGCAGCGCGATCACGAGGCCGCCGCGCCGGGCCGGCGCCATGCAGCCGGCCTCGGTCGGCAGGGCCCAGCGTTCGACCCGCGCCGCGGGCGTGCCGATCTCGCCGCGCGTGCGCAGCACCGCGCGGCCGGGGATGTCGAGCCAGTAGAGCGCGCGTTCCGCGGGATGCCAGAACGGCGATTCACCGAGTTCGCAGAGGCTGTCTTCGAGGGTGGTCCACATGGTCCGGCGATTGTGCACCCGGGCCCCGCAGACAAAAAAATGCCCGCTGACGCCGAAGCGCTCGCGGGCCGAACATCCAAAGGAGACCTTGCTGAATCCGGTAGTTGTGTACTTGTTATTGTTCTTCGAGGTCCTCGGGCAGCGCGCAGGGCCTGCGCGCTGCTGGGGGTTACCTGTTGTATGCGGTCTCGCCGTGCGACGAGATGTCGAGGCCTTCGCGCTCTTCCTCTTCCGAGACACGCAGGCCGATCGTGAGGTCGGCGATCTTGTAGGCGATGAACGAGACCACGCCCGACCAGACGATGGTCAGCAGCACGCCCTTGAGCTGGATCCAGACCTGGGCGCCGATGCCGTTCGACACGACGCTGGCCGTGACCCAGTCGCCCACGAGGCCGGGGCCGCCGAGCGCCTGCGTGTTGAACACGCCGGTGAGCAGCGCGCCCACGATGCCGCCGACGCCGTGCACGCCGAACACGTCGAGCGAGTCGTCCGCGCCGAGCATGCGCTTGAGGCCGTTGACGCCCCAGAGGCAGGCGAAGCCGGCGACGAAGCCGATCACGACCGCGCCCATCAGGCCGACGTTGCCGGCGGCCGGGGTGATGGCGACGAGGCCGGCGACGGCGCCCGAGGCGGCGCCGAGCATCGAGGCCTTGCCGCGCATCAGCGCTTCACCGATGCACCATGCGAGCACCGCGGCCGAGGTGGCGGTGAAGGTGTTCATGAAGGCGAGCACGGCGCTGGTGCCGGCCTCGAGGGCCGAACCCGCGTTGAAGCCGAACCAGCCGACCCACAGCAGCGAGGCGCCGACCATGGTGAGCGTGAGCGAGTGCGGCGTGAAGGCTTCCTTGCCGTAGCCGACGCGCTTGCCGATCACGAAGGCGCCGACCAGGCCCGCGACGGCGGCGTTGATGTGCACCACGGTGCCGCCCGCGAAGTCGAGCGCGCCCCACTGCCAGATCAGGCCGGCCTTGGCGTTGTTGGCATCCACCACGTTGGCGGCGGTGTAGGCATCGGGGCCGAGCCAGAACCAGACCATGTGGGCGATCGGGGTGTAGCTGAAGGTGAACCAGATCACCATGAACAGCAGCACGGCCGAGAACTTGGCGCGCTCCGCGAAGGCGCCCACGATCAGGCAGCAGGTGATGCCCGCGAAGGTGGCCTGGAAGGCGGCGAACAGCAGCTCGGGGATGTAGACGCCCTTGCTGAAGGTCGCGCCGGGCGCGAACACGCCGGTGGCCGGGTCGAACACGCCCTTCATGAAGAGCCGGTCGAAGCCGCCGATGAAGGCATTGCCCTCGGTGAACGCGAGGCTGTAGCCGTAGATCAGCCACAGCACCACGATCAGCGAGAAGGTGACCATCACCTGCATCAGCACCGACAGCATGTTCTTGCTGCGCACCAGGCCGCCGTAGAAC
>CBHTTS010000307.1:0-6204 GCA_966095775.1 uncultured Variovorax sp. | reverse complement strand
GCGCGCAGCGCGAGATCAGCTCGCCGAGGATCTGCGCCAGCACCTGGTTGCCCATGAGCTCGGCCATGCGCACGTGGAAGTCGCCGAGCAGCTCGTTGCGGCCCGAGACGTCCTCGCCCGAGACGGCCGACTTCTCGAGCGCCACGTGCTCCTTGAGCGCCTTGATCTTCGCGGGCGTGACCGTGCGCACGAACTCGCGCGTCATCTCGGCCTCGAGCATGCGCCGCACCTTGAAGACCTGGCGCGCCTCGTCGACCGCGGGCGCGGCCACGAAGGCGCCGCGCGCGGGCTCGAGCCGGATCAGCTTGTTCTGCGACAGCTGGAACAGCGCCTGGCGCACCAGCGTGCGCGACACGCCGAAGTGGTCGGCGAGCTTCTGCTCGGCCAGCTTGGTGCCGGGCTGCAGCCGATGCTCGACGATCGCCTTCGTCAGCGCATTGACGATGGAACGGGTGGTGGAGGACTCCATGTTTTCATGATAGACCCAAAGCCATTAACTGTATACACTTTTGTCCACCGGAATTTCCCGCAGCCTTTTTCGAGGAGCCCCCATGGGCCTGAGCACCCACGTACTGGACACGATGCACGGCGGCCCCGCGGCCGGCATGGAGGTGGCGCTGTACACCACCGCCGGCGATGCCGCGACGCTGGTGAAGCGCTTCACGCTGAATTCGGACGGCCGCAGCGACGGCCCGCTCTACGACAACCAGTCGCTCAAGGTCGGCACCTACCGGCTGGTGTTCGACGTGGCCGGATACTTCAAGGCGCGCGGCGTGCAGTTGCCCGAGCCGAACTTCCTCGACAAGGTGTCGCTGGACTTCGGCGTGGCCCATGCCGACCAGCACTACCATGTGCCGCTGCTCGTGAGTCCGTGGAGCTATTCCACGTACCGCGGCTCCTGAACCGGATCAGTCGCCTTGCTGCTGCCCTTCGGTCAGGGTGTCGAGCTGGAAGCGCCCGCTCCTGTCCCACAGCCAGGTGTCGGTCCAGGTGACCGCGCCGAGGCGCCGCGCGGGCGGGAAGGGCGCGGCGCGCAGCACCGCGCGCTCGATCTCGGCGATGACCTCGGGCGCATGCTTGGGCGCGCGCAGCCAGTGCATCGACACCACCTTGCCGCCCGCGTCGAGGTTCACCTGCAGCGTGCCGACCGCGTAGAGCAGGGGCGGCAGCTGGCCCTGGTAGATGCGCGAGGCGTTGCTGTCGTAGATGTGGCGCGCCGCGTCGCGCCGGTAGTCGCGCGCGCTGGTGGCGTTCGAGGCCCGCGGCGCGGGACCGCTGCCCTGCG
Source organism: uncultured Variovorax sp. (assembly GCA_966095775.1). Taxonomy (GTDB): domain Bacteria; phylum Pseudomonadota; class Gammaproteobacteria; order Burkholderiales; family Burkholderiaceae_C; genus Variovorax. Next base: position 4,919 of record CBHTTS010000307.1, on the reverse strand, counting down.
CGGTGCTTGCGCCGCTCAACTGGCCGGGCACCGAGCCCGTGGAGCCGCAGCCCGCGAGCCAGAGGGCGGAAAGAAGGGTGGCGGCCCAGGCGAGGCGGCGCGGCGTAAGCTGGCGGGTCGTGGTCATCGCCGGGTTTATACCGTGACTTCCGGCGGCGGCCGCAACCGAAGGTATCGCCCATGAATGCTGCGCTCGACCAGCTGCTGAACCGCCTGCGCGCCGAAGACGCGGTGCTCGTGCGCGTCGAATCCACGCAGGGCTCGGCGCCGCGCGAGGCGGGCACCTGGATGGCGGTCTGGGCCGACGGGCTCACGGGCACGATCGGCGGCGGGCAGCTCGAGTTCCAGGCGATGCAGGAAGCGCGCGAGCTGCTCGCGGGCCGGCGCCGCATCGACGGCGCCGTGCGCTATCCGCTCGGCCCGAGCCTCGGGCAGTGCTGCGGCGGCGTGGTGTTCCTCTCGTACCGCCGCATCACGGCCGCCGATGCCGGCGCGCTGCAGCAGGCGCTGGTCGCGCAGCTCGCGCCGGTGGCGCTGTTCGGCGGCGGGCACGTGGGCGCGGCGCTCGCGCGGCTGCTCGCGGGCCTGCCGTTCCGCGTGCGCTGGATCGACAGCCGCGACGGCGTCTTTCCCGAGGCGCTGCCCGCGCAGGTCGAAACCGAGCATTCCGAGCCCGTGCAGGACGCGGTCGCGGGGCTCGCGCCCGGCAGCCGCGTGCTGATCATGAGCTTCAGCCATGCCGAGGACCTCGACATCGTGATCGCCTGCCTGCGGCGCCTGCGCGAGCGCGGCGACCTGCCCTACGTGGGCCTGATCGGCAGCAAGACCAAATGGGCGACCTTCCGCCACCGGCTCGAGGCGCGCGGCTTCGCGCCCGAGGAACTGGCGCGCATCACCTGCCCGATCGGCATCCCGGGCATCACGGGCAAGGAGCCCGAAGTGATCGCTGTCGCGGTGGCGGCACAGTTGTTGCAATCGGCCGGCTGAGGCACAGGAGGCGTGCGGCCGCGGGAGCAGGGTTTTCCCGGCGCGCGGTCCGCAAAAAACCATCCCACCAAGGATCAAAACTGTATACACTTTCGGTCCACAAGTCCCTGCCGCAGCGGAGCGAGGCCCGACCGGAGCCTGCGTTCGCGGCACTTTGCCTGCTTACAGCGCCCGCAGTGGTGAGCAGGCTGAAGAAGAAACCCGCGCCCGGCGATCCCCCGCGCCGGACGGGTTGAGAGAGCACCCCATGGAAAGCTACTACCTCGACTGGGCCAACCTGCTGCTGCGCTGGGTCCACGTCATCACCGCCATCGCCTGGATCGGCGCCTCCTTCTACTTCGTGATGCTGGACAACAGCCTCGAGAAGCCACAGGACCAGGAGTCGCTCGACAAGGGCGTGGGCGGCGAGCAGTGGGCGGTGCACGGCGGCGGCTTCTACAACATGCAGAAGTACGCGCTCGCGCCCAAGAAGCTGCCCGACCACCTGCACTGGTCCTACTGGGAGAGCTACAGCACGTGGATCACGGGCTTCGCGCTCTTCACCATGTCCTACCTCTGGAACGCCAGCACCTACCTGATCGACAAGTCGAAGATGGACTGGCAGCCCGGCGCCGCGATCGCGGTCGCGCTGGCCTTCTTCGTGGTGTTCTGGATGGTCTACGACGGCATCTGCCAGATCTTCGGGCGGCGCAAGCACGGCGACACCATCGTGGGCGTGCTGGTGGCGCTCTTCATCGCCTTCGCGACCTGGCTCGCCTGCCAGTGGTTCGCGGGCCGCGCGGCCTTCCTGCTGGTGGGCGCGATGATGGCCACGACCATGAGCGGCAACGTGTTCTTCTGGATCATCCCGGGCCAGCGCAAGAACGTGCAGGCGCTGCGCGAGGGCCGGCCGGTCGATCCGGTGCACGGCCAGCGCGGCAAGCAGCGCAGCGTGCACAACACCTACTTCACGCTGCCGGTGCTGTTCGCGATGCTGAGCAACCACTACAGCTTCACCTACACGCACAAGTACAACTGGATCGTGCTGCTGCTGATCATGCTCGGCGGCGCGGCGATCCGGCAGTTCTTCGTGGTGCGGCACCGCTTCAAGCTCGGCAACGCGCGCAACCCGCTGCCCTATGCGCTGATCGGCATCGTGGTGCTCGGCCTCACGATCGTCTGGATGAAGCCCGAACCCGCGGCCGCGCCCGCGGCCTCGGCGCCGGCCGCGCCCGCGGTGGCCTTCAAGGACGTGCAGAAGGTGCTCGAGCAGCGCTGCTACATGTGCCACGGCGCGGGCGTGCAGATGAAGAACGTGCGCGTCGACACGCCCGAGCAGGTGGCCGCGCATGCGCAGGCGATCTACCAGCAGGTGGTGGTCACGAAGATCATGCCGATGAACAACGCCACCGCCATGACCGACGAGGAGCGCGCGCTCGTCGGCCGCTGGTTCCAGGGCGGCGCGAAGACGAACTAGCCGCGTGCACCGCGGTCCAGGCCGCCGTCAAGGGCCGCGGTCAAGAGGGGCGGGCCGCGGTTCGCCGCACAATCGCCCGATGGAGACAACGCACAGCATGACCGCCACCACCCCCTCCCCCGGCACCGCCCCCGATCCGCGCGAAGCCCCGCGCGCCTTCCTCGAGCACCTCTACCGCGTCGCGGTGGACCGCGCGCTGCCGCTGTCCACGCTCGGCGCGCACCTGCCGAAGCCGCCCAGGGGCCGCACGCTGGTGCTCGGTGCGGGCAAGGCCGGCGGCTCGATGGTGCAGGCGCTCGAGGCGCTGTGGCCGGCCGACGCGCCGCTGTCGGGGCTGGTCGTCACGCGCTACGGCCACATCCCGCCGCGGCCCGAGGGCGTGCCGAGCCGGATCGAGATCGTCGAGGCGGCGCACCCCGTGCCCGACGCGGCCGGCCAGCGCGCGGCCGAACGCATCCTCGCGCTGACCGAGGGGCTCACGGCCGACGACCTCGTGCTGTGCCTGATCTCGGGCGGCGGCTCCTCGCTCCTGGTGCTGCCGGCCGAAGGGCTCACGCTCGAGGACAAGCAGCGCATCAACAAGCAGTTGCTCGACAGTGGTGCCCACATCGGCGAGATGAACTGCGTGCGCAAGCACCTCTCGCGCATCAAGGGCGGCCGCCTGGCCGCGGCCTGCGCGCCGGCGCGCGTGGTCACGCTCACGATCAGCGACGTGCCCGGCGACGACCCGGCCGTGATCGCGAGCGGCCCGACCGTGCCCGACGCCACCACCTGCGCCGATGCGCTCGCGATCCTCGACCGCTACGGCATCGAGGTGCCCGCGGCGGTGCGCGCGCAGCTCGAGCGCGGCGAACTCGAGACGCCCAAGCCCGACGACCCGGTGTTCGAGGGCCACCAGACGCACCTGATCGCCACGCCGCAGCAGTCGCTCGAGGCCGCCGCCGAGGCGGCGCGCGCGGCCGGCATCGAGGCCCACGTGCTCAGCGACGAGATCGAGGGCGAATCGCGCGAGGTCGGCAAGGTGCATGCCGCGCTCGCGCGCGCGGTGGCGCACCGCACCCAGCCCTTCGCGCGGCCCTGCGTGCTGCTCTCGGGTGGCGAGACCACGGTCACGATCCGGCCGCGCCAGCCCGGCCAGGCCAAGGGCCGCGGCGGCCGGGCGGGCGAGTTTTGCCTCGGGCTGGCCGGCGCGCTCATGGGCCAGGAGCGCGTCTGGGCGCTCTCGGCCGACACCGACGGCATCGACGGCATCGAGGACAACGCCGGCGCCTTCGTCACGCCCGACACGCTCGCGCGCGCCGCCGCCGCGGGCCGCAAGCTCTCGGACCACCTCGACCGCAACGACGCCTACGGCTACTTCGAGGCGATCGGCGACCTGTTCGTGACCGGGCCGACGAACACCAACGTCAACGACTTCCGCGCGCTGCTGATTCTCTAGGCCGCCGGCGGGGTCGGCCAACTCGGGTTAATCTACGCCCTGGCGGCGGCGCTTGCCGCCGCCGCTGCCGTCACGCGCGCCCAGGCGCCGCATCGCGCATCCGGATCCACCGATCCATCCCGTTCTCATCACCACCCTGTCCCCGAAGGAAAAGCTCGTCATGACCGCCACCTACACCGACACCCGCCTGCTGATCGACAACGAATGGGTCGATGCCACCGGCGGCAAGACCCTGGACGTCGTGAACCCGGCCACGGGCCGCGCCATCGGCAAGGTGGCGCATGCCAGCATCGCCGACCTCGACCGCGCGCTCGCCGCCGCCCAGCGCGGCTTCGAGGCCTGGCGCAACACCCCCGCGCACGAGCGCGCCGCCGTGATGCGCCGCGCCGCGGGCCTGATCCGCGAGCGCGCCGGCGAGATCGCCAAGCTGCTGACGCAGGAGCAGGGCAAGCCGCTCGTCGAAGCCAAGGGCGAGACCCTGGCCGCGGCCGACATCATCGAATGGTTCGCCGACGAAGGCCGCCGCGTCTACGGCCGCATCGTGCCCTCGCGCAACCTCGCCGCGCAGCAGCTCGTGATCAAGGAGCCGCTGGGGCCGGTCGCCGCGTTCACGCCGTGGAACTTCCCGATCAACCAGGTGGTGCGCAAGCTCGGCGCCGCGCTGGCCACGGGCTGCTCCTTCCTCGTGAAGGCGCCCGAGGAGACCCCCGCCTCGCCGGCCGAGCTGCTGCGCGCCTTCGTCGACGCGGGCATCCCGCCCGGCACCGTGGGGCTGGTGTTCGGCAACCCGGCCGAGATCTCGAACTACCTGATCGCGCACCCGGTCATCCGCAAGGTCACCTTCACCGGCTCCACCCCCGTGGGCAAGCAGCTCGCCGCGCTGGCCGGCGCGCACATGAAGCGCGTGACGATGGAGCTCGGCGGCCATGCGCCCGTGATCGTGGCCGAGGACGCCGACGTGGCCCTGGCCGCCAAGGCCGCTGGCGCCGCCAAGTTCCGCAACGCGGGCCAGGTCTGCATCTCGCCGACCCGCTTCCT
>CBHTTS010000306.1:0-6240 GCA_966095775.1 uncultured Variovorax sp. | reverse complement strand
CGGCTCGACCTTCCAGCGCGCCGCGGCGGCCGACAGCAGCATCGCGCGGGCGCGCGCGCCGAGCTCGCGGTACTGCAGGTAGCTGTTCTTGATGGTGTTCGATCCGCCGGTCAGGTGCATGCCGAACAGCGGATCGGCATAGGCGGCATCGTTGGTGCCGCTGCGGCTGCGCACCAGCGCCCAGTCGGCGTCGAGCTCCTCGGCCAGGATCATCGGCAGGCCGGTCTGCACGCCTTGGCCGAATTCGAGCCGGTTGATGGTCACCGTCACGATGCCGTCAGGGGCGATCTGCACGAAGGCCGAGGGCTGCTGCGTCGGCTTGAGGCCGCCGGCCGCCGGGGCCGCGCCGCCGGCCTGCGCGAGCGCGAGCTGCGGAAAGGCGCCGAGCGCGAGGCCGCCCGCGCCGACGATCTTGAGGAAGCTGCGGCGCGGCAGCGCGGCGCCCTCGGCATCCGGGGCGTCGTTCGACGAGCGGGCCAGCAGGCTCTGGAGCGCGCGCGGCATCTGGTGGGGTTCGATGTGGGGCAGCATGGCGGCTCCTTCAGGCGAGTTGGCTGGCCGCATCGGCCACGGCGGCGCGGATGCGGGCGTAGGTGCCGCAGCGGCAGATGTTGCCGGCCATGGCCGCGTCGATCTCCTCGGCGCTGGGCTTCTTGCCCGGCGGCAGCGATTGCAGGAAGGCGGTCGCGCTCATGATCTGCCCGCTCTGGCAGTAGCCGCACTGCGCGACGTCGTGCCGCACCCAGGCGGCATGCACGGCCGCGCCGACGCGGTCGCTGCCGTCGGTCACGCGCTCGACCGTGGTGATCTTCTTGCCCTCGGCGGCGGCGATCGGCGTGATGCACGAGCGGATCGCCTGCCCGTCCATGTGCACGGTGCAGGCGCCGCAGAGCGCGGCGCCGCAGCCGAACTTGGTGCCGGTCATGCCCAGCGTGTCGCGCAGCGCCCAGAGGATGGGCGTACCGGGGTCGACATCGACCGTGTGTTCACGGCCATTGACGTGGAGCGCAGTCATCGTTTCTTTTCTCCGTGGGTTGGATGGATGGATCCGAAAGGCTTCACTTGGCGCCGTCGAGCAGCCATTGCGCGAGCGCCTGCAGGTCGGCGTCGGGCACCTGAGGCTGCGGCGGCATCGGCATCGGGCCCCATTTGCCCGAGCTGCCGGCCTTGATGCTGGCCGCGAGCTGCGCGACCGTGCCCTTGCCGTCGCCGTACTTCGCGCCGATGTCCTTCCACGACGGACCCACCACCTTGGTGGCGGGCTGGTGGCAGGCGACGCACGTGTACTTCTGGGCCAGCGCCTGGCTCGCCGCGGCATGGCGCGGCCAGGCGGCCCCGGCGCCGAGGCCCAGGGCGAGTGCGAGGGATGCGGTGAGGGAGGCGATCTTTTCTGTGTTCATCGTAGGTGGAAGGTTTGCCTGATTCGACGGACGGTCCCCGGCGGCGCAATCGCGCATGCCCGCGGGCCCATCGCCCGGGAGTGTGGGCCGAAGGCCGTGCGCGCGCTTGCCTGATTCGCGCGAGTTCTTGCCTGAAACACCGAAAGTGCGGCGGAAATGCAGGACGCGCGAAACGCGCCGGCTAGACTTTTCGCGACCTGTACTTCGAAAGGATCCAGATGGAACTCGCCGAGCCGGCGCGGCAGCATTCCCCGGTCGTGCTGAACGAACTGCAGCGCGCGGTCGCACGCACCGCGCACGCCGACGGCGACTACCTCACGGCGATCCCGGAGCTCTCGCTGCACCGGCGCAGCGCCGCGACCGCGCCGCTGCATTGCATCTACGGCTTCGGCGTCGGCATCACGGTCAGCGGACGCAAGCGCGTGGCGCTCGGCAGCGAGGTGTTCGACTATGCCGCGGGCCAGTCGCTGCTCATCACGGCCGAGCTGCCGGTGGTGTCGCACATCATCCAGGCGAGCGCCGCCGAGCCCTTCATCGGCCTGATGCTGCGGCTCGATCCGCGCGCCATCGTGCAGCTCGCGGCCGAGATGGCGCTGCCGCCGCCGGCCCGGGAGGGCAGCCACCGCGCCATGTCGCTCGGCGACCTCGATCCGACGCTGCTCGGCGCGGTCACGCGGCTCGTCGACCTGCTCGCCGAGCCGCGGCTGATCCCGCAGCTCGCGCCGCTGCTGCAGCGGGAAATCCTGGTGCGGCTGCTCGCGGGCCCGCACGGTGCGCAGCTGCAGCGCCTGGTGGCGATCGGCTCGCCGAGCCAGCAGGTGGCGCAGAGCATGGCCTGGCTCAAGATGAACTTCATGCGCACCGTGCTCGCCGACGAACTGGCCGCCGCCGCGAACATGAGCCCCTCGACCTTCCGGCAGCACTTCCGCGCGGTCGCGGGCATGAGCCCGATGCAGTACCTGAAGCAGCTGCGGCTGCAGGAGGCGCGGCAGCTGATGCTGAACCAGGGCCTCGACGCCGGCACGGCCGGGCTGCGCGTGGGCTACGAGAGCGCCTCGCAGTTCAGCCGCGAGTACGCGCGCCTGTTCGGCGCGCCGCCCTCGCGCGACATCCGGCGGATGCGCGAGACGAGCTGAATTTCCTTTCCGCGCCCCCCTTGCGAAACCTCCGCATCCCCTGCGTTCGGATGTCCGATTCCGCTTCCCTGGGCGGGCGCTTTGCTACGCTCGCCGCATCATGCGTCCCCTTCCCCCGACTTCCGGCGCGCCGCGCTTCCTGGCCCTCGCCGGCCCCACCGCCTCGGGCAAGACCGCCGTCGCGCTGGCGCTCGCGCGCGAGCATCCGGTGGAGATCGTCAGCGTCGACTCGGCGCTGGTCTACCGCGGCATGGACATCGGCACCGCGAAGCCGAGCGCCGACGAGCGCCGCGCGGTGCCGCACCACCTGATCGACATTCTCGATCCGCGCGAGAGCTACAGCGCCGCGGCCTTCGTCGCTGACGCCGCGCGGCTCGTCGACGAGATCCGCGCGCGCGGCGCGCTGCCGCTGCTCGTGGGCGGCACCATGCTGTACTTCAAGGCCCTGTTCGACGGCATCGACGCCATGCCCGCGGCCGATCCCGCGGTGCGCGCGCGCATCGACGCCGAGGCCGCCGCGCTCGGCTGGCCCGCGATGCATGCGCGGCTCGCGCAGGTCGACCCCGACACCGCCGCGCGCCTCGCGCCGCAGGACAGCCAGCGCATCCAGCGCGCGCTCGAGGTCTGGGAGAGCAGCGGCCGGCCGCTGTCGCACTTCCATGCGAGCGCGCACAAGACAGTGCCCGCGCTCGACGGCGGGCTGCTGTTCTCGCTCGAACCCGGGGACCGCGGCTGGCTGCATGCGCGCATCGCCGAGCGCTTCGATGCCATGCTGGCCGCGGGCTTCCTCGACGAGGTGCGCGCGCTGCGTGCGCGCGGCGATCTCTCGCCCGGGCTGCCCTCGATGCGCTGCGTCGGCTACCGCCAGGCCTGGGAGATGTTCGATGCGCTCGAGGCCGCGGGCCCGCAGGAACCCGACGCCGCGGCCATGCACGAGCTGCGCGAGCGCGGCATCGCGGCCACGCGCCAGCTCGCCAAGCGCCAGATCACCTGGCTGCGCAGCATGCCCGGACGCGAGGTGATCGCCTGCGACGCCCCCGGGGCCGCGCGGGCCGCGGTCGAACGCATGCGGCAGGCGGTGCAGGCATGACGCTGCGCATCACGGGCCTGGGCAAGCGCTACGGCGAGACGCCGGTGTTCGAGAACGTGACGCTCGCGGTCGAGCCCGGCGAGTTCGTCGCGATCGTGGGCGAATCGGGCGTGGGCAAGTCGACGCTGCTCAACTGCATGGCCGGCCTCGACCGCTGGGACAGCGGCACGGTGGTGCACGACGGCACCGACGTCGGCGCGCTCGATGCCGAGGCCTGCGCGCTCTGGCGCCGCCGGCACGTGGGCTTCGTGTTCCAGGCCTTCCACGTGCTGCCGCACCTCGACGTGGCGCAGAACGTCGCGCTGCCGCTGATGCTGCTGGGACGCGGGCGCGAGGAGGCGCGCGTCGCGCGCATGCTCGAGGCCGTGGGCCTCGCGGGCATGGGCGCGCGGCTGCCGCAGACGCTCTCGGGCGGCCAGCTTCAGCGCGTGGCGATCGCGCGCGCGCTGGTGCACCGGCCCGCGCTGCTGCTCGCCGACGAGCCCACCGGCAACCTCGATCCCGGCACCGCCGCCAAGGTGATGGAGCTGCTGATCGCACAGACGCGCGAGCACGGCGCCTCGCTGGTGCTCGTGACCCACTCCGAGAGCGCCGCGGCGCGCGCGGACCGCCTGCTCCACCTCACGGCGCAAGGCATCCGGGCCTGAGTCTCAGCCTGCCGCCGGCGCGAGCAGCGCGGCGAAGCGCGACAGGTCGACGTTGCCGCCGCTGACCACGACGCCCACGCGCTGTCCCTCGATCGCGCGGCCGGCCGCGATCGCGCCCGCGAACGCGAGGCAGCCGGTCGGCTCGACCACCATCTTCATGCGCTCGGCGAAGAAGCGCATCGCCTCGACCAGCTGCGCGTCGCTCACGGTGAAGATGTCGTCCACGTCGCGGCGGATGATGCCGAAGGTGTATTCGCCCAGGTGCTGCGTCTGCGCGCCGTCGGCGATGGTGCGCGGCGTGTCGATGTGCACGATACGGCCCGCGCGCAGCGACTGCTGGCCGTCGTTGCCGGCCTCGGGCTCCACGCCGTAGACCTTGCACGCGGGCGCGAGCGCGCGCGCCGAGAGCGCCGAGCCCGAGAGCAGGCCGCCGCCGCCGAGGCAGACGAACAGCTGGTCGAGCGCGCCGGCCTCCTCGATCAGTTCCTTCACCGCCGTGCCCTGGCCCGCGAGCACGTCGGGATGGTCGTAGGGCGGGATCATCGTCATGCCGCGCTCTTCGGCGAGCCGCTTCGTCAGCGCCTCGCGGTCCTCGGTGAAGCGGTCGTAGGTCACGACCTCGGCGCCGTAGCCGCGCGTGGCGGCCATCTTCGCGGCCGGCGCGTCCTCGGGCATCACGATCACGGCCGGCATCGACAGGAGCCGCGCCGACAGCGCGACCGCCTGCGCGTGGTTGCCCGACGAGAAGGCGATCACGCCGCCCTTGCGCTGGGCGGCGTCGAACTTCGAGAGCGCATTGAAGGCGCCGCGGAACTTGAACGCGCCCATGCGCTGGAAGTTCTCGCACTTGAAGAAGAACTGCGCGCCCCAGCGCGCATCGGCGGTGCTGGAGCGCAGCACGGGCGTGCGGTGGGCCTGGCCCCGGAGCCGCGCGGCCGCGGCGATGACGTCGTCGTAGGTCGGAAGTTGCATGACTGCGAGCTTAGCGGGTTGCGTCCGCTTGCAGGCGGATCGGTGAAAACCCGCTGCACCGTCCGGCCCGTAACTCCGTACTCTGTATACAGAGTTCAGTTTGGAGCCGCCCATGCCCGCCCAGCTCGTCAGCATCGAAGCCGCGCCCGACCTCGTCGACCAGGTCTACCGCGCCCTGCTCGGCGCCATCTGCAGCGGCGAGCTCGCGCCCGGCGAGCGGCTCACGCAGGAAGACATCGCGCAGCGCCTCGCGGTCTCGCGCCAGCCGGTGCTGCAGGCGCTGCGGTTGCTGAAGAAGGACGGCTTCGTGCACGACGCGCCGGGCCGCGGCGTGCTGGTCGCGCCGCTCGATGCCGACTGGATGCGCAAGGTCTACCAGGTGCGCGGCGCGCTCGACGCGCTGGCCGCGCGGCTCGCGGCCGGGCAGCGCTTCCGCATCGACCCGAAGCTCGTCGAGCGCGGCCGCCGCGCCGCGCGCGGGCGCAGCGTCGAGGCGATGATCGACGCCGACCTCGCCTTCCACGAGGCGATCTACGAAGCCTCGGGCAACCCGCTGATCGGCCAGAGCGCAGGCCAGCACTGGCGCCACCGGCGCGGCCCCTGGGGGGGGGTGCGGCCGGCGACGCCGCGGGGCGCGTCGGGCGGGGCCGAGCACGCGGCTTGCGCGGCCGCGCGCGCCGCGGGCGACGCCGACCGCGCGGCGCGGCTCAGCGAGGCCCATGTGGCGCAGGCGAGCGATTCGCTCGCGCGCCGGCTCGCCGAGCGCGCCGCATCGTCGGGCGAGCACGCCCCCACCCCATCCCGCCAACGACAAGGAGACACCGCATGAAGCTGACACCCGAGCAACGCGCGCAGTTCGAGCGCGACGGCTACCTGTTCTTTCCCGGCCACTTCTCGGCCGCCGAGACCCGGGTGCTGACCGATGCCGTGCCCGAGCTCTACAGCCGGCGCGAGGCCTTCAACGTGCGCGAGAAGGGATCGGACGCGGTGCGCAC
>CBHTTS010000305.1:0-6267 GCA_966095775.1 uncultured Variovorax sp. | reverse complement strand
CCGACATCCTGATCGCCGACGAGCCCACCACCGCGCTCGACGTGACGGTGCAGGCGCAGATCTTCGACCTGCTGCGCGAACTGCAGCGCGACAAGGGCACGGCGATCGTGCTGATCACGCACGACATGGGCGCGGTGGCCGAGATGGCCGACCGCGTGATGGTGATGTATGCGGGCCGCGTGATCGAGCAGGGCCGCTGCGAGCAGGTGCTCTCGGCCCCGGCGCATCCGTACACGCGCGGCCTGATCGCCTGCCTGCCCGAGCTCGGCAGCAGCCGCGCGGGAGAGCGCGCGGCGCTGGCCGAGATTCCCGGCGTGGTGCCGTCGATCTGGGAGCTCGGCACCGGCTGCGCCTTCCGCGCGCGCTGCCGCGACGCCACGGCGCGCTGCGCCACCGAGGTGCCGCCCCTGTTCGCGCTGGACGGCGGCGAGGGCCACGGCGCGGCCTGCTGGCTGCATGCGCCGCAGGGCGTGCCCGCCGAGGCGCTGGAGCAGACCGCATGAACGCACGCACCGACGACACCCTGCTGCAGGTCGACGACCTCAAGGTGCACTTTGCGCGGCCGCGCAGCGGCTGGTTCAAGCCGCCCGAGGTGGTGCAGGCCGTCGACGGCGTCTCGTTCGCGGTGCGCCGCGGCAGCACACTCGCGGTGGTCGGCGAATCGGGCTCGGGCAAGACCACCACCGCGCTCGCCGTGATGCGCCTCGCGCCCGTGACGGCCGGGCGCATGCGGCTCGGCGACACCGACCTCGCGGGACTGTCGGGCGAGGCGCTGCGGCAGGCGCGCCGGCGCATGCAGATCGTGTTCCAGGACCCCTACTCCTCGCTCAACCCGCGCGAGCGCGCCGGCGCCGCCGTGCGCGCGCCGCTCGACCTGATGGGCATCGGCACGCCCGCCGAGCGCGAGGCGCGCGTCGCCGAGCTGTTCACGCAGGTGGGCCTGCGGCCCGAGCAGCGGCACCTGTTCCCGCACCAGTTCTCGGGCGGCCAGCGCCAGCGCATCAACATCGCGCGCGCGCTCGCGACGCAGCCGGAGCTCGTGGTGTGCGACGAACCGGTCTCGGCGCTCGACATCGCGATCCGCGCGCAGATCCTGAACCTGCTCGCGCGGCTGCAGCGCGAGCTCGGCCTGACCTACCTCTTCATCTCGCACGACATGGCGGTGGTCGAGCACATCTGCGACGACATCGCCGTGATGTACCTGGGGCAGGTCGTCGAGCGCGCGCCGCGCCGCGCCTTCTTCGCCAACCCGCTGCACCCCTACAGCGTGGCGCTGATGTCCGCCGTGCCCACGGTGCATGGCGGCAGGAAGCGCGCGGCCCAGCGCATCAAGCTGACGGGCGATCCGCCGAGCCCGATCGCCCCGCCCGCGGGCTGCCGCTTCGCGGGGCGCTGCCCCGTGGCCGAGCCCGCCTGCGCGGCCGAGCCGCCGCCGCTGCGCGAAGCGGCGCCCGGCCACTGGGTGCGCTGCCACCGCGTGACGAGCGCGGACGGCGAGCCGCGCGCGCCGCTGCAACTGCCGAGCTGAGCATCCCCCACCCTTCCTCCGGACCCATGAGCACCACCACTGTCTACGCCGCCAAGACCATCCTCACGATGAACCCGATGCAGCCGCGCGCCACGCACGTGGCGGTGCGCGACGGCCGCATCCTCGCGGTCGGCGACCTCGCGCGCTGCACCGCCTGGGGCGCCTACACGCTCGACGAGCGCTTCGCCGACAAGGTGCTGATGCCGGGCCTCGTCGAGGGCCACTGCCACCTGAAGGAAGGCAGCATGTGGGAGTGGACGTACACCGGCTGGTTCGACCGGCGCGACCCCGACGGCAAGGTCTGGGCCGGCCTGCGCTCGATGGAGGAGGTGGTCGCGCGCCTCGCCGAGGCCGACGCGCGCATGACGGCCGAGGGCCTGCCCGCGACCGAACCGCTGATCGCCTGGGGCTTCGATCCGATCTACTTCGGCGGCGAGCGCATGACGGTGGAACACGTGGACCGCGCGAGCCGCACGCGGCCGATCGTGATCTCGCATGCCAACGGCCACCTGATGAACGTCAACAGCGCGATGCTGCGGCTCGCCGAGATCACGCGCGACAATGAAGTCGAGGGCGTGGTCAAGTTCCCCGCCGGGCATGCGCAGGCCGGCGAGCCCACGGGCGAGCTGCAGGAGCCGGCCGCGATGTTCCTCGTGCTGCGCAAGATCAACAACGCGGGCCTGCTCGCGCCCATGACCGAGGCCGGCGTGCGCTCCTTCGCGCGGCTGGCCTGCCGCCAGGGCGTGACGACCGCGACCGACCTCGTCAACCGGCTCGGCGAGAACGACGTGCGCGTGCTCGAGGCCACGCTCGCCGACGACGCCGTGCCGATCCGCCTGCTGCCGGCCTTCCAGGCCTTCCACGGCACCCATGCCGCGCCCGCGGGCGCCGAGCACGTGCGCGCGCTGATGGCGCGCAACACCGACCGGCTGCGCTACGGCCTGGTGAAGATGATGCTCGACGGCTCGATCCAGGGCTTCTCGGCGCGGCTGCGCTGGCCCGGGCATTTCAACGGCGCGCCCAACGGCATCTGGGTCACGGCGCCCGCGCAGTACGAGGCCGACTTCGAGGTCTACCACCGCGCGGGCCTCACGGTGCACACCCACACCAACGGCGACGAGGCGAGCGAGGCCGCGATCGACGCGATCGAGCGCGTGCTCGCGCGCGCCCCGCGCCCCGACCACCGCCACACGCTGCAGCACGGCCAGATGATCGACGCGCCGCTGTTCCGCCGCATGGCGGCGCTGGGCCTGTGCGCGAACCTGTTCGCCAACCACATCTGGTACTGGGGCGACCAGCACTACGAGATGACCATGGGCCCCGACCGCGCGCACCGGCTCGATGCCTGCGGCAGCGCGCTCGCCGCGGGCGTGCCGCTGGCGATCCATTCCGATGCGCCGGTCACGCCGCTCGGGCCGCTGTTCACCGCCTGGTGCGCGGTGAACCGCCTCACGCCCAAGGGCCGCGTGCTCGGCGAGGCCGAGCGCATCACGGTGGCCGAGGCGCTGCGCGCGATCACGCTCGGCGCGGCCTGGACGCTGAAGCTCGACGGCGAGATCGGCAGCATCGAATGCGGCAAGCGCGCCGACTTCTGCGTGCTCGAGGACGATCCGCTCGCGGTCGATCCGATGGCGCTCAAGGACCTGCGCGTCTGGGGCACGGTCCTGTCGGGCCGCGTGTTCGAGGCATGACGATCCGAGGCCGCCTGCCGCTGACCGTCGTCGGCGGATTCCTCGGCGCGGGCAAGACCACGCTGCTCAACCGCTGGCTCGCCGAGGCGCGCGGCCTGCGCGTGGCGGTGCTGGTCAACGACTTCGGCGCGCTCAACATCGATGCCGGCCTGATCGCCGCGAGCCACGGCGACACGCTCGCGCTGACCAACGGCTGCGTCTGCTGCCAGATCGGCGACGACCTGGGCCGCGCGCTGGTGCAGGTGATCGATTCGCCCGAGCCCTTCGACGCGGTGGTGATCGAGGCCAGCGGCGTCTCCGACCCCTGGCGCATCGCGCAGATCGGCATGGCCGCGCCCGAGCTGAGCCTCGAAGGCGTGGTGGTGCTCGCCGATGCGAGCGCGGCGGCGCGGCAGTCGCGCGACCCGCTGCTGGCCGACACGCTCGCGCGGCAGCTGAAGTCGGCCGACCTCGTGGTGCTCAACAAGGCCGACATCGCCGCGCCCGGCGAGCTCGCGGCGGCGCGGGCCTGGGCCGAGGCCTGCGCGCCGGGCGCGCCGCGCATCGAGACCACGCAGTCGGCCGTGCCGCTCGCGCTGCTCTCTGGCCTGCCGGGCGCCGCGGCCTGCGCCGCCTGCGCGGCGCACGGCGCGCAGGCCTGCGGCCATCCGCACCCCCAGGGGCACGATCACGACCACGGCGCGCCGCACGACCATGGCGCCATGTTCCAGACCTGGAACGCGCAGCCCGCGGCCGTGTTCGACGCCGGGGCGCTGCGCGCCTGGCTGCGCGAGGCGCCCGCGGGCCTGCTGCGGCTCAAGGGCTGGCTGCGCACCGGCGACGGCGCATGGTCCGAGCTGCAGTACGCGGGCCGGCACGGCAGCCTGCGCCGCGCCGATCCGCCGCGCGACGGCCGCGCCGCGGTGGTCGCGATCGGACTGCGGCGGCAGTTGCCCGAGGCCGCGCTCGAAGCCTTCTTCGGCGCGCGCTGAGCCCGGCGCTGTGTTGCAATCGCAGGTTTTTCCGGAACCTGCCCGCCGACCGCCGATGACCACCTCCGCCGATGCCGCGCTCCTGATCCGCCCGCCCGTGCCCGACGACTTCGCACGCTGGAAGCCGCTCTGGGACGGCTACAACGCCTTCTACGGCCGCGAAGGCCCGACCGCCCTGCCCGACGCCATCACGCAGACGACCTGGCAGCGCTTCTTCGACGCCTACGAGCCCGTGCACGCGCTCGTGGCCGAGCGCGGCGGCGAGCTCGTGGGCCTCGCGCACTACCTGTTCCACCGCAGCACCACGCGGATCGAGCCGACCTGCTACATGCAGGACCTGTTCACGCGCGCCTCCGAGCGCGGCCGCGGCGTCGGGCGCCAGCTCATCGAGGGCGTCTACGCGCACGCGAAGCGCGCGGGCGGGCACCGCGTCTACTGGCAGACCCACGTCACCAACAGCGCCGGACGCGCGCTCTACGACAAGCTCGCCACGCACGACGGCTTCATCGTCTACGGCACGCTGGTCTGAGGACTCAGTACTTGATGGTGATGCCGGCCTTGACGCCGTTGTTGTTCTTGCCGTCGCTCGAGACGCCGCCCGAGAACGACACGTCGCCGCCCGTGCTCGCGCCGAGCGAGTAGGTGGGGCGCGGCGTCGAGGTGTCGGTGCCCAGGTAGGTGCCGCTGCCGTCGGGTCGCTGCACGCCGATGGTCGCGCCGCGCGTGTAGGCCGAGGTCTCGGTCGGCACGAGGTTGGGCGCGATGTAGACCGTGCCCTTCTCGTCGCTCTCCACGGGCAGCTTGAGCGGCTCGGCGCGCGCGCCGGCCGCGGTCCAACATGTGAGCGTGGCGAGGACTGCAAGCAGTCCGTTCTTCTTCGTCAATCTGCTCATCCGTCCGATCCTCGCGGCTGCGCGGCGCGTCCGCTGTAGGACGGATGCCAGCGCGCGCACAACCGTCGCGTGCGAGCGACAGGCGGTTTGTCATGGCCCTGCCGCGCGGCGCGCGGGGCGCTTGTCTCCCCGCGGAAGGGGCGCGCGGCTCATGCCCGCGCGGGGCGCGATTCCTACATTGGCTTCACGGTGAAACGGCTCGCCCCGGTCCGACGGGGACCGCGGGCGACGCCGGCGCCGGCTCAGCAAGAAGGGTGAAGCCATGAACAAGATCTTCCGCAGCCTCTGGAATCCGACCCTCGGCGCCTGGGTGGCTGCACCCGAGACCGCGCGCGGCCATGCGCGCTCGGCCTGCACGCGCGCGGTCGCCATCTCGTGGCTGTTCCTGGGCGCGGGCGCCTGCCTCGCGGCGGGCGGCACGGGCGGCCAGCCGGTGGGCGATGCGAGCCTGCATGCGGGCTCGGGCGGGAGCGACGGCGCGGGCGGCACGGGCGGGCTCAACGACAGCACGGTCAATGCCCAGGGCGGCGCGGGCGGCGCGTCGGACGAGACCGGCGCCAGCGCCGGATCGGCCGCCGACATCGGCGGCTTCGCGGGCGCCACGCCCGGCGCGGGCGGCGCGGCCGGCAGCGGGACGACGCTGGTCCTGCCCGGGGTGCTGCAGGGCGACGACGGCGCCGCGGGCGGCTCGCAGACCGGCGACTTCGGCAACGGCAACGGTTACGGCGGCGGGGGCGGCGGCGGCCACATGGGCTTCGCGCTGCCCTCGAACACCAGCCTGTCCTTCGACAGCTACACCGGCGGGCGCGGCGGCGCGGGCGGCGACGGCTACTGGGCCGCGGGCGGCGGCGGCGCGGGCGGCCCGGGCGCCACGCTGCTCGACCCGATCGGCAGCTACGACGCCGCGGGCAGCGCGACCGGCGGCACGGGCGGCGCCGGCGGCAACGCCTATTCGCAGGCCGGCGGCGGCGGCAGCGGCGGCGCGGGCTTCCTCCTGCGCGCCGCGACCCCAGGCCTGCACGTCGGCAACAGCGGCGCGATGACCGGCGGTGCCGGCGGCGCGGGCGGCGCCGAGCTGCTGCCGGCGCGCAGCAACGCCTCGGGCGGCGGCGGCGGCGCCGGCGGCCACGGCCTGGTGCTCACGGGCAGCACGGTCGACCTGGCCAACAGCGGCCAGATCACCG
>CBHTTS010000304.1:0-6341 GCA_966095775.1 uncultured Variovorax sp. | reverse complement strand
TCTCGGCCAGCAGGATGCCGTCGGTCATGAGCTTGACCGAGGCGTCGCGCGAGAGGCGGTCCTGGAAGCGCACCTTGAAGCCGACCACCTCGCCGAGCGGCGTCTTGAGCTCTTCCGCGATGCGCTTGGCGACCGAACTCGCGGCGATGCGCCGCGGCTGCGTGTGGCCGATCAGCCGGCCCTTGCTGCCCGGCGGCGCATTGCACTTGCCGCGGCCCAGCGCGAGCGCGATCTTCGGCAGCTGCGTGGTCTTGCCCGAGCCGGTCTCGCCGCAGACGATCACCACCTGGTGCGCCTCGATGGCGGCCATGATCTCGTCGCGCCGCGACGAGACCGGCAGCGATTCGGGAAAGTCGATGCGAAGCGAAGGAGAAGGCGTGGTGGTCGTCAAGGGATGAGGCAACTCGAAGGAAGGCGCGCCGAGCGGGCAAACCCGCAATTATCGGCGCGCGGCGCCTTTGTTGCAGCAGGCCCACATCCGCAGGGTCTTCGACCGGCATCGGCGTAAATAGTCTTTACTCCCGCGCGAGGCGCCGCTACGATCGCGGCCATGACCACCTTCCTTGCCCCCCGATCGTTGCGCTGCCGCGCAAGCCACGTGCGCGCACGTGGCGGGGTCAAGTCGACCCGCCCGGCCTGACGAAGCCCGCGCCGCGCGCTCCCTTCCGCGGAACGCCGCCCGCGCGCTTCGGACCCGTCCGGAGCGTGCCGGCCTGACGCCAGCGCAACACCCACCGCCTCGCCTGCCCCTCGCCCGCGAGGCGCGGGCGCTGCACCCGTTCGCCTGGTTCATCCATCCATCGAAGAAAAAGAAACACCATGTCCAACGACATTCCGACCGACCTGCATGCGGCGCTGGCCCAGCGCACGCGCCACCTGCAGGCCGTCGCCCAATCGCTCAAGAGCGAGCTGTTCGGCATCGACGAGATCATCGATCGCGTGATCGATTCGCTGCGCGCCTGGTACGTGATGCCGCAGCTCATCAGCCGGCCCGTGATCGTCTGCCTCTGGGGCCTGACCGGCACCGGCAAGACGCAGCTGGTGCGCCGCCTCGCGCAGCACCTGGGCTTCTACGACCGTTTCATCGAAGTGCAGATGGACGGCTTCAGCCACGGCTCGGGCCACCGCAGCGCGGGCTCGATCTCGGCCATGCTGGCCGAGTCGGGCATCGCCGAGGGCGAGCGCGGCATCCTCGTGCTCGACGAGTTCCAGCGCTTCCGCACCGTGGACGAGCGAGGCAGGGAAGCGCGCGTCGGACGCTACCAGGACGTCTGGGCGCTGTTGTCCGACGGCAGGCTGCCGCCTTCGCTCCCCGCGCCAAGCGAGACAGAGTCCGCGCCCGCGCAGGCCGCAACCGACTACTCGAAGCTGCTGGTCTTCGTCTGCGGCAACCTCGACGAGATGTACGCCGAGACCGCGAAGCGCGTGGAGGACTGCGACACCGACGCCGACATCTTCCACGCTCTCACGAAGAAGCTCTCGCTGATCGACGTGAAGAAGGCGCTGGCCGAGCGCTTCAAGCCCGAGCAGATCGCGCGGCTCGGCAACGACCACGTGATCTATCCCTCGTTCAGCCGGGCGACCTACGTGCGGCTGATCCTCGCCATCTGCGACCGCTACGTGGGCGAGATCCAGGAGAGCTCGGGGGTGCGCTTCGTGCTCGACGCGAGCGTCTACGAGCAGATCTACGCCAACGCGGTCTTTCCCGCGCAGGGCACCCGGCCGCTGTTCTCGTCGATCCACGCGATCCTGAGCGCGACGCTGGTCAACGCCGCGCTGTGGGCGCTCGAGCAGGGAGCGACGGGCAGCGAGCCGGTGCGGCTGATGCTCGACGCCGGCGACGGCCTGCAGCGCGCGCCGCGCATGGTGGCGCGCTTTCGGCTCGCGCGGCGCGAGTTCGCGGTGGCGCTCGAGCTCAACCGGCTCAAGCAGCGCGCGAACGCCGACTTCCGGGCGCTGCTCGCGGTGCACGAGGCCGGCCACGGGGTGGTCTACGCCCTGCTCTTCGGCCGCGCGCCGCAGGAGATCCGCATCAACGTGGCCTCGTTCGAGGGCGGCTACAACAGCTACGTCAAGCGCAAGGCCTGGTCGAAGCAGAACACGCTCGACGGCATCTGCGTCAGCCTCGCGGGCCGCGCGGCCGAGCGGCTGGTGTTCGGCGAGTCGGGCAGCACCACGGGCGCCGAGCAGGACCTGGCGCAGGCGACCGCGGCCGCGGCGCGCCACGTGCGCCACCACGCCTTCGGCGGCCGGCTGAGCCGCACCGACGTGACGCAGGACGCGAACGACAACCTCAACACCGACGTCGCGGCGACGAACGCGGAGATCGAGGAGATCCTCGGGCGCGAACTGCGGCGCGCCGAGTCGCTGATCGGATCGCACGAGACCGCCTTCCTCGCGGTGGTCGACGCGCTGATGGCGCACGGCACGATCGCCTCGGGCGAGCTCGCGGCGCTGCTGGGCCTGCCGCCCGCGCCGCCGGCGCAGGCCGAGCCGCTCGACGCCTATGCGAGCCGGCTGGCGGCCTTCAAGGCCCGCGGCACGCCGGCCGCGGCCGGGGCCGCCCGGCTGCTGCGGGCGATGGCCTGAGCCGCGCCAACCCTTGTTCGAGAATGCACAATCACGTTCCATGTCCACCGTCTTCAACTTCACCTTCGTGCCCTGGTTCCGCTCGGTCGCGCCCTACATCCACACGCACCGCGGTAAGACTTTCGTGGTCGCGCTCGCGGGTGAGGCGATTGCGGCGGGCAAGCTGCAGAACATCGCGCAGGACCTGGCGCTGATCCAGAGCATGGGCGTCAAGATCGTGCTCGTGCACGGCTTCCGCCCGCAGGTCAACGAGCAGCTCGCGGCCAAGGGGCACGAGGCGCGCTACTCGCACGGCATGCGCATCACCGACGAGGTGGCGCTCGACTCGGCGCAGGAGGCCGCGGGCCAGCTGCGCTACGAGATCGAGGCCGCGTTCAGCCAGGGCCTGCCGAACACGCCCATGGCCGGCTCGACGGTGCGCGTGATCTCGGGCAACTTCATCACCGCGCGGCCGGTCGGCGTGGTCGACGGGGTGGACTTCAAGCATTCGGGCCTGGTGCGCAAGGTCGACGCCGCGGGCATCCGCCGCACGCTCGACTTCGGCGCGATGGTGCTGATCTCGCCCTTCGGCTTCTCGCCGACGGGCGAGGCCTTCAACCTGACGATGGAAGACGTCGCAACCAGCGTCGCGATCTCGATCCAGGCCGACAAGCTGATCTTCCTGACCGAGATCCCGGGCATCCGCATCCACAGCGAGCTGCCCGAGGGCGAGGACAACCCGATCGACACCGAGCTGCCGCTCGACGCGGCCGAGAAGCTGCTCGCGTCGCTGCCGCCGCCGCAGAAGCCCACCGACACCGCCTTCTACCTGCAGCACTGCGTGAAGGCCTGCAAGGCCGGCGTGGAGCGCAACCACATCCTGCCGTTCGCGCTCGACGGCTCGCTTCTGCTCGAGATCTACGTGCACGACGGCGTCGGCACCATGGTGATCGACGAGAAGCTCGAGAGCCTGCGCGAGGCCACGGTCGACGACATCGGCGGCATCCTGCAGCTCATCGAGCCCTTCGAGCGCGACGGCACGCTGGTCAAGCGCGACCGCACCGAGATCGAGCGCGACATCCACCAGTACACCGTGGTCGAGCACGACGGCGTGATCTTCGGCTGCGCGGCGCTCTACCCCTACCCCGAGGCGCGCACCGCCGAGATGGCGGCGCTCACGGTGTCGCCGCAGTCGCAGTCCCAGGGCGACGGCGAGCGCATCCTCAAGCACATCGAGCACCGCGCCAAGGCCATGGGGCTGGAGAGCATCTTCGTGCTCACCACGCGCACCATGCACTGGTTCCTCAAGCGCGGCTTCCAGCAGGTCAACCCCGACTGGCTGCCCGAGGCGCGCAAGCGCAAGTACAACTGGGACCGCAAGAGCCAGGTGCTCGTCAAGAAGATCTGAACCCCCGGAACCGCCGCCATGACGCTCGCCACCGCCCTGCTGTTCTCCATCGTCGCGCTCGCCGCGATCGCCACGCCGGGCCCGACGGTGCTGCTCGCGCTGAGCAACGGCTCGCGCCGCGGCGTGCGCGGCGCGCTGCCGGGCATCGCGGGCGCGGTGCTGTCCGACTTCGTGCTGGTCGGCGCGGTGGCGCTGGGCCTGGGCGCGCTGCTCGCGGCCTCGGAGTTCTGGTTCTCGATGCTCAAGTGGGTGGGCGCGGCCTACCTCGCCTGGATCGGCGTGCGCATGCTGCGCTCGAAGGGCGGCAGCTTCGACGCGCCGCGCGCCGCGGACGGCCTGCCGGCCGGCGATGCGGCGGCCGGCGGCGGCCGCAAGGTCTTCCTGAAGTCCTTCCTGGTCGCGGTGACCAATCCCAAGGGCTACCTGTTCTGCTCGGCGCTGATGCCGCAGTTCATCGACCCGGCCGCGGCACAGGGCCTGCAGTACGCGATCATCGCGGTGCTGTTCGCCGCGCTCGACGCGGCCGTGATGGGGGTCTACGCCTTCGTCGGCGCGCGCGCGATGCAGCTGCTCACGGCCGCGGCCGCGCGCTGGATCGACCGCACCTGCGGCGCGATGCTGCTCGCGCTGGCCGGATCGCTGGCGTTCTACCGCCGCAGCGGCACCTGAGCGGCGCCGGGGCGGCAGCGACCCGTCGCCGATAATCGCTCTCCATGAACCCCCTGCTTTCCAAGCTCCAGCCCTACCCGTTCGAGCGGCTGCGGCGCCTGTTCGAGGGCGTCGCGCCCAACCCCGATTTCGCGCCCATCAGCCTGGGCATCGGCGAACCCAAGCACGCCACGCCCGCGTTCATCCAGGAAGCGCTCGCCGCGAGCATGGATGCGCTCGCGGCCTATCCGGCCACGGCCGGCAGCCCGAAGCTGCGCACCGCCTTCACCGACTGGCTGCAGCGCCGCTACGGGCTCGCGCTCGACCCGGCGACCCAGGTGCTGCCGGTCAACGGCTCGCGCGAGGCGCTGTTCTCGCTCGCGCAGACGGTGGTGGACGGGCAGCGCTCGCCGGCGCCGGTGGTGATCTCGCCCAATCCCTTCTACCAGATCTACGAGGGCGCGGCCCTGCTCGCGGGCGCCGAGCCCTACTACGTGCCGAGCGTGCCGGCGCGCAACTTCGCGGTGGACTGGGACAGCGTGCCCGACGCGGTCTGGGCCCGGACCCAGCTCGTGTTCGTCTGCTCGCCGGGCAACCCGACGGGCGC
This sequence comes from uncultured Variovorax sp., assembly GCA_966095775.1. Lineage (GTDB taxonomy): Bacteria > Pseudomonadota > Gammaproteobacteria > Burkholderiales > Burkholderiaceae_C > Variovorax. The sequence continues at coordinate 1,110 of CBHTTS010000304.1, read as the reverse complement.
GGTGATGCCGCTCGACGAATGGAAGAAGCTGTTCGCGCTGTCCGACCGCCACGGCTTCGTGATCGCGGCCGACGAGTGCTACAGCGAGATCTACTTCCGCGACGAGCCGCCGCTCGGCGGCCTCGAGGCGGCCGCGAAGCTGGGCCGCAGCGACTTCCGCAACCTGATCGCGCTGACCTCGCTGTCCAAGCGCAGCAACGTGCCGGGGCTGCGCAGCGGCTTCGTCGCGGGCGACGCGGCGATCATCAGGAGCTTCCTGCTCTACCGCACCTACCACGGCAGCGCGATGAGCGGCACCGTGGCCGGCGCCAGCATCGCGGCCTGGGGCGACGAGGCGCACGTGGTCGAGAACCGCGCCAAGTACCGCGCCAAGTTCGCGGCCGTCACGCCGCTGCTCGAACAGGTGCTCGATGTGCGCCTGCCCGATGCGAGCTTCTACCTCTGGGCCGGCGTGCCCGAAGTGTGGGCCGGCGACGACGAAGCCTTCGCCCGCGCGCTCTACGCTCAATACAATGTCACGGTTCTGCCGGGGAGCTATCTGGCGCGCGAGACGGCGCACAGCCCCAACCCCGGCCGCGGCCGCATCCGCATGGCCCTGGTGGCCGAGACGGCCGAATGCGTCGAGGCTGCCGAGCGCATCGTGCGCTTCGTGCAGGCCGGCGCGCAACCCCGCTGAGCGCCGCGGCAGCATCCCGGCATTTCCTCTTTTTCACCCTGGACCTTCTCCATGACCCAGCAACTGCAACAAATCATCGACGCCGCGTGGGAAGACCGCGCCAACATCTCGCCCGCCGCTTCGTCGGCCGAAGTGCGCGACGCCGTCGAGCATGTGATCTCCGAACTCAACAACGGCAAGCTGCGCGTCGCCACTCGTGAAGGCGTGGGCCAATGGACCGTGCACCAGTGGATCAAGAAGGCCGTGCTGCTGTCGTTCCGCCTCAAGGACAACGAGCAGATCCAGGCCGGCTCGCTCGGCTTCTACGACAAGGTGCAGACCAAGTTCTCGCACCTGTCGGCCAACGAGCTCAAGGAATCGGGCGTGCGCATCGTGCCCCCGGCCGTGGCGCGCCGCGGCAGCTACATCGCCAAGGGCGCGATCCTGATGCCCTC
>CBHTTS010000303.1:0-6345 GCA_966095775.1 uncultured Variovorax sp. | reverse complement strand
TCCAGTGGGAGAAGGACGACCTCGAGGCCATGGGCATGCTCAAGGTCGACGTGCTCGCGCTCGGCATGCTCAGCGCCATCCGCCGCGGCCTCGACCACATGAACCGCTGGCGCGCATCTACGGTCGAGATGCACCAGCTGCCCCACGACGACGAGACGGTGTACGACATGATCTGCGACGCCGACACCGTGGGCGTGTTCCAGATCGAGAGCCGCGCGCAGATGTCGATGCTGCCGCGCCTCAAGCCGCGCCGCTTCGAAGACCTCATCATCGAGGTCGCGATCGTGCGGCCCGGGCCCATCCAGGGCGGCATGGTGCATCCCTACCTCAAGCAGCGCGAGCGCGTGGCCAAGGGCCTGCCGATCCATTACGAGAAGGAGGAGCTGCGCGAAGCCCTCGAACGCACGCTCGGCGTGCCCATCTTCCAGGAGCAGGTGATGCAGATCGCGATGATCGCGGCCGGCTTCAGCGCCGACGAGGCCGACCAGCTGCGCCGCGCCATGGCGGCGTGGAAGCGCAAGGGCGGGCTCGAGAAGTTCCACGACAAGCTCGTCAAGGGCATGACCGCGCGCGACTACAAGCCCGAGTTCGCCGAAGCCATCTTCAAGCAGATCCTCGGCTTCGGCGACTACGGATTCCCCGAAAGCCATGCCGCGAGCTTCGCGCTGCTGGTTACCGTGAGCAGCTGGCTCAAGTGCCACGAGCCCGCCTGCTTCCTCGCCGCGCTGCTCGATTCGCAGCCCATGGGCTTCTACAGTCCCTCGCAGCTCGTGCAGGATGCGCGCCGCCACGGCGTCGAGGTGCGGCCGGTCGACGTGACGTGCAGCGAGATCGACACCACGCTCGAAGCCCGCGCGCCCGATGCGCCGCGCATGCCGGCGGGCACCGATGCGCGCTACGCCCAGCGTCTCGGCCGCGAGAACCAGCCCGCGGTGCGGCTCGGCCTCAACCGCATCGCGGGCCTGAGCGAAGCCGGCGCCGAGCGGCTGCTCGCCGCGCGCGCGCAGGCCCCCTTCACGAGCACCGAGGACCTCGCGCTGCGCGCCGAGCTCGACGGCAAGGACATGGCCGCGCTCGCCGCGGCCGATGCGTTGATGCCGCTGTCGGGCCACCGTCGCCAGCAGGTCTGGGACGCCACGGCCCAGCGCCGCGCCCCGGCGCTGCTGCGCGGCGTGCCGATCAACGAGCAGGCGCTGCAGCTGCCCGCCGCGCCCGAGGGCGAGGAGATCGTCGGCGACTATGCCGCGCTCGGCCTCACGCTGCGGCGCCATCCGCTCGCGCTGCTGCGCCCGCGCCTCGAGCGCATGAAGCTCATGACCGCCGAGCAGCTGCGCGGCGCCGCTACCGGCCAGACCGTGCGCGCCTGCGGCATCGTCAAGGGCCGGCAGCGGCCCGGCACCGCCAACGGCACCATCTTCGTCACGCTCGAGGACGAGACCGGCAACGTCAACGTCATCGTCTGGAGCCGCGTCATCGAGGCCTGGCGCGAGCCGCTGCTCAAGTCGCACCTGCTCGCGGTGCAGGGCACCTGGCAGCGCGACGACGACAGCGGCGGCAAGGTGCAGCACCTCGTGGCCACCGGCTTCAAGGACCTCACGCCGCTCATGGGGCGCCTCGCCCAGAGCAACAGCAGCCGCGACTTCCATTGACGCGGCGGGCCGTTCGAATGCAACTTATCGTTCCATGCCTCGCGCGCCCCGCGTGTTTTGGATAACCTGTTTCCCCCATGCCCGCACTTGCCGCCCCCGAGACCGTCGTCGCCACCCCCATCGGCCCGCCGCCGCCCGCGCCCGACGTGCCGATCCCCATTCCGCCGCCGCCACCGCCCGGCCTGCCGCCCGAAGGCGACCCGCCCCCGGTCGAGCCGCCCATCACCGACCCCGGCTTTCCGCGGCCCGTGGGCGATCCGCCGCCGCCGATGCAGAAGGCCGCCGCGGCCGCGGGCGAAGTGCCCTTCGGCAGGCCGCATGCGCGGCGCCTGCGCGAGATCTACCGCTCGGCCGGCTGGCCCTGCTGCGATGCGATCGAGGTCGAGCTGCTCGCGGGCGGTTGGCTCGAACGCGTGCGCACCCCGCACGGCCACGAGACCCTGCGCGTGACCGATGCCGGCATCGCACGCATCGCCGCCACGCTCACCATCAACCGCGCCGCGCTCTCGCCGCACGAGGCTTTGGTCGAGCGCGTCGCGCGCGAGATGACGCGCGGCGGCCGCGTCGCCTGGCGCGGCCTGAGCCTGCGCGCGCGCCTGCCCGCGCTCGAGGAGGGCGGCAAGCCGCGCTGGTGCATCGCCAGGCCCGACGTGTTCTCGATCCGCAATACCAGCGTCGAGGCCTATGCCCATCCGATCGTGCACGAGGTCAAGGTCAGCCGCGCCGACCTGCTCGGCGACCTGCGCAAGCCCGACAAGCGCGCCGCCTACCTCGACCTCGGCGGCGAGTGCTGGTACGTGCTCGGCAACGATGCGCGCGGACGCTGCATCGCCAGGCCCGAGGAGATCCCGGCCGAATGCGGCGTGCTCGTGCAGGAGGGCGAGCGCCTCGTCGTCGCGCGCGCCGCCGTGCACCGCCCCTTCGAGCGCATTCCCTTCGCCGTCTGGATGGCGCTCGCCAAGGCCCAGCCCATCGCGGGCTTCGACGACGATGCGCAGGACATGCTCGGCGACCTCGACGCCGCGCCCATGTCGCTTTCGTTCAAGACCCCGTGAGGCGCGCCCGGTAGCTTCCATCGCTTTGACTGAGACGTCGGAGCGAGCGTGAGAGCCATCGGAATTCATCGGCATGGAACGGTTTCGGAACTGCAGCAGCTGGAGCTTCCGCTGCCGCGCCCCGGCCCCCACGAGGTGCGCGTGCGCGTGGTCTGCAGCAGCGTCAATCCCGCGGACATCCGCGCGCGCCGGCCGTCGGCCGAGCGCGTGATCGCGCGGCGCTTTCCGCTCGTGCTGGGCTACGACGTCTCGGGCGTGGTCGAGAGCGTGGGCGAGTTCGTCACGGGCTTCGAGCCCGGCGACGCCGTCTTCGGCTCGCCCAGCCTCAAGGGCCAGGTCGGCGCCAATGCCGAGCAGGTGCTCGTGGACTACCGCTCGCTGCAGCGCAAGCCGCCCGAGCTTTCGCACGCCGAGGCCGCCGCGCTCTCGCTCGCGGGCGTGACCGCGCTCGAATGCCTGGAGCGCGCCCTGGCCATCACGCCCGCGCGGCGCCTGCTCGTGCATGCGGGCGCGGGCGGCGTCGGCCACCTGCAACTGCAGTTCGCGCGCGCCCTCGGCCTGCGCGCCTGGGCCACCGCCGGCTCGCCCGAGACCATCGAGGCCTGCCGCCGCTTCGGCGCCGAGCGCGTCATCGACTACCGCCGCGAGGACTTCGTCGACATCTGCCGCGAAGAGGCCGGCCCGCACGGCATGCCGATCATCATGGACAATGTCGGCGGCGAGGTCTTCGTGCGCTCCATGGAGGCGCTCGCGCCGCTCGGCACGCTGGTCTCGATCGTGCCCACCGCCGCGCCCGTGGCCGACCAGCTCTTTCCCAAGGCCGCCACGCTCGTGCACCACGTGATGGGCGCCGCGTCGATGTGGGGCATCGAGCACAGCCAGGGCCGCGCCCTCGGCCGCGTCGTCGGGATGGCGTTGCGCCACGGCATCCGCCCGCACATCAGCCAGCGCTGGCCCGTGCGCGACCTGGCGCTCGCGCATCGGCAGATCGAAGGCGGGCACACCATCGGAAAGGTCGTGATCGACGTGGAAGGCGGCTGGTAGCCGCCGCCCGCTCAGCGCGCCGCCGCGAGCGGGTAGGCGGCCAGCGGCTCGTGCGCGAAGCGCGGCCCCCGGTGCGAACGCACCAGCCTGAACTCGCGCACCGGCCAACGGATCGGCGCCAGCGCGGGCGGGCGCGCCGCATGCGCGCTCTGGCGCGCGATCGTCACGTGCGGGTTCCAGGCCGCGTGCATGGCGACGAGGCCGATGCCGCGCACCGCGCGCAGCACGCCGTCGTGCAATGCGCGCAGCGCCGCGTGCTCGGCGGGTTGGACGACGGAGATGTTGTTGGTCCAGGTGCGCGAGACGTTCAGCGCGAGTTCGAAGGGCTGCATGCGCACCGTGGACAGCGCATCGCGCAGGCGTGCCTCGGTCGTGTCGTCGTCGGCTTCTTCGTGTTCTTCTTTTTCGACGAGGTCCAGCAGCGTGAGATGAAGGCGATGCGGCTGCGGCAGGTGGTGGCCGCGCGGCCACAGCCATTGGGCGCGGTGCGCCTGGATCGCGGCCTGGACCGGCGGGTCGGGGAAGAGGGCGATCAGGAGGTGCGGGCGCTGTTCACCCTGCAATGCGCTGCGCGTGGCGAAGGTGCGATCGAGCATGCTGCGCGCACCGCAATGCCGTCGCTCACTCGGCCGGCGGCCACCACTGCAACGATGTCGTGCGGATCACGCGCGCGGCCTCGATGCGGATGTCGCAGGGCTGGAGCCTCTTGCTGCCGTTGCTGTCCCTTTCGGCCGTCACGCGGAACGGCCAGGTCGAGAGCCGCGCGGCCGCATGCGCGCGCGGAAGCTGGCGAAGCAGCGGTGGAAAAAACAGGATCCGCGCAGAAGAAGAGGGCGCCGGCGGGGTGGCGGTGGTCATGGGTGTCGCCTTGAATGTTGCTCTTGGAGACGACGTATTCTAGATGAATGACTGTATGGATGTACAGTATTTTGAGAGGGGTGTTAGCGGTCTGCGCCGGGTGAGTTCTGCATTGGCGCGTTGAAGATGCCGCGTGTAGAACGGAAGTTTTCGAGGCGATGAAAGACCAGCGGATCGACCGTCGTTTGGGTCATTTGCATTGGCAGGTTTTGGGGCCCTGCGGCGGTTCGGAGGTCGCCTCCTGAGCTGGAACAAGCCGCCCGTCCCGCCAGCCTTGGTGGACGCATGTGGCTTTGCAGACTTCGTTGCCGATGGTGGAGATCTTCGCGCCTTTGCCGAAGCCGAGGGCCAGTCCGAGGAGGCCGAAGGCAATGAAAGCCAGCAGCGCTATCAAGCTGCGTGGCACCTTTGAGGCAGGGCTGGCGGCTTGCGTGGAATTCTTGAAGCGTGTCACGGGGGATCTTGGAGGCTTTGGCTTTTTGGAGTCCAAGTGTCGGCGGCATGCATCGGGTAGAGACGTGGATAACCCAAGGGAGGGATCGGTGGTGTTGAGCATGCGGCTCGCCCGACTCTCATAAACAAACTACTACCGCTTTAGACTGGCAGCGGCCATTCACTCGCTCGCGGGCGAATGGCTGCAGCGGAGAAGTGCAGACAGCGGCGTGCCTCGGCGCGCGCCTCTGCGGCCCCAACCTTCTGCTTGCGTCAATCTGAGAGGCACTTCCCATGCGCACCTGTGGAGTTCTTTCATCTATTGCAGGTCGACGGGGTCTACGTCGAGCCCTACGCGGGCGGCGCTGCTGTTGCTATGGAACTGCTCCTGCACGAATACGTTCGCAAGATCTATATCAACGACATTTCTGCTGGTGTGGCCGCGTTTTGGCGGTCGGTGTTGGACAACACGGATGCGTTGTGTGCGGCCATTGCTGGCGCCAAGCTCGACATGGAAGAGTGGCACAGGCAACGGCATATTCATCGAGAAGGTGCTGCCCACGACGACTTGGCCTTAGGCTTCTCCACCTTCTATCTCAACAGAACCAACCGGTCAGGCATCCTGTCGGCGGGGGTCAGTGGCGGCAAGAGTCAAGCTGGAAAATGGAAGCTCAATGCTCGGTTCAACGCGGTCGATCTTATTCAGCGCATTCACGCCATCGCGCGAGTTCGAGGGCGAATCGATTTCCGTCAACTGGACGCGCTTGATTTCTTAGACGAGGTTCTCCCGGCCCTTCCTGCGAAGAATCTGATCTATCTCGACCCCCCTACTACGTGAAGTGCAGCGATCTCTACTTGCACCATTACAAGCATCAGGACCACCTCGACATTGCCAAACGCGTCCGGCGGATTCGTTCTAAAAATTGGGTGGTTTCGTACGACCACGCCCCTCAGATCATGCCGATGTACGTAGACTTCAGAAGCATCGTCTACGGCGCCAGCTACAGCGCCCAAGACCGCTACAAAGGTTCTGAAGTGATGTTCTTTTCGGACCGGCTGAACATCCCGGAGACAGTCGCCCCTATGCATCTCGCTGCATAGCCAGCGCGCTGACCAGCGGCTGCAGTTGCGCCCTGCATTTGCCAACGCACTGCGCCAGCGTCGAGCGGGCGATCGGGTGGCCGGCGCGCTCGAAGATGGCTTCCTGCCAGTAAAGCGGCAGGTGATCCAGAAACTTAGCCATCCATGGCCGCGCTAGGTGTTGAGTCTCAGGAGGTTGTTCACACCCGGGATGCGTGTGATGGGAG
>CBHTTS010000302.1:0-6383 GCA_966095775.1 uncultured Variovorax sp. | reverse complement strand
ACATCGTCAACGGCCAGAAGACCTGGACCACGCTGGGCCAGTACGGCGACTGGATGTTCAACCTCGTGCGCACCAGCAGCGAGGGCAAGCCGCAGACGGGCATCAGTTTCCTGCTGCTCGACATGAAGTCGCCCGGCGTGACGGTGCGCCCGATCAAGCTGCTCGACGGCAGCTACGAGGTCAACGAGGTGTTCTTCGACAACGTCGAGGTCCCCGCCGAGAACCTGATCGGCGAGGAGAACAAGGGCTGGACCTACGCCAAGCACCTGCTCTCGCACGAGCGCACCAACATCGCCGACGTCAACCGCGCCAAGCGCGAGCTCGAGCGCCTGAAGCGCATCGCCAGGAGCGAGGGCGTCTACGACGACATGCGCTTCCGCGACGAGATCGCCAAGCTCGAGGTCGACATCGTCGCGCTCGAGATGATGGTGCTGCGCGTGCTTTCGGCCGCCACCTCGGGCAAGAACTCGCTCGATGTCGCGGGCCTGCTCAAGATCCGCGGCAGCGAGATCCAGCAGCGCTACAGCGAACTGATGATGCTCGCGGGCGGCGCCTACTCGCTGCCGCTGATCCGCGAAGCCATGGCGGCCGGCTGGCAGGGCGACTTCCCCGGCGGCAACCCGGCGCTCGCGCCGCTCGCATCGACCTTCTTCAACATGCGCAAGACCACCATCTACGGCGGCTCGAACGAGGTTCAGCGCAACATCGTCGCGCAGACGGTTCTGGGCTGAGGAGACAGACACATGGACTTCAATTTCACCGACGACCAGGAACAGCTGCGCGACGCCGTGCGCAAGTGGGTCGACAAGGGCTACGACTTCGAGCGCCGCCGCGGCATCGAGGCCCGGGGCGGCTTCTCGCGCGAGGCCTGGGACGAACTCGCCGAGCTCGGCCTCGGCGGCCTCTACATCCCCGAGGACGAGGGGGGCCTCGGCATGGGCCCGGTCGCCGGCATGGTGGTGATGGAGGAGCTGGGGCGCGGCATCGTGCTCGAGCCCTTCGCGCAGGCGCTGATCGCCGGCGCCGTGCTCAGCGCCCACGCCGACGCCGAGCTCAAGGACAACTGGCTGCCGCGCATCGCCGGCGGCCAGGCGCTGGTCGCGCTGGCGTACCAGGAACGCAAGGCGCGCTGGCGACTCGACCTCTGCGAGGCCAGCGCCGCGAAGGCCGGCGACGACTGGACCCTCAGCGGCACCAAGAGCCTGGTGCCCGCGGGCGACGAGGCCGATGCCTTCATCGTGCCGGCGCAGGCCGACGGCCGGATCGCGCTGTTCCTGGTGGAGCGCAGCGCGAGCGGCGTCGAGGCGCGCGGCTACGGCACCCAGGACGGCAGCCGCGCGGCCGAGGTCGTGTTCGACAAGGCCGCCGCCACGCTGCTCGCGGCCGACGGCCTGCCGGCCCTCGAGTACGCGGTCGACGTCGGCATCGCCGCCACCTGCGCCGAAGCGGTCGGCGTGATGGACAAGACGCTGGCGCTCACGGTCGACTACATGAACCAGCGCAAGCAGTTCGGCGTGCCGATCGCCAGCTTCCAGGCGCTGCGCCACCGCGTCGCCGACATGAAGATGCAGCTCGAGCTCGCGCGTTCGATGAGCTACTACGCCACGCTCAAGCTCGAGGCCCCGGCCGCCGAGCGCCGACAGGCGATGGCGCGCGCCAAGTACCAGCTCGGCGTGTCGATGCGCTTCATCGGTGCCAATTCGGTGCAGCTGCACGGCGGCATCGGCGTGACCGACGAATACATCGGCAGCCACTACTTCCGCAAGCTCACGCAGCTCGAGATGACCTTCGGCGACACCCTGCACCACCTCGGCGAGGTCTCCGCGCGCATGCAGGACACCGCGGGCGTGTTCGCCTGACGGCCCGTTTGCCCTAGCATCGACGCCCGCCCGCCTCGCGCCGGCGGGCGTTTTCACGTGGACCATCCAGGAAGCAAACATGCACTCCCGCCGCACCACCCTCGCGCTCGCCCTCGGGCTCGCCGCCTCCGCCGCCATGCTGACCGCCTGCGCCACCGCACCCTCGCCGTCCATCGCCGAGCGCCCGCCGATCGTCTTCATGCACGGCAACGGCGACTCGGCCGCCCTCTGGCAGACGACGATCTGGCGCTTCGAGTCGAACGGCTGGCCGCGCGAGCGGCTGTTCGCGCTCGACCAGCCCTATCCGCTCGCCCGCGACGACGATGCGGTGCCGCAGCCCGGGCGCAGCTCGACCGCCGACGCGGCCGCCTTCCTCCGCGACCAGGTCGAGCGGGTGCGAAAGGCCACGGGCGCGGCCAAGGTGGTGCTGGTCGGCAACTCCCGCGGCGGCAACACCATCCGCAACTACGTGCAGAACGGCGGCGGCGCCGCGGTGGTGAGCCATGTGGTGCTCGGCGGCAATCCCGCGCACGGCATCTGGGCCGTGAAGGGCCTGCGCGAGAACAACGAGTTCTCGGGCCTCTCGGCCTTCATGCGGCAGCTCAACGCGCCCAAGGGCCCGAACGGCGAGGAAGTGACGCCCGGCGTGAAGTGGCTCACGCTGCGCTCGGACAACAACGACAAGTACGCCCAGCCCGACGGCCTGTGGATCGGCGCACCGGGCCAGCCGACGAACATCGGGCACGACGGCCCCGCGCTCAAGGGTGCGACCAACCTCGTGCTGCCCGGCGTCGACCACCGCGAGACCTCGTTCTCGCCCGCGGCCTTCGCCGCCACCTGGCAGTTCCTCACGGGCGAGCCGCCGCGCAGCAGCGCGATCGCACCCGAGGCGAAGGTGTTGCTCGACGGGCGCGCCGTGAGCGCCGAGAACCTCCCCCTCGAGGGCGCCACGGTCGCCGTGTACGCGGTCGATCCGGCCACCGGCGCGCGGCGCGGCGAGCCGGTGCACAGCCGCACCGTCGGCGCCGACGGCCGCTGGGGCCCGTTCACCGCGCGCGGCGACACCGCCTACGAGTTCGTGCTCGGCGTGCCCGGCCAGGGCACGACGCACATCTACCGCAGCCCCTTCCCGCGCAGCAGCAGCGTGGTGAACCTGCGGCCCGAACGCCTCGCGCCGGCCGACGCGAACGCCAAGGCGGTCGTGGTCCTGACCCGGCCGCGCGGCTATTTCGACGCCCAGCGCGACACCATGCGCTTCGACGGCCAGAGCCCGCCCGCGGGCGTGCCGCCCAAGGGCTCGGGCGTGTCGAGCGCCAGGCTGCGCCTGGCCGCCGCCGAGCCCCAGCGCGCGGTGACGGGCGAGTTCAACGGCGAACGCCTCACCGGCCTGACCTGGCCGGCCGCGCAGCAGCACGTGACGGTGCTCGAGCTGACCTACTGAACGGACGGGAGCCCCCCATGAGCGACGCAACGGCTTCTTCTCCCCATGTGCTGACGGCGCGCGACGCGCGCGGCGTGGTCACGCTGACGCTCAACCGCCCGGCCGCTTTCAACGCGCTCTCGGAAGACATGCTCGGCGCGCTGGAGCAGGCGATCGCCGCCATCGCCGCCGACGACGGCGTGCGCGCGGTCGTGATCGCCGGCGCCGGCAAGGCCTTCTGCGCCGGCCACGACCTGAAGGAGATGCGCGCCGAGCCCTCGCTCGGCTACTACGAGCGCCTGTTCGCGCGCTGCGGCGCGATGATGCTGTCGCTGCAGCGCCTCGCGGTGCCCGTGATCGCGCGCGTGCACGGCATCGCGACCGCGGCCGGCTGCCAGCTGGTCGCGGTGTGCGACCTCGCGGTGGCGTCGAGCGAGGCGCGCTTCGCGGTCAGCGGCATCAACGTGGGGCTGTTCTGCGCCACCCCCAGCGTCACGCTGTCGCGCAACCTCGGGCGCAAGCAGGCCTTCGAGATGCTCGTGACCGGCGAATTCATCAGCGCCGCGGAGGCGCGCGAGAAGGGGCTGGTCAACCGCGTGGCCGAGCCCCGGGAGCTCGACGCCGCCGTCGAGGCGCTCGTCGCCGCCATCGTCGCCAAGCCGCGCCAGGCGCTCGCGCTCGGCAAGGCGCTGTTCTACCGCCAGCTCGAGACCGGCATCGAGGCCGCGCTCGCCGATGCCAGCCAGACGATGGCCTGCAACATGATGGACGAGAGCGCGCTCGAGGGCGTGCAGGCCTTCATCGAGAAGCGCCCGCCCGACTGGAGGCACTGAAGTCGGAAAGGCCCTGGCCGGTCGCCCCCCAGCATCCCAACCGGGGGCACCCGCGGAACGGGCTCCGCCCGGCCGCCGGGTGCGCCCCCCAGTGGGGGGAGGCGGCTACACGAAGTGAGCCGCTTCGGGGGGCGTCAGGTGTCGTGCAGCCGCGAGCTCTGCGGCAGGTGGGCCATCAGGAATTCCATCTGGTCCGCCAGGATGCGGCGGTTGCGCAGGATGAAGTCCTCCCAGAGGCTGGGCACGTAGGGCGCATAAAGGAGCGGCATGTTCGCCTGCTCGGGCGTGCGGCTGCTCTTGCGGTGGTTGCAGGGCTTGCAGGCCGTGACCACGTTCATCCAGCTGTCCACCCCGTTCTGCGCGAAGGGGATGATGTGCTCGCGCGTGAGGTCTTCCTCGTGGAAATGGCCGCCGCAGTAGGCGCAGATGTTGCGGTCGCGCGCGAAGAGCTTGCTGTTGGTCAGGCCCGGGCGCAGGGCGAAGGGATTGATGCGCGGCACGCCCTTGGTGCCGATGATGCTGTTGACCGCGATCTGGGACTGCTCGCCCGTGATGGCGTTGTGCCCGCCACGGAACACGGCGACCTGCGCGCCCACCTCCCAGCGGACTTCGTCCGCCGCGTAGTGGATCACCGCCTGCTCGAGCGATATCCATGACTGGGGCAGCCCTTGGGCCGACAGCTTCAAGACCTTCACCACACGCCTCCTCTGAAAGGGAAGAAACACGGAAAGACCAGGACTCGGAGCGCGTCGGAGACCACGCGGGGCGACGCACTGAGTCACAATATACCGGCTTTGTGACAAAACCGCCTGATCCGCCCATTCGACGGGCGCGAGGCGCTATCAAAAAGATACTCGACGATGCAGGTTTTCCGCGGCTTCCGACACCCGGGCGTGGCCCCGGCCTGCGCTCTCACGATCGGCAATTTCGACGGCGTGCACCGCGGCCACCAGGCCATGCTCGCGCTCCTGCAGACCGAGGCGCGCCACCGCGGCCTGCCGAGCTGCGTGCTCACCTTCGAGCCGCATCCGCGCGACTACTTCGCGGCCCAGACGCGCAAGCCCGAGCTGGCGCCCGCGCGCATCGGCACCCTGCGCGACAAGCTCACCGAGCTCGCCGCCTGCGGCGTGTCGCAGACCATCGTGCTGCCCTTCGACCGCCGGCTCGCCGCGCAGACGCCCGAGGAATTCATCCGTAACGTGCTGATCGACGGCCTGGGCGCGCGCTACGTGCTCGTGGGCGACGATTTCCGCTTCGGCGCCAGGCGCGCCGGCGACTACGCGATGCTCGACGCCGCGGGCGATGCCCACGGCTTCGACGTGGCGCGCATGAACAGCTACGAGGTGCACGGCCTGCGCGTCTCGAGCTCGGCCGTGCGCGAGGCGCTGGCCGAAGGCCGCATGGCCGACGCCCAGACCCTGCTCGGACGCCCCTACACGATCTCGGGCCACGTGGTCCACGGCCGCAAGCTCGGCCGCGCGCTGGGCGCCTCGGCGCCGGGGCGCGACGACGGCTTCCGCACCCTCAACATGCGCTTCAAGCACTGGAAGCCGGCCGCCAGCGGCATCTTCGCGGTGCTGGTGCACGGCCTGGCCGACCGGCCGCTGCCCGGGGTGGCGAACCTCGGCGTGCGTCCCTCGCTCGACGCCAACGACGTCAATGCGGGCCGGGTGCTGCTCGAGACGCACTGCCTCGAGTGGCCCTCCCATCTGGGCGTCGAAGGGGCCTACGGTAAAATCGTCCGCGTGGAACTGCTGCACAAACTGCACGACGAATTGCGCTACACCAGCCTCGAAGCCCTGACCGCGGGCATCGCGAAGGACGGGCGCGACGCGCGCGCGTTTTTCGCATCGACCCACGCCGAAACCCATCGCCAGACCACGCGCGATCGAATTTAGCCCTGCACGCCCCGTGCTGCCGCCCTTCGACAAGCTCAGGGCGAACGGCTTTTTCTTCCGCGCCGACGCCCGTTCTTCGATCTCCGGGCCGTTCGGACCGAGCCTGTCGAAGCCCCTGTTTCGCATCCCATCATGTCCGACGCCGCCTCCGCCCCCACCGACTACCGCGCCACGCTGAACCTGCCCGACACCCCCTTCCCGATGCGCGGCGACCTGCCCAAGCGCGAGCCGGGCTGGGTCAAGGAATGGAACGACGAGGGCCGCTACCACCGCCTGCGCGACGCCCGCCACGGCGCGCCCAAGTTCATCCTGCACGATGGCCCGCCCTACGCCAACGGCCAGATCCACATGGGCCATGCCGTCAACAAGATCC
>CBHTTS010000301.1:0-6401 GCA_966095775.1 uncultured Variovorax sp. | reverse complement strand
GCCGCGAGCTCGAGGCCTTCGACCGCTCGATCGACGTGCACATGGGCCGCATCCGCGCGGCCATCGAGGTGGATGCCAAGAACCCCAAGCGCATCCTGACCGTGCGCGGCGTGGGCTACGTCTTCGCCAAGCAGCAGGACTAGGACCGCCGACGCGATGCTGCGCAACCTCTACTCGCGCCATCTCTACGTCCGCATCTGGCTCGCGGTGGTGGCCGGCGTGGTGATCCTCACGCTGATGGCCAACTGGATCGTGCGCGAGGCCGCGCAGGCCGAGCGCGAGCGCCTCGCGCCGGTGCCGCGCAACGTGGTGGTGCTCGACGAGAACGACAAGCCGGTCGGCACCGGCAAGGCGCTGCGGGTGCCGGGCCAGGGGCTGGAGTTCGACGTGACGCTCAGCGACGGCCGGGCGATCACGCTGCGCGTGGCGCCGCGCGACCGGCGCCCGGGCGAGTTCTCGCCCTGGCGCACGCCCTTCGGGCTCGGCTGGATGATCGCGCTCGTCGGCGTGGCCGTGGCGCTGGGCGTCTATCCGATCGTGCGGCGGCTGACGCAGCGGCTCGAGGCGCTGCAGCGCGGCGTGCAGCGCTGGGGCGAGGGCGATCTGTCGGTGCGCATCACCGAGGAAGGGCAGGACGAAGTGGCGGATCTCTCCAAACGTTTCAACGCATCGGCCGAACGCATCGAGCAGCTGGTGCGCTCGCACAAGTCGCTGCTCGCCAACGCCTCGCACGAGCTGCGCTCGCCGCTCACGCGCATCCGCATGGGCCTGGAGCTCATGGGCGAGCGCCCGAGCCCGGCGGCGCGCGAGGAGATCTCGCGCAACATCGGCGAGCTCGACCAGCTGATCGACGAGATCCTTCTCGCGAGCCGGCTCGATGCGCGCGAAGCCGACATGGGCACCATCGAGCCGGTCGACCTCACCGGGCTCGCGGCCGAGGAATGCGCGCGCATGGACGCCGAGCTCGACCTGGTCGAGGGCACCGACAACGCGAAGCTCACCGTGCCCGGCGTGCCGCGACTGCTGCGGCGCGCGGTGCGCAACCTGCTCGAGAACGCGCGCCGCTACGGCGCGGGCGAGATCTCGGTCGAGCTCGGCAGCACCGACGGCTTCGCGACGGTGCGCGTGAACGACCGCGGCCCGGGCGTGCCGGCGGCGCTGCGCGAGCGCATCTTCGAGCCCTTCTACCGGCTGCCCGGCGCGAGCGAGCGCAACGGCGGCGTGGGCCTGGGCCTGGCGCTCGTGAAGTCGATCGCCGAGCGCCACGGCGGCAGCGGGCACTGCGAGGACCGCCCGGGCGGCGGCGCGCGCTTCGTGATCCGCCTGCCGCGGTGAGGGCGCGGCCGGGGCGGCGGCGCGGGCCCGCGCCGGTCAGGTTCGGGCGCAGGGGCCGCCTCTAGAATTCCGCCCCATGTTCCGTACAAGACTCGGGCGCCATGCGGCCGCCTTCTGGGGCTTCGTGGTCTACATGCCGGTCGGCGTGAACTACGCCGGCTTCCTGCTCCTCCTGCTCGCGATGATCGTCGGCGGCAACTGGCGCGAACGCGCGGCGCGCGTGCGGGCCCATCCGCTGTGGTGGCCGATCGTGGCCTACGTGGGCTGGACCTTCGTGGTGCTGGCCGTCTCGCCGCACTTCAAGGAGACCGGCACCGAGCTGTTCCACGGCCTGCGCATCGCGCTCACGATGCTGCTCGCGCTCGCGCTCACGCGCGACGAATGCGTGTGGGCGCTGCGCGCCTTCCTGCTCGCCTCGCTGATCGGGCTGGTGCTGATCGCGCTCCACCACACGGTCGGCCTGCCCGACCTGCAGGTCTGGCGCGCCGTGACCATCATGCAGGGCAACAAGTCGATCAACGACGCGCTGCTGTTCGCCACCATCGGCGCCGCGGCCGCGGTGCTGGGCCTGGCCCACCTGGGCGACACGCGGCGCTGGCACTGGGCCGGGCCGGCCTTCGGCGTCGCGGCCGTGATGGCGATCGTGGTCAGCGTCGCCCTGCCCTCGCGCACCTCGCTGGTGGCCATGCTGGGCTGCGTGTTCGCGGCCTGCTTCCACCAGTGGCGCAGCCATCCGCGCGGGCTGGTCGCGGGGCTCGCGCTGGCGAGCGCGATCGCCGCGCTCGGCGTGTGGCAGCTGCCGGACTCGATCAAGAGCAAGTTCGAGCTCGGCGTGCAGGAGCTCGAGCAGGCGCAGGCCGGCGTGGCCTCCGAGGCCAGCTGGGTCACGCGCTACTACATGTACCGCGAGACCGGGCGCATGATGCTCGACGCGCCGGTCGCGGGCCAGGGCATCGGCGCCTGGACCAGCGAATGGAAGAAGCGCGCGCCCAAGGTCATCGACTACAAGAACATGCCGCACAACGACTATCTCTGGATGGGCTCGCAGGCCGGCATCCCGGGCTTCCTCGCGCTGCTCGCGATCATGCTCGGCGGCGTCTGGGTGTGTTGGCGGCGCGCCGACCTGACGGGCCGCATCGGCTTCGTGGGCATGCTCACGATGGCCGTGGCGGCGAGCCTGAACTCGGCCATGCGCGATGCGCAGATCGGGCTGTCGCTGCTGTTCGTCGCCTTCCTGTTCCTGCGCATGGTGCAGGAAAGCGGCAGCCCCTGGCGATCGGTGCTGCCGCCGCGCCTCTCGGGCGCCTTCAGTGGTGGCCCGCTACCTGCTCACCCGCTTTGAGGCGGTAGACGGTGCCGCAGTAGGGGCACTTGGATTCCCCGGTGCGCGCCACGTCGAGGTAGACCCTCGGGTGGCTGTTCCAGAGCTTCATGTCGGCCTTGGGGTTCGGGCAGAACACGCCGCCCTGGTGATTGAGCTCTTTCGCGAGGAGCTCGACGACTGCATTGCTGGGCATGGGGATCAGACCTTCGTGAGCCAGTGGGCGTACTTGGGATTCTTTCCGTTCACGATGTCGAAGAAGGCCGACTGGATCTTCTCGGTGACCGGGCCGCGCGAGCCGCCGTCGCCGCGGTTGCCGATCACGATGCGGTCGAGTTCGCGGATCGGCGTGACCTCGGCCGCGGTGCCGGTGAAGAAGGCCTCGTCGGCGATGTAGACCTCGTCGCGCGTGATGCGCTTCTGCACCAGCTCGATGCCGAGATCCTTGCAGACGTGCAGGATGGTGTTGCGCGTGATGCCGTTGAGCGCGCCGGCCGAGAGGTCGGGCGTGTAGACCACGCCGTTCTTGACCACGAAGATGTTCTCGCCCGCGCCTTCGGAGACGAAGCCGCTCGCGTCGAGCAGCAGCGCCTCGTCGTAGCCGTCGTCGAGCGCTTCCATGTTGGCGAGGATCGAGTTGGTGTAGTTGCTCACCGACTTGGCCTGCGTCATCGTGATGTTCACGTGGTGGCGCGTGTAGCTCGAGGTCTTGACGCGGATGCCGCGCTTCATGCCCTCCTCGCCGAGGTAGGCGCCCCAGGACCAGGCCGCGACCATCGCGTGGATGCGGTTGCCCTTGGGGCTCACGCCGAGCTTCTCGGAGCCGATCCAGATCAGCGGGCGCAGGTAGCAGCTCTCGAGCTTGTTCTCGCGCACCACCTGCTTCTGGGCCTCGTTGAGCTCCTCGGGCGTGAACGGGATCTTCATGCGCAGGATCTTGGCGCTGTTGAACAGGCGCTCGGTGTGCTCGGCGAGGCGGAAGATCGCGGTGCCCTCGGGGGTCTTGTAGGCGCGCACGCCTTCGAAGGCGCCGCAGCCGTAGTGCAGCGTGTGGCTCAGCACGTGGATCTTGGCGTCGCGCCAGTCCACGAGTTCGCCGTCCATCCAGATCTTGCCGTCACGGTCGTCCAGAGAGGGAAGCGCGCTCATGTGTGGTCCTTGGAAAGAGGAAAGCAAAGCGCGGATTTTAGCGGGCCGGCCGTTTCCGGGTGGCGCGGTCCGCGGCCCCTCAGTGCTCCTCGATCCGCCCCTGGATGGCATGCGCGAGGCGCACCGCCTCGGCCAGTTCGGACAGCGAGGTCAGGTGCCGCTCGGCCAGCCGCGCGAGCACCTTGCGGCCCTTGGGCTGCAGGTGCACCTCGACCTGGCGCCGGTCGACCGTGCTCGGCTGGCGCCGCACCAGCCCCGCGTCCTCGCAGCGCGAGACCAGCGCCACCACGCCGTGCGGCTGGGCCTGCAGCCGCTCGGCCAGCTCGCTGACCGAGGCCCACTGGCGGCCCGGGAAGCCCTGGGTGTGCAGCAGCAGCTGGTACTGCAGCACCGTCACGCCCGCCTCGCGCGCGGCGTCCTCGCTGAAGCGCAGGAAGCTGCGCAGCCGGTAGCGGAATTCGGAGAGCGCCTCGAGGCGCCGCTTGGAAGGGCTTTCCGGGGTATTGGACATGGTGTGCGTTGTTTGACCCGGACCGCAATGTAGCAAGGCGCGGGCACCGGGCGCCGGGGCAGGGAAATCGATAGGTCGATCGCCCAAACGTTTACATCATGACGTGATATAAATTTTGGCTCCGCCGGCCGCAGCGCCGCCCCTCGCCTCTTCCCTTCTCCGAAAGTGCACCACCCACCATGAAGATCAGGAGTCAGAAGGACTTTTTCTCCGGACTGATGTTCGCCTGCGCCGGCGCGGCCTTCGCCGTCGGCGCGCTCGACTACAAGATCGGCACCGGTGCCCGCATGGGCCCGGGCTACTTCCCGCTGATGCTCGGCATCCTGCTGACCGTGATGGGTCTGTGGGTGCTCGCGGGTTCGCTCTCGCTGCGCCGCGACTGCGAGGACGGCGACCCCGTGGGCGCGATCGCCTGGAAGCCGCTCGTGCTGATCATCGGCGCCAACATCGTGTTCGGCGTGCTGCTGGGCGGCATGCCGAGCCTCGACGTGCCCGCGCTCGGGCTGATCCTCGCGATCTACGCGCTCGTGGTGATCTCGAGCATGGCGGGCGCGCGCTTCTCGCTCAAGGGCTCGCTCGCGCTCGCCACGGTGCTGGCGATCGGCAGCTACCTCGTCTTCATCCTCGGCCTGAGCCTGCAGTTCCAGGTCTGGCCCAGCTTCATCGCCGGCTGAGGAGGCCGAGGCAACACCATGGAACTGATCGAACATCTCTCGCTCGGCTTCGGCGCGGCATTCACGCTGCAGAACCTGCTCTATGCCTTCTTCGGCTGCCTGCTCGGCACGCTGATCGGCGTGCTGCCCGGCATCGGGCCCGTGACCACGGTGGCGCTGCTGCTGCCGGCCACCTACGCGCTGCCGCCGGTGGCGGCGCTGATCATGCTCGCGGGCATCTACTACGGCTCGCAGTACGGCGGCTCGACCACCGCGATCCTGGTCAACCTGCCGGGCGAATCGTCGTCGGTGGTGACCGTGATCGACGGCCACCAGATGGCCAAGCAGGGCCGCGGCGGCGCCGCGCTCGCGGCCGCGGGCCTGGGCTCGTTCTTCGCGGGCTGCGTGGGCACGCTGATGCTCGCGGCGTTCGCGCCGGTGCTCACCGAGCTGGCCTTCAAGTTCGGACCCGCCGAGTACTTCGCGCTGATGGTGCTGGGCCTGATCGGCGCGGTGGTGCTGGCCTCGGGCTCGCTGCTCAAGGCCATCTGCATGATCGTGCTGGGCCTTTTGATCGGCCTGATCGGCACCGACGTCAACTCGGGCGTGGCGCGCTATTCCTTCGACATCCCCGAGCTCACCGACGGCGTGAGCTTCATCGCGGTGGCGATGGGCGTGTTCGGCTACGGCGAGATCATCGCCAATCTCGCCAAGCCCGAGGAGCAGCGCGAGGTCTTCACCGCCAAGGTCTCGAACCTGTTCCCGACGCGCGAGGACTTCCGCAACATGGTGCCCGCGGTGCTGCGCGGCACCGCGCTGGGCTGCGCGCTCGGCATCCTGCCCGGCGGCGGCTCGCTGCTGTCGGCGTTCGCGTCGTACACGCTCGAGAAGAAGCTGCGCATGCGCGAAGGCGAGATCCCCTTCGGCCAGGGCAACATCCGCGGCGTGGCGGGTCCCGAATCGGCCAACAACGCGGGCGCGCAGGCCTCGTTCATCCCGCTGCTCACGCTGGGCATCCCCGGCAACGCGGTGATGGCGCTGATGGTCGGCGCGATGACGATCCACAACATCCAGCCCGGCCCGCAGGTGATGACCAGCAACCCCGAGCTGTTCTGGGGCCTGATCGCCTCGATGTGGATCGGCAACGCGATGCTCGTGATCCTGAACCTGCCGCTGATCGGCATGTGGATCAAGCTGCTGACGGTGCCCTACAAGTTCCTGTTCCCCGCGATCGTGCTGTTCTGCGCGATCGGCGTCTACTCGACCAACAACAACACCTTCGACGTCTGGATGGTGGGCATCTTCGGCATCATCGGTTATGCCTTCCACAAGCTCGCGTGCGAGCCCGCGCCGCTGCTGCTGGGCCTGATCCTCGGCCCGATGATGGAGGAGAACCTGCGCCGCGCGCTGCTGCTGTCGCGCGGCGACTGGA
>CBHTTS010000300.1:0-6416 GCA_966095775.1 uncultured Variovorax sp. | reverse complement strand
CCGTGTTCGTCAAGAACGCGCGCTACGACAAGCTGATGGAGGCCTTCGGCGGCGTGGGCGTGCACGCGACCACCGCCGACGAACTGCAGAAGGCGCTCGCCGAGGCCGTGGCCTCGCGCCGGCCCACGCTGATCAACGCCGTCATCGACGAGACCGCCGGCACCGAGAGCGGCCGCATCACCAGCCTCAACCCGGCCACCGCCAAGAAGAAGTAATTCCGTCCATTCCTCAAGGAGATACGCAGCATGAGCAGCAACAACAAACCCCTCGCCGGCATCAAGATCATCGACTTCACCCACGTGCAGGCCGGTCCCGCGTGCACGCAGCTGCTGGCCTGGTTCGGCGCCGACGTGATCAAGGTCGAGCGCCCGGGCGCCGGCGACGTCACGCGCAGCCAGCTGCGCGACATCCCCGACGTCGACGCGCTCTACTTCACGATGCTCAACAGCAACAAGCGCTCGATCACGCTCGACACCAAGAAGCCCGAGGGCAAGGCCGTGCTCGAGAAGCTGGTGCGCGAGTCGGACGTGCTGGTGGAGAACTTCGGCCCGGGCGCGCTCGACCGCATGGGCTTCTCGTGGGAGCGCATCCAGGAGCTCAACCCGAAGCTGATCCACGCCTCGGTCAAGGGCTTCAGCGAAGGCCACCACTACGAGGACCTGAAGGTCTACGAGAACGTGGCGCAGTGCGCCGGCGGCGCGGCCTCCACCACCGGCTGGTGGAAGGGCGAGAACTCGGTGCCCACGATCTCGGCGGCCGCGCTCGGCGACTCGAACACCGGCATGCACCTCGCGATCGGCATCCTGACGGCCATCATCGGCCGCCAGCAGACCGGCAAGGGCCAGAAGGTGGCCTGCTCGATGCAGGACGCGGTGCTCAACCTCTGCCGCGTGAAGATGCGCGACCAGCAGCGCCTCGACAAGGTCGGCTACCTCGAGGAGTACCCGCAGTACCCGCACGAGATGGAAGCCTTCAAGGACAAGGTCGTGCCGCGCGGCGGCAACGCCGGCGGCGGCGGCCAGCCGGGCTGGATCCTGAAGTGCAAGGGCTGGGAGACCGATCCCAACGCCTACATCTACTTCACCGTGCAGGGCCACGCCTGGGACCCGATCTGCGACGCGCTCGGCAAGCCCGAGTGGAAGAACGATCCGGACTACATGACCGCCAAGGCGCGCCAGCCGCACATCGAGCAGATCTTCGCCACCATCGAGGACTTCATCAAGGACAAGACCAAGTTCGAGGCGGTCGACATCTTCCGCAAGTACGACATCCCTTGCGCGCCCGTGCTGTCGATGAAGGAGCTGCTGCACGACGAGTCGCTGCGCAAGAGCGGCTCCATCGTCGAGGTGCAGCACAAGGAGCGCGGCTCCTACTGGACCATCGGCAGCCCGATCAAGTTCTCGGACCTCAAGCCCGAGGTGACGGCCTCGCCGCTGCTCGGCGAGCACACCGACGAGGTGCTGGCCGAGCTGGGCTACAGCAGGGACCAGATCGCCGCGATGCGCGAAGGCAAGGTCGTCTGAGCCCCGGCCGCGGGCCCGCGCCAGCGGGTCCGCGGCCACCGGCAGCAAGGGTTTTCCAGGGGACGCGGGGCTGTGAGCTTGGCTTCTTCGAACATCGACTTCGAGCAACTGGTGCGCGGCGCCGGCGATGCGGTCATCGTCTGCGACGCCGAGGGCGCCATCGTGCTGTGGAACAAGGCGTCCGAGCGCATCTTCGGCTTCGGCGAAGCCGATGCGCTGGGCCGGTCGCTGGACCTGATCATTCCCGAGCGCCAACGCCAGCGCCACTGGGACGGCTACAACAAGACCATGGAAACCGGCGTGACGCGCTACGGCGCCGACCTGCTCAAGGTGCCCGCGCTGCACAAGGACGGTCGCACCCTCTCCATCGCCTTCACGGTTTCGCTGCTGCAGGACGGCGGCGGCAAGGTCACGGGCATCGTCGCGATCGTGCGCGACGAGAGCGCGCGCTTCGCGGAGGACCGCAAACTGCGCGCGCGTCTGGTAGAACTCGAAGCCAAGATCAAGACTGGAGACATGTGATGGGCAGCAAGGCACTCGAAGGCGTCCGCATCCTCGATTTCACCCACGTGCAGTCCGGACCCACCTGCACGCAACTGCTGGCGTGGTTCGGCGCCGACGTCATCAAGGTGGAGCGTGCGGGCGAGGGCGACGCGACGCGCAGCCAGCTGCGCGACATCCCCGGCGTGGACAGCCTCTACTTCACGATGCTGAACCACAACAAGCGCTCGATCACGCTCGACACCAAGAAGCCCAAGGGCAGGAAGGTGCTCGATTCGCTGATCCGCACCTGCGACGTGCTGGTCGAGAACTTCGCGCCCGGCGCGCTTGACCGCATGGGCATCACCTGGGAGCACATCCAGGAGATCAACCCGCGCATGATCGTGGCGTCGGTCAAGGGCTTCGGCCCCGGCAAGTACGAGCACTGCAAGGTGTACGAGAACGTCGCGCAGTGCGCCGGCGGCGCGGCCTCGACCACGGGCTTCGAGGACGGCCCGCCGGTGGTCAGCGGCGCGCAGATCGGCGACAGCGGCACCGGCCTGCATCTCGCGCTCGGCATCGTCGCGGCGCTCTACCAGCGCACCCACAGCGGCCGCGGCCAGAAGGTGCTCGCGCCGATGCAGGACGCGGTGCTCAACCTCTGCCGCGTGAAGATGCGCGACCAGCAGCGGCTCGAGCGCACCGGCACCATGCACGAGTACCCGCAGTACCCCGACGGCAAGTTCGGCGACGCCGTGCCGCGCGCGGGCAACGCCTCGGGCGGCGGCCAGCCGGGCTCGATCCTGCGCTGCAAGGGCTGGGAGACCGACCCGAACGCCTACATCTACTTCATCACGCAGGCGGCCGTCTGGCCCGCGGTGTGCAAGGTGATCGGCGAGGAGGGCTGGATCACCGACGAGGCCTATGCCACGCCGGCCGCGCGCCTGCTGCACCTGAAGCCGATCTTCGCGCGCATCGAGCAATGGACCATGACCAAGGACAAGTACGAGGCCATGGACATCCTCAACCAGTACGACATCCCCTGCGGACCGATCCTCTCGATGAAGGAGATCGCCGCCGATCCGTCGCTGCGCGAGACCGGCACCATCGTCGAGGTCGACCATCCCACGCGCGGCAAGTACCTGACGGTGGGCAACCCGATCAAGATGTCCGACAGCCCGACCGAGGTCACGCGCTCGCCTTTGCTCGGCGAGCACACCGAGGAAGTGCTGATGCAGCTCGGCTACGCGGCGGGCGACATCGAGGCCCTGCGCGCCGAAGGCGTCATTTGAAGCGGGCTGCCCGGGCCGCGAATCGACGGCCGGCGCGCTGGATTTTTAAAGCGTAAACGCACTCCCTTGAAAAAGGGATCGATTTGCAACGGGAAATTGCCGCCCGCGATATATAACTTATCGAGAATGCACTCAATAAAATAGTTTAACTATTATTTATCGATCATCGCGCCTACATTTTGACCATGCCGATTCGCCATTCACTTGTCGCCCGGCATTCAATTTCTAGGAGAAATTCCATGATCGATGATCTGCCAATTCAATACTGGAACAGCGAAATCGAGCGCAACGCCTATAACGCGGCGTTCTACGAGCTCGGTTTCCGGTGGCACTGGGACCGCGAAACCTATTGCCAGCTCCTGCGCCACAGCCAGGATGGCGCCGCGCGGATCTGCCAATACCTGAATTCGCACCAGCCGCATCTGCTGCGCGCCTACGAGGCCGAATTCCTGGCCGAGGCGATCGAGCAGAAAAAGGAAAAGCACCTCAAGCGCGCACTGGAAGCCGGCGCGATCGGCAGCCGGCGCTATTTCAACTGGGCCGAAAGCCGCGGTGCCGAACTCGGCGCCTGAAGGACGCGAAGCCATGCATATCCACGAATACCAGGGCAAGGCGGTGCTGCGCAAATTCGGCGTGCCGGTGCCGCGTGGACATGCCTGCTTCTCGCCCGACGAGGCGGCCGACGCCGCGGCCCGGCTCGGCGGACGCGCCTGGGTCGTCAAGGCCCAGCTGCATGCCGACGGCCGCGGCCAGGCCGGTGCGCTCAGGCGCGCGTGGTCGCCGGCCGAGGTGCGGCGCCATGCGGCCGAGCTGCTCGGCGCGCCGCAGCCCGAAGCGGGCGGCCGCGTGGTCAGGCGCCTCTTGGTCGAGGAGAGCGTCGAGGTCGAGAAGGCCTTCTACCTCGGCATGGGGGTGGACCGCGAGGCGCGCCGCGTCGCGCTGACGGCCGCCGCCGCACCCGCCGCGGCCGGCGCGCGCCGCCTGCTGATCGACCCGGCCGCGGGCGTGCGGGCCGGCGAGGCCGACGGCATCGCGCGCGAGATCGGCATCCCGGGCAAGCTGCTGCCGCAGGTGCGCACGCTGCTGCAGAACCTCTACCAGGCCTTCGATGCCTGCGATGCGTCGCGCGCCGAGATCGATCCGCTGGTGCTCACGCGCGACGGCCGCATCGTCGCGCTCGGGGCGCGCCTGGCCTTCGATCCGAACGGACTCTTCCGCCAGCCCGAGATCGCCGCGATGCGCGATCCCGACGAGGAAGAGGCCGGCCCCGCTGCGGCGGCGGGCTGGCGGCTCGGCGGCGCGATCGGCTGCCTGGTGAACGGCGACGGCCTCGCGCGGGCGACCGTCGATGCGCTGCGGCTGCACGGCGGCGCGCCGGCCGGGATCGTCGACGTGGGCGGCGGCGCCGGCGCCGAGCAGGTGGCGGGCGCGCTCGGCCCGCTGTTGCGCGACACCGCGGTGCGCGCGGTCCTGGTCAACGTCTTCGGCGGCATCGCCAAGTGCGACGTGGTCGCGCGCGGCCTGATCGCGGCGGCGCGCGAGGCCGCGCCCGCGGTGCCGCTGGTGGTGCGCATGAAGGGCACCAACGAGACGCTCGCCCGCACCCTGCTCGGGCAGTCGGGCCTCGCGATCATCCATGCCGACGACATCGACGAGGCGGCCGGCTTCGCGGTGGCGTCCGCGCTGTCCACCCCGCGCGCCGGAACGCGACGAAAGGCCTGACATGTCGATCCTCGTCAACAAGCACACCCGCGTCATCACGCAGGGCATCACCGGCAAGGCCGGCCAGTTCCACACCGCGATGTGCCGCGACTACGGCAACGGGCGCAAGTGCTTCGTGGCGGGCGTCAATCCGAAGAAGGCCGGCCGGTCCTTCGACGGCATCCCGGTGTACGGCAGCGTCGCCGAGGCCAAGGCCGAGACCGGCGCCACCGCGTCGGTGATCTACGTGCCGCCGGCGTTCGCGGCCGCGGCGATCGACGAGGCGGTGGACGCGGGGCTCGACCTCGTGGTCTGCATCACCGAGGGCATTCCGGTGCGCGACATGATCCGCACCCGCGAGCGCATGGAAGGGCGCCGCACGCTGCTCGTCGGCCCGAACGGCCCGGGCCTGATCACGCCCGACGAGATCAAGGTCGGCATCATGCCGGGCCACGTCTTCCAGCGCGGGCGCATCGGCGTGGTCTCGCGCTCGGGCACGCTGGCCTACGAGGTCGCGAACCAGCTCGGCCGCTTCGGCATCGGTCAGTCGACGGTGGTGGGCGTGGGCGCCGACCCGATCGGCGGCCTGCGCTGCCTCGACGTGATGCAGCTGTTCAACGACGACCCGCGCACCGACGCCGTGATCATGGTCGCCGACACCGGCGGCAGCGACGAGGAAAGCTGCGCGCAGTGGATCTGCGAGCACATGCGCAAGCCCGTGGTCGGCTTCGTCGCCGGCGCGGCCCCGGGCGGCAGCGAGCGCGCGCGGCAGACGCTCGCCGTCATGAAGGCCTGCGGCCTGCACGTGACGGAGAACCCGGCCGAGATCGGCGAGCTGCTGGCCTCGCTCGTCGCGCCCGACTACCTGCCCTTCGACTGAGAAGCGGCGCAGAACCATTCCAACAGACAACCAGCCACAGGAGGCAAGGCATGCAACAGCAGCAGCGATGGGTCCGCTTCGAGCACGGCGGCGAGACGGGCTTCGGCACGCTCGAGGGCGACACGGTGCACGAGCACCGCGGCAGCATGTTCGAGCGGCCCGAGCCCACGGGGCGCGTGTTCCTGCGCTCCGGCGTGCGGCTGCTCACGCCCACCGAGCCGACCAAGGTGATCGCGCTGTGGAACAACTTCCATGCGCTCGGCGCGAAGCTCCAGCTGCCGGTGCCCGCGGAGCCGCTCTACCTTCTGAAGGCGCCCAACAGCTACCTCGCGCCGGGCGCGCCGATCAGGAAGCCGCTGTGCGAAGGCAAGGTGGTGTTCGAGGGCGAGCTCGGCATCGTGATCGGCCGGACCTGCACGGCCGTGCCCGAGGCCGAGGCGCTCGCCCACGTGTTCGGCTACACCTGCGCCAACGACGTCACGGTGGCCGACATCCTGAACCGCGACGCCTCGTTCGCGCAGTGGGTGCGCGCCAAGGGCT
>CBHTTS010000299.1:0-6424 GCA_966095775.1 uncultured Variovorax sp. | reverse complement strand
CGGCACCGCGATGCTCTGCTACGTGACGCCGAAGGAGCACCTGGGCCTGCCCGACCGCGACGACGTGAAGCAGGGCATCATCGCGTACAAGATCGCCGCGCATGCGGCCGATGTCGCGAAGGGGCACCCGGGCGCGCGCGCGCGCGACGATGCGCTCAGCAAGGCGCGCTTCGAGTTCCGCTGGCAGGACCAGTTCAACCTCGGGCTCGACCCCGACACCGCGCGCGAGTTCCACGACGAGACGCTGCCGAAGGACTCGAGCAAGGTGGCGCACTTCTGCTCGATGTGCGGACCGAAGTTCTGCTCGATGAAGATCACGCAGGAGGTGCGCGAGTACGCGGCCGCCAAGGGCGTGGCCGAGGCCGAGGCCGTGTCGGCGGGCATGGCGGAGAAGTCGCAGGAGTTCGCCGCGGGCGGCGGCGAGATGTACATCCCGATCCGGGCCGTGTCCTGAGCGGTGCAGGGGGAAGGTCGCGGTTGCTACCATCGGCATCCGCGCCTCCCCCTCCAGAACACCGATCCATGTCCGCATTTCCCTTCGACGCCGTCCTCTTCGACTGCGACGGCGTGCTCGTCGACTCCGAACCCCTCACCAACCGCGTGCTCGCCGAGATGCTCGGCGAGCTCGGCTGGCAGCTCAGCACCGAGGAGGCGATGCGCATCTTCACCGGCAAGGCCGTGAAGGACGAAAGCGCGCTCATCGAATCGAAGACCGGCTTCGCGATCACCGCCGAATGGCTCCAGGCCTTCAGGGCGCGCCGCAACGAGGCGCTCGAGCGCGAGCTGGTCGCGATCCCGCACGCCCCGACCGCGGTGCGCGCGCTGCATGCGCGGCTCGAGGGCCGCATCGCCTGCGCCTCGGGCGCCGACCGGCACAAGGTCGAGCTGCAGCTCGAGAAGATCGGCCTCGCCGACTGCTTCGCGGGCCGCATCTTCAGCGGCCACGAGATGCCGCGCTCCAAGCCGCACCCCGACGTCTACCTCGCCGCGGCCGCGGCGCTCGGCGTCGACCCGAAGCGCTGCGCGGTGGTCGAGGACACGGTCACGGGCGCGAGGGCCGGCGTGGCCGCGGGCGCGACGGTGTTCGGCTACAGCACCGGCGAATCGGGCCACAGCGGCCCCGAGGCGCTGCGCAGCGTCGGCGCGCGGCAGGTGTTCAGCGACATGCGCGAGCTGCCGGCGCTGCTCGCCGCGCACGGCATGCAGGCCGCCTAGCAAGTCCCTGCCGCGAACAGGCCCGCGCGCTTTCTGCTGCAATGGCCACAGAAGACAGCAGCAGTCCGTCCACAAGGAGCCCGACCCCATGACTTCCGAATACCAGAGCGAGCAACCCGACCGCGCCGAGATCGATGCCCTGACGGGCCCCGCCGTGGTCGAGTTCGGCACCAACTGGTGCGGCATCTGCAAGGCCGCGCAGCCGAACATCGCCGAGGCCTTCGCCAAGTACCCGCACATCCGCCGCATCAAGGTCGAGGACGGCAGCGGCCGCCCGCTCGGCCGCTCGTTCGGCGTCAAGCTCTGGCCCACGCTGGTGTTCATGCGCGACGGCCGCGAGGTGGCCAAGCTCGTGCGGCCCGAGGACAGCGCCTCGATCGCGGCGGCGCTGGCGCAGATCGACGCGCCCGCGGCGGCCTGAACGCGGAGCGCCGACGGGCGCTACGACTTCTTGCCCTGCAGCCTGAAATCGCGCGGCGCCTGGCCCGTCCATTGCACGAAGGCGCGCGAGAAGCTCTTCTCGTTGCGAAAACCCACCGACAGCGCCACCTGCTTGATCGGCCGCGCGGTGCGCCGCAGCAGGTCGACCGCGAGCTCGTGGCGCACCTCGTCCTTCAGCGCCTGCAGCGAGCTGCCTTCCTCGTGCAGCTGCCGGTGCAGCGTGCGGCTCGACACGTTGAGCAGCGCGGCCAGCGCCTCGGCCGTCGTGGCCTCGCCGGCGCGGGAGCGCAGCAGCTCGCGCACGCGCTGGCCCAGCAGCCGGTCGCGCCGGTACTGCAGCACGGTCAGCGGCAGCGCGCGCCGCAGCATGGCGCGCAGCGCGCGCTCGTCGCGCTGCAGCGGCAGCGCGAGGTAGCGCTCGTCGAAGCTGATGCTCGCCTGCGGCGCATCGAAGCGCACGTCGGGCGTGAACATCGGCCCGTAGGCATCGCGATGCGGCGGCGCGGCGAACGGGAAGCGCGCGTCGCGCAGCGAGATCCGCGAGTCGATGGCCCAGCAGACATAGCCGTGCAGGAAGCGCAGGCTCGTGACGAGGCAGAACTCGCGAAACGCCGGATCGAGCGCCCGGTTCTCGGTGATGCGCAAGGTCGCGATGCCGCCCGCCACCTCGAGCGCGAGCGTGATGTCGTCGGTCAGCAGCCGGTGGTGGCGGCACCAGCGCTTGATCGCCACGCCGAGGTCGGGCGAGGTCAGCGAGGCGCGGCACAGCATGCCGTAGCTGCCCCAGGGCAGGCGGCGCGAGAACCAGCCGAGGGCCTCGTCGTCGAGCTCCTGCATCGCATGGCCCGACAGCGCCTCGAACTGCGCGGCCGTCACCCGCGCATCGGGCCGTGCGAGCTCGCGCGGCGTGATCTGTGCCGCCTGCAGCGCCCCCGCGGGATCGACGCCGTAGCGCCTGTAGGCCTCGACGATGGCTCTGACGAAGGCCATCGGCGTGACGGCCCGGGCGGGTCGGAGGAAGGCGGGAGACGACATGGACGGGTGGCGGGGCCGTGGCGCGATTTGCAACCATTGTGGCGCCAATTGAGGCGCGGCCGGGCGTAAGCTGCGTTTTTTCCAGGCGCCGGACCGCGCGGGACAGCCTCGCGCCGGCACGACCGATCCTCAGAGGAGACAACACACATGCACGATCCCGGCCTGAACTTCGACCTCGGCGAGACCATCGATTCCCTGCGCAGCGCGGTGCAGGACTTCGCCGCCCACGAGATCGCCCCGCGCGCCGCCGAGATCGACCGCGAGAACCTGTTCCCGCACGACCTCTGGAAGAAGCTCGGCGACCTCGGCCTGCACGGCATGACGGTGAAGGAGGAGTACGGCGGCACCGAGCTCGGCTACCTGGCCCACATCGTCGCGATGGAAGAGGTTTCCCGTGCCTCGGCGTCGGTCGGCCTCTCCTACGGCGCCCACTCCAACCTCTGCGTCAACCAGATCCACCGCAACGGCAGCGAGGCGCAGAAGAAGAAGTACCTGCCCAAGCTCGTGAGCGGCGAACACGTGGGCGCGCTCGCGATGAGCGAGCCCAACGCGGGCTCCGACGTGGTGAGCATGAAGCTCAAGGCGGAGAAGAAGAACGGCTACTACGTGCTCAACGGCGGCAAGATGTGGATCACCAACGGCGGCGACGCCGACACGCTCGTGATCTACGCCAAGACCGAGCCCGAGATGGGCGCGCGCGGCATGACGGCCTTCATCGTCGAGAAGGGCTTCAAGGGCTTCTCGGCCGGCACCAAGCTCGACAAGCTCGGCATGCGCGGCTCCAACACCTATCCGCTCTTCTTCGACAACTGCGAAGTGCCCGAGGAGAACGTGCTCGGCGGCGAGGGCAACGGCGCCAAGGTGCTGATGAGCGGCCTCGACTACGAGCGCGCGGTGCTCTCGGGCGGCCCGCTGGGCATCATGGCCGCCTGCATGGACGTGGTGCTGCCCTTCGTCCACGAGCGCAAGCAGTTCGGCCAGAGCATCGGCGAGTTCCAGCTGATGCAGGGCAAGATCGCCGACATGTACTCGACCTGGCAGGCCACGCGCGCCTACGTCTATGCGGTGGGCAAGGCCTGCGACCGCAACGACCATGCGCGCACCTTCCGCAAGGACGCGGCCGGCGCGATCCTCTACTCGGCCGAGAAGGCCACCTGGATGGCCGGCGAGGCGATCCAGGCGCTCGGCGGCGTGGGCTACACGAAGGAGTTCCCGGTCGAGCGGCTGTGGCGCGACGCCAAGCTCTACGAGATCGGTGCGGGCACGAGCGAGATCCGGCGCATGCTGATCGGACGCGAGCTGTTCGCGGAAACGGCCTGAATCCGGACCGCGGGGCTCTTGAATGACAACGAGGAGACAACCCATGACCCTGACTCGCCGCCATGCCGCGCTGGCCGTGGCCGCCGCGTTGTGCACGACCGCTTTCGCCCAGGACAAATACCCATCCAAACCCATCACCCTCATCGTTCCCCAGGCCGCCGGCGGCGCGAACGACGCCATCGCGCGCGTGGTGGCACAGCGCCTGTCGGAGCAAATGGGCCAGAGCGTGGTCGTGGACAACCGTCCCGGCGCGGGCGGCACGCTGGCCACGGCGGCGCTGGCGCGCGCCAAGCGTGACGGCTACACGCTGCTGCTCACGGCGGACAGCGCCCATGTGGTCGGTCCCGCGCTCTACAAGAACCCCGGCTTCGACGCGGTCAAGGACTTCGAGCCGGTCGCACCCGTCGCCACGGCGGGCTACGTGCTGGTGGCCAATCCGTCCTTTCCCGCCAACAACGTGGCGGAGCTGATCGCCCAGGCCAAGGCGCAACCCGACCACTACGCCATTGCCTCGGCAGGCAACGGCACGCTCAACCACCTGATCGGTGAAATGCTGCAGAAGCAGGCGGGCATCCAGCTCCGGCACGTGCCCTACAAGGGCTCGGCGGCGGCGGCGACCGACGTGGTGAGCGGGCAGGTGCCCCTGTCGGTGCAAAGCCTGCCTTCGGTCATGGGCTTCATCAAAGGAGGCAAGCTCAAGGTGCTCGGGGTGGTGAACGCCAAACGCGTGGCTGCCTTGCCTGATGTGCCGACCATCGGTGAAACACTCAAGGGCTTTGGCGAAGCGCCGTGGTACGCGCTGTTTGCGCCCGCGGGGACTCCCGCGCCCATCGTGGCGCAGTTGCAGGCCGAAGTGGCGCGCGCGCTGGACCAGAAGGACGTGGCGGACAGGCTCGCCGCGGTGGGCTGCGAGCCCTTCAAGGGCACCTCGGCCCAGTTGAGCGCGCTGGTGCGCGCCGACCTGGTCAAGTGGGCGCGCGTGGTGAAGGACACCGGCGCAACGGTGGATTGATTCCGAACCCCAGCAGGAGACATGCGCCATGCCCCCCCCATTGAGTTTTGCCCAGGGTGATACCCGCGTCCCGCTGATCGAGCAGACCATCGGCGACTTCTTCGATGCGATGGTCGAGCGGCAGCCCGACCGCGAGGCGCTCGTGAGCCGCCACGAGGGCCGGCGCCTCAGCTACCGCGAACTGCAGGCCGAATCGAACCGGCTCGCGAGCGCGCTGCTGAAGCTCGGCCTCGCGCCCGGCGACCGCGTGGGCATCTGGTCGCACAACAACGTCGCCTGGGTGCTGATGCAGATCGCGACCGCCAAGACCGGCCTGATCCTCGTCAACATCAACCCGGCCTACCGCACCGCCGAGGTGGCGTACGCGCTCGACAAGGTGGGGTGCAAGGCGCTGGTCACGATGGCGCGGTTCAAGACCAGCGAGTACCTGGCGATGCTGCGCGAGCTGGGCGCGCCCAGGCTGCCGCAGCTGAAGCACGTGTGGTGGATCGACCGCCCCGACGACGCCGACGAGGCCGGCTTCGACATCCCGCTGGCGCGCTTCTCCGCGCTGCTCGCCGGCGGCGACGCCGCCGACCCCCGCGTGGCGCAGGTGCAGCAAGGCCTGCAGGCCACCGACCCGATCAACATCCAGTTCACCAGCGGCACCACGGGCTTCCCCAAGGGCGCGACGCTCACGCACCGCAACATCCTGAACAACGGCTTCTTCATCGGCGAATGCATGAAGCTGGGCCCGGACGACCGGCTGTGCATCCCGGTGCCGATGTACCACTGCTTCGGCATGGTGCTCGGCAACCTGGCCTGCTTCACGCATGGCTCGACGATCGTCTATCCGAACGACGGCTTCGATCCGCTCACCGTGCTCGAGACGGTTCAGGCCGAGAAGTGCACCGGCCTGCACGGCGTGCCGACCATGTTCATCGCCGAACTGGACCATCCGCGCTTCGCCGAGTTCGACCTGTCGACCCTGCGCACCGGCATCATGGCCGGCACGGCCTGCCCGATCGAGGTGATGAAGCGCGTGGTCGACCGCATGCACCTGTCGCAGATCACCATCGCCTACGGCATGACCGAGACCAGCCCGGTGAGCTGCCAGAGCAGCACCGACACGCCGCTGGAGCGCCGCGTCTCCACCGTGGGCACGGTGCAGCCGCACCTGGAGGTGAAGATCGTCGATCCCGAGACCGGCGCCACCGTGCCCCGCGGCATGTCGGGCGAGCTGTGCACCCGCGGCTATTCCGTGATGCACGGTTACTGGGGCGACGAGGAGAAGACGAAGGAGGCGATCGACGCCGAAGGCTGGATGCACACCGGCGATCTCGCGACCATGGACGCCGAGGGCTACGTCAACATCGTCGGCCGCATCAAGGACATGGTGATCCGCGGCGGCGAGAACATCTA
>CBHTTS010000298.1:0-6427 GCA_966095775.1 uncultured Variovorax sp. | reverse complement strand
GGCGACGCGACCATGAGCCCCTACGAGATCCTGCAGCCCGGCGGCAGCGTCGAATACAACAACGAGGAAGCCGGCGCCGAATGGATCCAGCGCCTCACGCACGCCTTCCCGAAGTTCGCCTGGATCAACCCCGAGCCCCAGGGCGTGTGGCAGTACCGCCAGAGCATCGCCGTGATGCAGCAGCTGATGTCGAACCGCATGTACCCGCTGACCCTGCGCGGCCTGGAAGATGCGATGAGAATGCTTTCGAAGTAAGACTGCACACTGCCGGCGATTCTGTCGCCCTGCGCTGACGGGACCCGGCGCGCCTTGCTGTCAAAATCCGCCCATGTTCAGGGCGGTCCCAGTCCTCATGCCGGCGTGTTGGCCGGCTTTGCTTTTTTGCGGCGCCCTGCTCCTGCAGGGCTGCAGCCTGCTGCCGAAGCGCGATGCCGGCAAGGAGGCGCAGGCCGCCGCGCCGGGCCTGGTGCGCGACGGCGAGACCGCGGCCGGGGCGAAGAAGGACGACGGCCGCGATGCCTTCACGGTCGACGTGCGCGGCCCCGACACGGTGCGCGAATACCTCGCGCTGCATCTGGAACTCCAGCGCTATCGCACGCTCGACGACCTCGGCGTGACCGAGATCTCGCGCCTCATGGTGGCCGCGGAAGCCAACGCGCGCGAGCTGCTGGCCACGCTCGGCTACTTCACGCCCACGCTGACACTCGAGCTCAAGGAGACGCCCGGCAGCGACCGGGCGCCGCGCGAGATCGTCGTCACCGTCGAGCCCGGCGAGATCACCCACGTGAGCACGGTGCAGATCGACTATGCGGGCGCGATCGCCGACGACCCGGCGGCCGAGGCCCAGCGCGATTCGATCCGCACCGCCTGGCCGCTGCGCGCGGGCCAGCCCTTCACGCAGCAGGCCTGGGACAACGCCAAGGCCGCGGCGCTGCGCAGCCTCACGGCCAAGCGCTTCCCCACCGGCAGCATCGGCGCGAGCCGCGCCGAGGTCGACGCCGACCGGCAGGAGGCGCGCCTCGGCCTCACGCTGCAGTCCGGGCCCGCCTACCGCTTCGGCCCGCTCGTGCCGCGCGGCGCCGAGCGCTACGACGCCGACGGCGCGCGTCGCATCGCGCAGCTGCCCACGGGTACCGACTACGACCAGCAGAAGCTGCTCGACGCGCAGCAGCGGCTCGCGAGCAGCGGCTACTACGACTCGGTGTTCCTCACGCTCGACACCGAGACCGCGACGCCGCTCGCCGCACCCGTGATCGCGCAGCTGCGCGAGGCGCCGCTGCAGAAAGTGGTGCTCGGCGCGGGCTTCACCACCGACAGCGGGCCGCGGCTGTCGGTCGACCACATCCACAACCGCATGCCGCTGCTCGGCTGGCGCGCGGTGTCGCGGCTGTCGGTCGACGGCGACACCAAGTCGCTCGGCACCAACTGGAACGCGATCCCCAACGACCGCGGCTGGCGCTGGTTCGCGGGCGCCGAGCTCAAGAGCGAGACCTCCGGCAGCTACGTGGTCGACAGCGGCCGCGTGCGCGGCGGCCGCAGCAAGTCGAGCGGCCACATCGACCGCAGCTACTTCCTGCAGTACGACTACGCCCAGAACCGCGGCACCGACGCCCCGCCCTCGGCCTCGGCCGTGACCGCCAACTGGGGCTGGACCGGGCGCTACTTCGACGACAACGCCGCGCCCACGCGCGGCTTCGGCCTCGCGCTTGAACTCGCCGCGGGCTACACGCTGACCGGCGAGCGCGTGCCCTTCACGCGCACCTATGCGCGCTGGCTCGGCGTGCTGCCGCTGGGCTTCGCCGACGGCCGCGATGCGGCCACGCTGGCGCGCCGCAGCCGGCTGCAGCTGCGCGCCGAGGCCGGCGCGGTCTCGGCCAGGCAGAGCGCGCAGATACCCTCCACGCTGATGTTCCTGACCGGCGGCGACACCACCGTGCGCGGCTACAGCTACCGCCAGATCGGCACCGAGCGCGCCGACGGCCAGATCGTCGCGGGCCGCTACCTCGGCGTGATGAGCCTGGAGTGGCAGCGCCCCTTCGTCTACGACGGCAAGCTCACCGAATGGGAGAGCACGGTCTTCGTCGATGCCGGCGCGGTGGCCGACAAGCCCGGCGAGCTCAAGCCCAAGGTCGGCGTGGGCGTGGGCGCGCGCTGGCGCAGCCCGGTCGGGCCGGTGCAGGCCGACCTCGCCTACGGCGTGGACACGAAGAAGTTCCGCCTCCACTTCCGCCTCGGCTTCACCTTCTGACCGATGCAGAACGACCCGTCGACGCCACCCACGCCCGCCGCGGCCCCGCCGGCGCCACGCACGCTCACGCGCCGTGCGCTGCGCGCGCTGGCCTGGACCGTGGCGGGCCTCGTCGCGCTGCTGCTCGTGCTGGGCGCGCTCGCCTGGTGGTGGATCGGCTCGAACCAGTCGCTCGCCTTCGCGCTCGCGCGCGCCGCGCAGTACATGCCCGCGGGGCAGACGCTCGAAAGCCGCGAGGTCACGGGCTCGCTGCGCACCGGCGGACGCATCGGCTGGCTGCGCTGGCAGAGCGAGAGCCTCGCGGTCGAGGTGCACGAGGCCGAGATCGGCTGGCAGCTCGCGCCGCTGTTCCAGCGCAAGCTGCAGCTCGGCGAGGTGCATGCGGCGCGGCTGCTGGTCGAGCGCCGCGGCCCGCCGAGCGATGCGCCCGCCGAGCCGCTCGCGCAGCTCACGCTGCCGATCGAGGTCGAGTTGCCGTTCCGCATCGACGAACTGCGCTGGGCCGGCCCGCCCCCGCTGCAGGCGGCGCGGCTCGCGGGCCGCTACCGCTACACCGATGCGCGCCATGCGCTCGAGATCGAGCACGTCGACATCGCCGACGGCCGCTACAGCGCGAGCGTCACGCTGCAGGGCGCCGCGCCGATGGCGCTCGAGGCCGCGCTGCAGGGCCGCGTGAAGGCGCCGCTGCCCGAGGACCGCAGCATCGAGGTGCTCGCCGAGGCCGGCGTCAAGGGCACGCTCGCGGGCCGCGAGGCGCGGCTCGAGGTCGCGGCCGCGCTCGCGCCCGCCGAGCCCGACGCCGAGGCGCCGATGGAAGCGAAGCTGCAGGCCCACGTCGCGCCCTGGCAGCCGCAGCCCGTGATCGATGCGCGCGCCGACCTGCGCAACCTCGATGCGGCCAGCCTCTGGCCCGGCGCACCGCGCACGCGGCTCACGGGCACGGTCGAACTGCAGCCCGATGCCGCGAGCGGCCCGGCCGCCTGGCAGGCCTCGGCCGACCTCGCCAATGCGCTGCCGGGCCCCTGGGACAAGGGCGCGCTGCCGATCGAGCGGATCGAGGCACGCGTGGGCTTCGACGGCACCAACTGGCGCGTGCCCGCGGCCACGCTGCGCGCGGGCGGCGGCCGCATCGAGGCCGAAGGCCGCTGGAGCCCCGCGCCCGCGCCGTGGCAGGCGCGCGCCACCGTGCGCGGCGTGCGGCCCGGCCTGCTGCACAGCGAACTCTCGGGCGCGCCGGTCAACGGCACCGTGACAGCCCAGCAGCGCGACGACGCCGCGATCGGCTTCGACGTCGCGCTGCGCGCCGAGGGCGGCGCCGGCACCGCGGCGCTGCCGGGCTTCGGCCTCGAGCGCGTGCTCGCGCAGGGCCAGTGGAAGGAACAGGTGCTCGACCTGCGCAGCCTGCGGCTCGAAGCCGAGCGCGCGAGCCTCGAGGGCCGGCTGTCGGTGCGCGTCGCGGAACAGGCCGCGAGCGGCCGGCTCGCGCTCGCGCTGCCGGGCGGCGGCGCGCAGCTCGAGGGCACGATCGCGCCGGCGCAGGGCGGCGGCGAGCTCAAGGCGCGCATCGACGACGCCGAGGCCGTGCAGCGCTGGGTCGAAGGCCTGCCCGAGATGTCGGCGTTGTTCGGCGGCCGCACGGCCAGGGGCGCGGCGCGGCTCGACGCGCGCTGGCAGGGCGGCTGGCAGACCATCCAGCGCCGCCTCGAGAACGCGAACGCACCGGCCCCGCGCGGCGCGGCCGAGCCCACGCTGCAAGCCTCGCTCGACGTGCCGCGCGTCGAGCTGCGCCTGCCGCCGGCCGCCAACGGCGCGGCCGCCACCACCGTGCAGATCGGCAACCTGCAGGCCGCGCTCGACGGCAGCCTGGCGCGCGCCACCCTCGCGCTCAAGGGCGAGGCGGCGACAGGCACGCAGAAGCTAGAGCTCGACGCGCGCGCGAACGGCGGCATCGCGGGGGCGGGCCAGTGGCGCGCGGCGCTCGCGAGCCTGCGGCTCCAGGCCCGCGACAGCGCCCGCCCGGGCCCCGGCGGCGCCGCGGCGGCCCCCTGGACGCTCGAGCTGGGCCGCGAGGTCACGGCGTCGATCCGCAGCAGCGGCAGCGCTGCGGCGAACCGCCTCGAGGTCGAGGCCTCGGCCGCCACCGCCACGCTGCGCGGGCCCGTGCCCGGCACCGTGCGCATCGAATGGCAGCCGCTGCGCTTCACGCGCAGCGGGGCGGCGCCGAACCAGGCCTTCCGCCTGCGCTCGCAGGGCCGGCTGCAGGGCCTGCCGATGGCCTGGGCCGAAGCCTTCGGCGCCAACGCCGCCTTCAACGAGATCGGCATCAGCGGCGACCTGCTGTTCGACGGCGAGTGGGACATCGACGCCGGCGACACGCTGCGCGCCCGCGCGCGGCTCGCGCGCCAGAGCGGCGACATCCGGGTGCAGGCCGGCGAGGCGGCGCTGGTCACGCGCATCCGCAGCCACGGCACCGGCACCGCGAGCGAACGCACGATGAACGCCGCGGGCGCGGGCGGCGCCGCCGCGCCGAGCACGCCCGCGGGCCTGCGCCGGGCCGAGCTGCGGCTCGACGCCGAAGGCGACGCGGTGCGCGCCACGCTGGCCTGGGACAGCGAGCGCGCGGGCCGCATCGACGCCGAACTCGCCACGCGGATGCAGCAGCGCGCCGACGGCTGGCAGTGGGCGGCCGA
Source organism: uncultured Variovorax sp. (assembly GCA_966095775.1). Taxonomy (GTDB): domain Bacteria; phylum Pseudomonadota; class Gammaproteobacteria; order Burkholderiales; family Burkholderiaceae_C; genus Variovorax. The sequence continues at coordinate 1,489 of CBHTTS010000298.1, read as the reverse complement.
TGCGCCGCTCGCGGGCAGGATCAAGGCCACGCTGCCGAACCTCGGCGTCTGGTCGATGCTCGCGCCGCCGGGCTGGCGCATCGCCGGCACGCTCGATGCCGACGCGGTGCTCGCGGGCAACCGCGCCGCACCGCGCTGGAACGGCACGCTCGGCGCCGACCGGCTCGCGCTGCGCGCGCCGGTCGAGGGGCTGGACCTGCAGGGCGGCCGGCTGCGCGCCACGCTCACGGGCGAGCGCATCGAGATCACCGAGTTCACGCTGCAGGGCGGCGCGGGCACCAGCGCGCGCATCGCGGGCCAGAGCGGCAACCGCAGCACCGCCGCGAGCGAGGCGGCCGCGGGCGGCGGCTCGCTCACCGCGCGCGGCGACATCACCTGGGGCGCGGCCGGCCCCACCGGCAGCGGCATCCGCATGGCGCTGCAGGCCGAGCTGCGCGCGCTGCGCGTGCTCGTGCGCACCGACCGGCAGGTCACGCTCTCGGGCAACCTGCAGGCACGGCTCGACGGTGGGCAGTTCAGCGTGCGCGGCAAGCTGCGGACCGACCGCGCGGTCATCATCCTGCCCGACGAGACCGCGCCCAGCCTCGGCACCGACGTGGTCGTGCGCTCCGCCGCCAAGGACCGGGAGGCCGCCGAGCAGGCCCGGCGCGAGGCCGCACGCAGCGAGGCGCAGGCGGCGCGGCCGCAGACCGCGAAGCCGCCCGACATCGTGGTCGAGTTCGACCTCGGCGACGACTTCGCGGTGCAGGGCCGCGGCATCACGACGCGGCTCGAGGGCGAGCTCGAGATCCGCAGCACCCGGCTCGACGCGCCGCCGCGCATCACGGGCGAGGTGCGCACCGTCAAGGGCCAGTACCGCGCCTACGGCCAGCAGCTCGACGTGGAGAGCGGCATCGCGCGCTTCAACGGCCCCTTCGACAATCCCGCGCTCGACATCCTCGCGATCCGGCCCAACATCGCGCAGCGCGCCGGCGTGCAGATCTCGGGCACCGCGCAGTCGCCGCGCGTCAAGCTCTATTCGGAGCCCCCGCTGTCGGACGCCGAGACGCTGTCGTGGGTGGTGCTGGGCCGCGCCTCGGCCACCAGCGGCGGCGAGTCGGCGCTGCTGCAGCAGGCCGCGCTCGCGCTGATCGGCCGCGTCAGCAAGGGCGCGACCGGCGGCAGCCTCGCGAGCCGCTTCGGCCTCGACGAGCTCGGCTTCAAGGGCCCGGGCAACGGCGGCGACCTGCGCGAGTCGGCCGTCACGCTCGGCAAGCGGCTGTCGAAGGACTTCTATCTCACCTACGAGCGCAGCCTCGGCGGCACCTTCGGCACGATCTTCATCTTCTACGACCTCACGCAGCGCCTCACGCTGCGCGGCCAGGCCGGACAAACCAGCGGCGTCGACCTGATCTACACCTTGAAATACGACTAGGACGCCCCCCGAAGCGCCTTCGGCGCCTCCCCCCACTGGGGGGCGCACCCGGCGGCCCGGCAAAGCCGGTTCCGC
>CBHTTS010000297.1:0-6463 GCA_966095775.1 uncultured Variovorax sp. | reverse complement strand
GTCGTGGCATCGCCGCCGGAGCGCGCGCCGGCCGCTGCGGCCGCGCCCGCAGGCCCGTCGGCGTCGCCCGCCCAACCGATCCCGGCCGAAGCCCAGGTGCTCGTGCCGTCGACCCCTCTTTCCGCGGGCCAGGCCACCGAGCAGCCCTCGCCCCCCTGATTTCCAAGGCTTCGATGGCTCCCAATTCTTCCGAAGTCCCGGAATCGAATCCCTCCTCGTCCCCCGCAGATCCAGCTTCCAGCGCTCCGCTTCCGAAAGTGCCCGGCCTGTGGCGGCGCATGGCCTGCTGGCTCTACGAGGGCATGCTGCTGTTCGCGGTGGTCTTCGTCGCGGGCTGGCTGTTCAGCACCCTTGGGCAGATGCGCGACGCGATGGATTCGCGCCGGCACCTGCTGCAGGCCTTCCTCTTCGTCGTGTTCGGCGTCTATTTCGTCTGGTTCTGGGCCCGGGGCCAGACGCTCGCGATGAAGACCTGGAACATCCGCATCGTCGACCGTGAAGGCCGGCCGATCACCCAGCGTCGCGCGCTCGTGCGCTACCTGCTGAGCTGGATTTGGTTCCTGCCGCCCCTGGCGGCGATCGCGCCGTTCAAGCTGTCGGGCGGAGAATCGACGGTGCTGATCTTCGGATGGGTCGCCGTCTGGGCCCTGCTCGCGCGCTTCCACCCCGAGCGCCAGTTCTGGCACGACGCCTGGGCGGGCACGCGGCTCATCACTTCCAAGCCCCTGAGCCGCCGATGAGTGCCGTGCCCGATTCCAAGCTTCCCGACCCCGTGAACCCGCAGAAGGCCCGCAAGGGCCTGGCGCGGGTCTGGCATGCGACGCTGTTCTCCCTGCACGGCCTGCGGGCGGGCTGGAGCGAGCCGGCCTTCCGCCAGGAAGCCATCATGTCGATCGTGCTGGTGCCCGCGGCCTTCTGGCTCGGCCGCAGCTGGGTCGAGGTGGCGCTGCTCGCGGGCAGCGCGATCCTGGTGATGATCGTCGAGCTGCTCAACACCGCGGTCGAGGCCGCCATCGACCGCATCGGCCCCGAATGGCACGACCTGTCCAAGCGCGCCAAGGACATGGGCAGCGCCGCCGTGCTGCTGTCGCTCGCCCTGTGCGGCGGCATCTGGCTGGCCGCGCTGTGGCAGCGCTTCGCGTCATGAAAGCGCCTGCCGCCCGAGGCATGATGGCGGCATGACTCCTGAATTTTCGATCTGCGTGTATTGCGGCTCCCGCCCCGGCGAGCGGGCCGAGTTCTCCAGGGCGGCCGAGGCGGTCGGCGAATGGATCGGCCGGCACCGCGGCCAGCTGGTCTACGGCGGCGGCCGCACCGGGCTCATGGGCACCGTGGCCGAGGCCACGCGCCAGGCCGGCGGCCGCGTGGTCGGCATCATCCCGAAGGCGCTGGTCGACCGGGAACTGGCCAACACGCTCTGCGACGAACTCCACGTGGTCGACACCATGCACGAGCGCAAGGCCATGATGGGCGAGCGTGCCGACGCGTTCATCGCGCTGCCGGGCGGCATCGGCACCTTCGAGGAACTGTTCGAGATCTGGACCTGGCGCCAGCTCGGCTACCACGACAAGCCCACCGGCATCCTCAACACCGCGGGCTACTACGACGGCCTGCTGGGCTTCCTCGCGCACAGCGTGCGCGAGGGCTTCATGGGCGAGTGGCAGATGGAGCTGATCCGCACCGGCACCGACGCCACCGAACTGCTCACGGCGCTGCGCGCCGAGGTCCCGCTGCATCCGCGCGCGGACCGCCTCGCGGAGACCCTCTGAGGGCACCGGCCCGGCCGCACGGCCGGGCGGCCGGCTCAGACCGCGTTTTCGTTCTCCTCGCCGGTGCGGATGCGCACGATGCGCTCCACGTCCGTGACGAAGATCTTCCCGTCGCCGATCTTGCCCGTGCGGGCCGAGTTGACGATGGCTTCGATGCAGCGCTCGACGTCGGCTTCGTTGACGACGACCTCGACCTTCATCTTCGGCAGGAAGTCGACCACGTACTCGGCGCCGCGATAGAGCTCCGTGTGGCCCTTCTGTCGACCGAAGCCCTTCACCTCGGTCACCGTGAGGCCGGTGACGCCCACTTCGGCCAAGGCCTCGCGCACGTCCTCGAGCTTGAAGGGTTTGACGATGGCGGTGATCTGCTTCATGGTTTTGGTGCTCCGGCGGTTTCGTTGAACTTGCTGGTGATAGGGTAACGCCAATCCTTGCCGAAGCTGCGGTGGGTCACCCGGATGCCCACGGGCGCCTGGCGCCGCTTGTACTCGTTGATCTTGATCAGGCGCGCCACCCGCTCCACCACCGCGCGGTCGTAGCCCGCAGCGATGATCTCGTCGATGCCCTCGTCGTCCTGCATGTAGCGTGCCAGGATGCCGTCGAGCACGTCGTAGGGCGGCAGGCTGTCCTGGTCGGTCTGGTCGGGCCGCAGCTCGGCGCTCGGGGGGCGCGTGATGATCCGGTCAGGGATCGGCGAGGCGCCGGTGCCGTAGGGGTCGTGCGCATTGCGCCAGCGCGCGAGCGCGAACACGGTGGTCTTGAGCAGGTCCTTGATGACCGCGAAGCCGCCCGCCATGTCACCGTAGAGCGTGCAGTAGCCCGTGGCCATCTCGCTCTTGTTGCCGGTGGTGAGCACGAGCGAGCCGAACTTGTTCGACAGCGCCATCAGCAGCGTGCCGCGGATGCGCGCCTGGAGGTTTTCCTCGGTGGTGTCCTCGGGCAGCCCCTGGAATTCGGCGGCGAGCGCGCCCTTGAAGGACTCGAAAGTGTGCTTGATCGAGATCTCGTCGTAGCGCACCCCGAGCCGGCCGGCCATCTCGCGCGCGTCGATCCAGCTGATGTCGGCGGTGTACGGCGAGGGCATCATGACCGCGCGGACCTTGTCCTTGCCGAGCGCATCGACCGCGATGGCGAGCACCAGCGCCGAATCGATGCCGCCCGACAGGCCGAGCAGCACGCCCGGGAAGCCGTTCTTGCCGATGTAGTCGCGCACGCCGAGCACCAGGGCGTCCCAGAGCTGTGCCTCGGCCTCGCGCGGCGGCGCGATGGCCGAGGCGTCCGCCGCCACGCGCACGCCCGCGGCCGCCCGCTCCAGCGTCGCGAACACCAGCTGCTCGCGGAAGCTCGGCGCCTGCATCGCGAGCGCGCCGTCGGCCTGCAGCGCGAACGAGGCGCCGTCGAAGACCACCTCGTCCTGTCCCCCGACCAGGTGCGCATAGACCAGCGGCAGGCCCACGGCGCGGGCGCGGTCGGCCATGCGCGCGACGCGCTCGCCCTCCTTGCCGACGTGGTACGGCGAGGCGTTGATGACCGCGAGCACCTCGGCGCCGGCCGCGCGCGCGAGCTCGGCCGGCTCGTCGAACCAGGCGTCCTCGCAGATCAGCAGGCCCACCGAGACGCCGCCGGCCTCGAACACGCAGCTGCCCTGCCCCGGCGTGAAGTAGCGGCGCTCGTCGAACACCTGGTAGTTCGGCAGCTCGCGCTTCGCGTAGGTCTCGAGGATGCGGCCTTCCCTGATGACGCTCGCGGCGTTGTGGCGCATTTGCACTGCCACCGAGCGGCTGCGCAGGCTGCCGCCCGTCGGATGCCCCACCACCACGACCATGTCTTTGAGGTCGGCCAGGGCGGCGGCGATGCCTTTCACGGCATCATCGCAAGTCTCGGTGAACGAGGGGCGCAGGAACAGGTCCTCGGCCGCGTAGCCGGCGATCGAGAGTTCGGGCGTCAGCAGAAGGCGCGCGCCCTCGGCATGGGCCTGGCGCGCGGCATCGATGATTTTTTTCGCGTTGCCGGCGAGATCGCCCACCACGAAATTGAGCTGCGCGATGGCGAGCTTGAGCGTCATACGGAAGGAAGAAAAAGGCTTGAACGATTATGTCATTCGGGTGATGGGGTCCGTGTCGGACCTGAGCCCGAACGCCTGGAACGCGCTGCTCGCGGCCGAAGCCGAGCCCTCGCCCTTCATGCGGCACGAATACCTCGCGGCGCTGCACGACAGCGGCAGCGCCTCGCCGAAGAGCGGCTGGACGCCGCGCTTCGTGACGCTGTGGCGCGGCGAGGAGCTGCTGGCGGCCTGCCCGGCCTACGTGAAGACGCATTCCTACGGCGAGTACGTGTTCGACTGGGCCTGGGCCAACGCCTACGAGCAGCACGGCCTCGCCTACTACCCCAAGGCCGTCGTCGCGGTACCGTTCACGCCCGTGCCCGGCGCGCGGCTGCTGGCGCGCGACGCGCAGGCGCGCACCCTGCTGGTGCAGGCGCTGGTGGCGTGGTGCAGGCAGGAAGAGCTCTCGTCGCTGCACCTGCTGTTCGGCGCCGACGCGGACGTGGCGGCCTGCACCGAGGCGGGCCTGATGCTGCGCAACACGGTACAGTTCCATTGGACGAACACGGCGCCTGCGGGCGACGCCGGCGATGGGCACGCCCGCTATGCGGACTTCGAGTCCTTTCTCGCGAGCCTGTCGCACGACAAGCGCAAGAAGATCCGCCAGGAACGCCGCAAGGTGGCCGAGGCGGGCGTCGGCTTCCGCTGGTCGCGCGGCGCCGACATCACGCGCGCCGACTGGGACTTCTTCTACCGCTGCTACGCGCGCACCTACCGCGAGCACGGCAACCCGCCCTATCTGACGCGCGATTTCTTCCAGCGCATGGCCGACACCCTGCCCGAGGCCTGGCTGCTGTTCGTCGCCGAACGCGAGGGACGGCCGATCGCCTCGAGCCTGGTCGCGCTGTCGACGCACGACGGGCCGCTCGTGGCCTATGGCCGCTACTGGGGGGCGCTGGAGCGCGTCGACTGCCTGCACTTCGAGGCCTGCTACTACCAGCCGCTCGCCTGGTGCATCGCGCACGGCGCGGCGCGCTTCGAGGGCGGCGCGCAGGGCGAGCACAAGATGGCGCGCGCGCTGATGCCGGTCCGGACCACGAGCGCGCACTGGCTGGCCCACCCGGCGTTCGCCGACGCGGTCGAGCGCTTTCTCGAGCGCGAGGGCGAAGGCATCGCGCACTACATGGACCACCTGGGCGAGCGCAGTCCGTTCAAGTCGGCCTGAGGCGTCCGCCCCGGGCCGAGGCCGCGGCGCCTACTTCTTGTAGTTGGCGATGCCGTCGACGACTTCCTTGCGGGCGGAGTCGATGCCTTCCCAGCCCAGCACCTTGACCCACTTGCCGGCCTCGAGGTCCTTGTAGTGCTCGAAGAAATGGCTGATCGCCTTCAGGCGCATCGGGTTCACGTCGTCCACCGACTTCCAGTGGCTGTAGATCGGCAGCACCTTGTCGGTGGGCACGGCGAGCACCTTGCCGTCGACGCCGGCCTCGTCCTCCATCATCAGGATGCCGAGCGGACGGCACGGCACGACCACGCCGGGCAGCAGCGGGTACGGCGCGATCACGAGCACGTCCACCGGGTCGCCGTCGCCCGACAGCGTCTGCGGCACGTAGCCGTAGTTGGCCGGGTAGTACATGGCCGTGGTCATGAAGCGGTCCACGAAGATCGCGCCCGATTCCTTGTCGATCTCGTACTTGATCGGGTCCGCGTTCATGGGGATCTCGATCACGACGTTGAATTCATCGGGAACGTTCTTGCCGGGGGAAACTTTGTCGAAGGCCATGTCGTTTTCGAGTAGTGGAAAAGTATGAGGAGGATGGGGACAAACCCGAAGTTTACTTTCCGCGTCACGGCCCTGTCGCACGCGCAGCGGCTTTTGCCTGTAAATTGAGGCCGTTGGCCAATCGGCTCCGCACCCCGGTGCAGCGAGCTTCGAGGAAGCAACGCGGCGGAAAACACGGTCCCGTACGCGTTGCAGACGCCACGCCGGGCCTGCGCTTTCCGTCTCCACAAGTCACAACGAACGAATGGAGAAGCAACGCATGATCGGCAACACCCCTCTCATCCTCGCGGTCGTCTGCGGCCTCGTCGCCGTGGCCTACGGCTTCTGGGCGCGAAGTTGGATTCTCGCCAAGGACGCTGGCAATCCCCGCATGCAGGAGATCGCGGCGGCGATCCAGGCCGGCGCCGCGGCCTACCTCGCGAAGCAGTACACGAGCATCGCGGTCGTCGGCGTGATCCTCGCGATCCTGATCGGCATCTTCCTCGACCCGACCACGGCCGTGGGTTTCGTGATCGGCGCCGTGCTGTCGGGCGCCTGCGGCTTCATCGGCATGAACGTCTCGGTGCGCGCCAACGTGCGCACCGCGCAGGCGGCCACGCGCGGCATCGGCCCGGCGCTGGACGTCGCCTTCCGCGGCGGCGCCATCACCGGCATGCTGGTCGTCGGCCTGGGCCTGCTCGGCGTCACGGCGTTCTACTGGTTCCTGGTGGGCAACGGCCGCCTGACGCCCGACGTCAAGCTGGCCAACCTGCTCAACCCGCTGATCGGCTTCGCCTTCGGCTCCTCGCTGATCTCGATCTTCGCGCGCCTGGGCGGCGGCATCTTCACCAAGGGCGCCGACGTGGGCGCGGACCTGGTGGGCAAGGT
>CBHTTS010000296.1:0-6478 GCA_966095775.1 uncultured Variovorax sp. | reverse complement strand
CTCTGGGCCGACCTGATCCACCAGCGCTTCGAGAAGACGGCGCGGCGCCTCGGCTTCAACCGCGAGCGCATCGCGCTCGACCTCGGCGCCTTCCGGCCGCCGGGCGCGGCGGGCCAGGGCAGCCTGTTCTGAACGGCCGTCCGGCGCGGACACGGTAGATTCCGGGTCTGGGGCGGCGCCGCCGCCCGCAACGGGAGCATGAAGAATGAACGGAATGTGGATCGTGGTGATGGGCGTCTCGGGCTGCGGCAAGTCGACGCTCGGGGCGGCGCTCGCCGAGGACCTGGGACTGCCGCTGATCGAGGGCGACGACCATCATCCGGCCGCCAACGTCGAGAAGATGCGCAACGGCGTGCCGCTGACCGACGCCGACCGCGCGGGCTGGCTCGACGTGCTCGGGCAGGCGCTCGCGCAGGCGCGCGGCGGCGCGGTGCTGACCTGCTCGGCGCTCAGGCGCGCGTACCGCGACCGGCTGCGCGCGGCGGTGCCGGCGCTGCATTTCGTCTTCATGGAGATCACGCGCGAGGAGTCCGAGCGCCGCGTGGCGGCGCGCGAGGGCGCGGGCGAGCACATGTTCCCCGCGAGCCTCGTCGCGAGCCAGTTCGCGACCCTCGAGTCGCCGGTCGGCGAGCCGGGCGTGGTGGCGGTCGATGCGACCGCGCCGGTGGAGGAACTGGTGGCGCAGGCCAGGCGCGAGCTGCCGCGCGCCTGAGCCGCCGCGCCTTCAGATCACTTCGGGCCAGTTGGTGTGGAAGAACTGGCCCGCGGGCCGGTCCACGCGCTCGTAGGTGTGGGCGCCGAAGAAGTCGCGCTGCGCCTGCAGCAGGTTCGCGGGCAGGCGCTCGGTGCGGTAGCTGTCGTAGTAGGCGAGCGAGGCGCTGAACGCCGGCACCGGGATGCCGTGGCCCACCGCGAGCGCGACCACGTCGCGCCAGTTCTGCTGCGTGCGGTTCAGCAGGTCCTGGAAGAAGGGCGCGAGCATCAGGTTGCCGAGCGCGGGGTCCGCGCGGTAGGCCTCGGTGATGCGGTTGAGGAAGCGCGCGCGGATGATGCAGCCGCCGCGCCAGATGGACGCGATGCCGCCGAGGTCGAGCTTCCAGTCCTTCTTCTCGCCCATGGTCTTGATCAGGTCGAAGCCCTGCGTGTAGCTGATCACCTTGGAGGCGTAGAGCGCATCGTGCACCTTCGCCACGAGCGCCTTCTTCTCGATCGAGAGCGCGGCCTCGGGGCCCTTCAGCAGCCGGCTCGCGGCCACGCGCTGCGGCTTCTGCGACGAGAGCACGCGCGCCTCGACGGCGGCGTTGATGGTGCTGATCACGACGGCGTTCTCGGCCGCGTTGATCAGCGTCCACTGGCCCGTGCCCTTCTGGCCGGCCTTGTCGAGGATCAGGTCGACGATCGGCCGGCCGGTCTCGGGGTCCTGCTGCGCGAGCGCCTTCGCCGTGATCTGGATCAGGTAGCTCTGCAGCTCGCCCTCGTTCCATTCCTCGAAGACCGCGGCCATCTCGTCGGTCGTGAAGCCCGCGGCCTTGAACAGGCTGTAGGCCTCGCAGATCAGCTGCATGTCGCCGTACTCGATGCCGTTGTGCACCATCTTCACGTAGTGGCCGGCGCCGCCCGGGCCGATGTGGATCACGCAGGGCTGGCCGTCGACCTGCGCGGCGATGCTCTCGAAGATCGGCTTCATCACCTCCCAGGTCGAGAGCGGTCCGCCGGGCATGATCGAGGGGCCCTTGCGCGCACCTTCCTCGCCGCCCGAGACGCCCGCGCCGATGAAGCGCAGGCCCTTGCCCGCGAGCCAGGCGTCGCGGCGCTCGGTGTCGGTGTAGAGGCTGTTGCCGCCGTCGATCACGATGTCGTCGGCATCGAGCAGCGGGATCAGCTGCTCGATCACCTGGTCGACCGGCGCGCCGGCCTTGACCATGATCTGGATCTTGCGCGGTCGCGCGAGGCTGTCGACGAATTCCTCGAGGGTCCTCGTCCCCACGAGCTTCTTGCCCGGGTTGGCGGCGAGGAAGGCCTCGGTGGTGGCTTCGGTGCGGTTGTAGACGCTGACCTGGAAGCCGCGGCTCTCGACGTTGAGCACCAGGTTCTGCCCCATCACGGCGAGGCCGATCAGTCCGAAGTCGCTTTTCTTTTGGCTGCTGTCGCTCATGGCCGTTCTCTTCTTTCGTGTGCGGGAATGACAGGGGATTGTGCCGGGGCCGCGGCCGCGCTGCAGCCGCCCCGCGCGATGCCCCGCGCGGCCTCAGGCGCTTGGCGGCAGCAGCGCGTCGAAGACGCGGATCGAGGCGTAGGCGTCGTTCGCCGCATAGCGGATCTGCGCGGGTGTGAGCTGCCGGTTGGCCCAGTTCGAGGTCGTGGCCTTGCGCGACTTGACGAAGCGCTGGTTGAACACCAGCGCCACGGCCACCTTCACGCCCACCGAGCGGCGGTAGCCGCGGCGGCGGAACTCCTGGTCGATGTCGTAGACCGCGCGCGGCTCGACCGCGAGGCGGCGGCGCAGCAGCGCGAGGTCGCCCGAGAGCCCGAAGCCCACCTTCTGCAGCGCGCTCGAGGCGATCAGCGCGGCCAGCACCTCGTTGCAGTCGTCGCGATGGAGCTGGAACAGCCATGCGGCCGAGCGCGTGGCGAACTGCACCACGTGCGGCCCGGACGAGACCTCGTTCTTCGCGAAGGTGGGCTTGGACTCGGTGTCGAAGCCGACCACGCGCGCCTCGAGCAGCGCCGCGGCCGCGCGCTCCGCGTCGGCGCGCGTGGCCACGACCGAGATGCGCTCGAGGCCGAGCCCTTCGAACGGCTCGAGCAGCGCGATCTGCTCGCGCTCGGGCAGGGGCGGCGGCGATGCGGCGTCGTGCTTCAACGCGAGGCGGCCTTCTTTTTCTTCGTCGCCGCCTTGGCCTTGGGGCGATGGCCCGAGCGCAGCGCGGCCTCGTAGGCGCGGCGGCCCCAGCGCGCGGCTTCGTCGCGGTCCTCGAACACCTCGGCCGGCGCCTGGCGGTACGAGGTCGGCGTCATCCGGCCCTGGCGCTCGTAGCTGAAGGGCGGCAGCGCGAGCCGGTCGAAGTGGGCGGCGCTCTCGGCGTCGCTCTTGAGGTAGAGCGTGTCGCCGGTCACGAGCGCGAACATGCGGCCCTCGTGGTAGAGGCCGTGGCCGCCGAACATGCGCCGCGCCTCGATGCGCCCGAGGCGTTCGAAGACCTCGTGCAGGCTTCGGACGAATTCGCTCACCGCCGGACCTCCGGGATCACGCGGTGATCTCGATGCGGTTGCCGTCGGGGTCGAGCACCACGCTCTCGTAGTAGCCGTCGCCGGTGCGGCGCGGGCCGTCGAGCCGCGGATGGCCATCGGCCACGAGGCGCGCCGTGAGCGCGTCGACCGCGGCCTCGGAGCCGACGCTGATCGCGAGGTGCGTCCATCCCATGCGCTGCGCGCCGGGCTCGGCGGGCACGGGCGAGAGGGTGCTCGTGGTCATGGCCTCGATGCGCGCGCCGTCGCCCAGGCTCAGGAAGCAGGACGCGAAGCCCTTGGCGGGATTGACGTAGCCGGCGCCGGCCGTGGCGCCGAAATAGTCGACGTAGAAGCGCTTGCAGCGTTCGAGGTCGGTGGTCCAGAGAGCGATGTGGTCGATGCGCATGGGAGTCGCAGGAAGTCAGCGCCGCGGTGGGCCCGAAGGATGCCAATGGTAGGCCACGCGCTCGCGGCCGCTCGCGGGGTGCCGGTCGACCGCGCCGCGCACCAGGCCGTAGCGCTCGTAGAAGCGCTGCGCGGCGGTGTTGCCCATCGCGACGTGCAGCTTCCAGCCGTGCGGCATGCGCACGCTCGCTTCGTCGAGCAGCGCCTGGCCCAGGCCCTGGTTGCGCAGGTGGGGCTCGACGAAGAGCTGCGCCACGTAGCCGTTGCGCTTCATCAGCACCATGAAGGCCAGTATCTGGCCTTCGCGCTCCGCGAGCACCACGTCGGCCGGCGGCACGAACTCGGTCTGCACGCGCCGCAGCCAGTGCGTGATCGGCTCGATCAGCGCGGCGTTGCGGTTGGCCGCCATCCAGGCGCGGCGCCAGATGCCGGCGAGCACGAGGCTCTCCTCGGCCGTGCCGTCGCGCGAGCGCAGCTGAAAGGAGGGAATCTGTGCGGCCGACATGGTGGGCGTTCAGCCGTGCAGCGTCTGCGCATGGTGGGCGATGTGGTCCGCCATGAAGCTCTGGATGAAATAGTAGCCGTGGTCGTAGCCCGCATGGCGCCGCAGCGTGAGCGGCTGGCCCGCGGCGAAGCACGCGGCCTCGAAGGCCTCGGGATGCAGCTGCTCGGCGAGGAATTTGTCGGCCAGCCCCTGGTCGACCAGGATGCCCTGCGGATAGGGCGCCGCGGTCTGCGACTTCATCAGCGCGCTGGCGTCGTGCGCGAGCCACGCCGCGCGGTCGTCGCCGGGCTCGCCGAGGTAGCCGCGCAGCGCCTTCTCGCCCCAGGGGCACGCGGTGGGCGCGCAGATCGGCGCGAAGGCCGAGAGCGAGCGGAAGCGCCCCGGATGCCGCAGCGCGAGCGTGAGCGCGCCGTGGCCGCCCATCGAGTGGCCGAAGATGCCGAGCCGCTGGCCGTCGATCGCGAAGTGCGCGGCGACGAGCGGCAGCAGCTCGTGCACGATCCAGCTCTCCATTCGCCAGTGGCCGGACCAGGGCGACTCGGTCGCGTCGAGGTAGAAGCCCGCGCCGATGCCGAAGTCCCAGTCGGCCGTCGCGCCGGGCAGGTTCTCCACGATGCTGCCGCGCGGGCTGGTGTCGGGCGCGATCAGCGCGAGGCCGAGGCTCGCGGCCATGCGCTGCGCGCCGGCCTTGACCGCGAAGGTCTCCTCGTTGCAGGTCAGGCCCGCGAGGTAGAGCAGCGCGGGCACGCGCGCGTGCGCGGCCTGCGGCGGCAGGTAGACCGCGAAGCGCATCGGCAGCCCGATCTCGCGCGAGGCGTGCTGGTAGAAGCCTTGCACGCCGCCGAAGGCGTGGTGCTCGGACAGCGTCTTGAGGATGTCGGTCATGGCGCGTTCGTGGCGTGCAGCGATGGCACGAGTTCGAGCACCGCGTCGGCGAAGACGCGCGGTGCTTCCTGGGGCAGGTTGTGGCCGGCGCCGGGCACCAGCCGGTGCGAGCGCGGTCCCGCGAAACGGTGCGCGTGGACCGCGGCATCGGCCGGCGGGCGCACGCCGTCGTCGACGCCGTCGAAGGTGATCGCGGGCACCGTGATCACGGGCTGGGCGGCGAGCCGGCGCTCGATCTCGGCGCAGGCCGGGTCGCCCGCGACGAGGGCGAAGCGGTGGCGGTAGGAATGGATCACCACCTCGACGAAATCGGGGTTGTCGAAGGCGGCGGCGCTGCGCTCGAAGGTGGCGTCGTCGAAGGCCCAGGTCGGCGACCAGAGCTTCCAGAGCAGCCGCGCGATGCCGCGCCGGTCCTTCGCGAGCCCGGCACGGCCGCGCTCGCTGTGGAAGTAGTACTGGTACCAGAGGCTCAGCTCGTTCTCGGGCGTGTCGGGCACCATCGCCTTCGCGATGTCCTGGATGTTGTAGCTGTTGAGCGAGACCAGCCCCGCGCAGCGCGCGGGCCAGAGCGCGGCCACCACGCAGGCGGCGCGTCCGCCCCAGTCGTAGCCCGCGAGCACCGCGCGCGGGATGGCGAGCGCGTCGAGCAGCGCGAGCAGGTCGGCGCCGAGCGCGGCCTGTTCGCCCGAGCGCGGCGTGGCGTCGCTCAGGAAGCGCGTCGGGCCGTAGCCGCGCAGGTACGGAACGATCACGCGGCAGCCGCGCGCGGCGAGCATCGGCGCCACCTCGGCATAGGCGTGGATGTCGTACGGGAAGCCGTGCATCAGCAGCACGGGCGGGCCGTCGGCCGGACCGGACTCGAAGTAGGCAACCTCGAGCACGCCGGCCTCGACGCGGCGCAGGGGCTGCATGGCCTGGATCATGGTCTCGCCTGCGCCGTCGGTTTCAGTACAGCACGACGCCGCGGATCGACTCGCCGCGCTTCATGAGGTCGAAGCCCTCGTTGATCTTCTCGAGCGGCATGGTGTGGGTGATCAGGTCGTCGATGTTGATCTTGCCTTCCATGTACCAGTCGACGATCTTCGGCACGTCGGTGCGGCCGCGCGCGCCGCCGAAGGCCGAGCCTTCCCACTTGCGGCCGGTGACGAGCTGGAACGGCCGCGTGCTGATCTCCGCGCCGGCCTCGGCCACGCCGATGATGATGCTGCGGCCCCAGCCCTTGTGCGTGCACTCCAGCGCCTGGCGCATCACCTGCGTGTTGCCGATGCATTCGAAGCTGTAGTCGGCGCCGCCGTCGGTCAGCTGCACGATCGCGTCGACGATGTTCGCGTGCTCCTTCGGGTTCAGGAAGTGCGTCATGCCGAACTTGCGGGCCATGTCCTCGCGCGCGGGGTTGATGTCCACGCCGATGATCTTGTCGGCGCCCACCATCTTCGCGCCCTGGATCACGTT
>CBHTTS010000295.1:0-6478 GCA_966095775.1 uncultured Variovorax sp. | reverse complement strand
GCCGGGTGCGCCCCCCAGTGGGGGGAGGCGCCGCAGGCGCTTCGGGGGGCGTCCTGCTTCAGCCGGTGAGGCGCTCGAGCGCTTCGCGGTACTTGGCCGCGGTCTTCTCGATCACCTCGGCCGGCAGGCGCGGCGCCGGCGGCGTCTTGTCCCAGGGCTTGCCGTTGACGCGCGTGGCTTCGAGCCAGTCGCGCACGAACTGCTTGTCGTAGCTCGGCGGGTTGGTGCCCGCGGCGAGCGCGGCCTGGTAGCCCTCGACCGGCCAGTAGCGCGAGCTGTCGGGCGTGAGCACCTCGTCCATCAGCACCAGCGTGCCGTTCTCGTCGAGCCCGAACTCGAACTTGGTGTCGGCGATGATCATCCCCTTGGCGAGCGCGATCTGCGCCGCGGCCTCGTAGATCTCGAGGCTGGTCTCGCGGATCTGCTGCGCGAGCTTGGGGCCGACGATCTCGACCACGCGCTCGTAGCTGATGTTCTCGTCGTGCTCGCCGGCCGCGGCCTTGGCCGCGGGCGTGAAGATCGCGCGCGGCAGCTTGGCCGCGTTGGTCAGGCCCTCGGGCAGCGGCACGCCGCAGACGGAGCGGCTTTCCTGGTATTCCTTCCAGCCGCTGCCCGCGAGATAGCCGCGCACCACCGCCTCGACGGGGATGGGCTTGAGCCGCTTCACCAGCATCGAGCGGCCCGTGACCTGCGGCACCTCGTCGGGCGCGACCACGCTCTCGGGCGCCTCGCCCGTCAGGTGGTTGGGGCAGAGCTGGCCGAGGCGGTCGAACCACCACAGCGCCATCCGCGTGAGGATCTCGCCCTTGCCCGGGATCGGCTCGCCCATGATCACGTCGAAGGCGCTGAGCCGGTCGCTCGCGACCATCAGGATGCGGTCCTCGCCGACCGCATAGTTGTCGCGCACCTTGCCGCGCGCGAGCAGGGGGAGGCTCTTGATGGAGGAGGTGTGGACGGTGGTCATGGCAGGGCGGCGGACGGCGTCGGTGACGCGGAATGAAGAGGAAAGGAGTCGGACGCAGAGTTTAGGGCTTCGGCACGGCGAAGGTGGGGCCTCACCGCTCGACGGGCGGCGGCGCATGCGCGAGCAGTCGCTCGCGCTCGTGCGGCAGGCGCAAGCCCTGGAGCGCATGGTCGCGCGCATGCGCGGCCTCGGCGCGCGCGGCCGCGGCAACGCCGTCCTCGCAGTTGGCGATCACGAGGGCGAGCGCTTTCTGGATTCGGATCGCCACCTCGAGCGAGCCCGCGCCGTCCCGGGCGATCGGCTCCATCACGTCGCGCACCAGGTCGGCCGGATCGAGCGCGACGATGGTGACGCGCCGGGCCTCGGCCACAGGCGGGGTCTGCTCGGCCTCGCCGCCCCCGCGCAGGCCCTCGACGAGCACGCGCGCGATGGCGCCGAGCACGGCGATGGCGGTGCCGGCATCGTTCACCGCGGGCGAACGCGCACGTTGCGCGATCTCGCCGAGCATGAGCAGCCCTACGCGCGGGTCCGGCCGCTCGGTGCGCTCCCGTCCCAGCACGAACGCGCGGGCGACCCGCTCGGCGAGGTCGCGATCGGCCGGTGCTTCCGACGCATCGATCAGTCTTGCCAGCACGGTCCGGCCGGAGACGAAGGCCCCGGGGCGCAGGCACACGTGGACGTGGACGTTGGCGGCCTCGGCCGCCGCCTCGATGCCGGCGATGTCGATGTGCTGGAGATAGCCGGTCCACGACGCATGGAGCGGCTCGCCGCGCGACGCCCATGCCGCCGCGTCGCTCACGATGCGCGCGCCCAGGCCCGGAGAGGCCGCCCAGTCGCGCATGGATCGCGCGGCGACCCGCTCCACCGTCTCGATGGTGTGGTTCATCCGGCCCAGCCTGGACAGCGTGCCGATCCAGCGCAGCAGCGCGAGGATCAGGTAGGCGATCACGCAGATCGTGAAGACGAACAGCACGAAACGCCCGGCCGCGCCGTAGTACCGCACGCCCAGCGCCGCCAGCGCGATGATCGCGAAGATGAAAGCCGAGACGAACGCGGCGATGGCGTTCTGCGCATCGTTGTCGGCCATCACCAGCCGCGTGGCCCGCGGCGTGGCCGTGGAAGAGGCCGAGGCATAGGCGCTGACCAGGATCGACAGCGCGAAGGTGCTCACGGTGAGCATGCTTGCCGCGATGATCGACAACAGGCCCGCGAGCGTGTCGTGTCCCACGTCCGGCAGCATGCCGGAGGGGAGGAATTCATTGGCGGCCGCGGCCACCAGCGCGGCCCCGATGGCCGCGAGGCTCCAGACGGCCGGGCGGAACCACAGCTGCTCGCGCAGGCGATCCCGCCAGAGCCCGTGCCGGAACGCGGCGACCATCTGGCAGCCCGCGCCGCGCGAGCCTCAGATCACTTCCTGGGCCAGCTCGCCCTTGGCGTATTTGGCCGCCACCACCTGCAGCGGCTCGCCCTTGATCTTCGCGCCCTGGCCTTCGCAGCCGAACTCGATGTAGCGCTGCTTGCAGATCTGCTTGGCCGCCTCGCGCGCGGGCTTGAGCCACTCGCGGGCGTCGAACTTCTCGGGGTTCTCGGCCATGAACTTGCGCACCGCGCCGGTCATCGCGAGGCGGATGTCGGTGTCGATGTTGATCTTGCGCACGCCGTACTTGATGGCTTCCTGGATCTCCTCGACCGGCACGCCGTAGGTTTCCTTCATGTTGCCGCCGTACTTGCGGATGATCTCGAGCAGGTCCTGCGGCACCGACGACGAGCCGTGCATCACCAGGTGGGTGTTGGGCAGGCGGGCGTGGATCTCCTTCACGCGCTGGATCGACAGGATGTCGCCCGTGGGCTTGCGCGTGAACTTGTAGGCGCCGTGGCTGGTGCCGATCGCGATCGCGAGCGCATCGAGCTGCGTGGCCTTGACGAACTGGGCGGCTTCCTCGGGGTCGGTCAGCAGCGCGGAATGGTCGAGCACGCCTTCGGCGCCGATGCCGTCTTCCTCGCCCGCCATGCCGGTCTCGAGCGAGCCGAGGCAGCCGAGCTCGCCCTCGACCGTGACGCCGACCTTGTGCGCGAGCTCGACCACACGGCGCGTGACCTCGACGTTGTAGTCGAACGAGGCCGGCGTCTTGCCGTCTTCCTTGAGCGAGCCGTCCATCATCACGGAGGAGAAGCCGAGGTCGATCGCGCCCTGGCAGATCGCCGGGCTCTGGCCGTGGTCCTGGTGCATCACGAGCGGGATGTTCGGGTACTGCTCGATCGCGGCCTGGATCAGGTGCTTGATGAAGGACTCGCCCGCGTATTTGCGGGCGCCGGCGCTGGCCTGCAGGATGACGGGCGCGCCGGTCTCCTTGGCGGCCTCCATGACGGCCTGGACCTGCTCGAGGTTGTTGACGTTGAAGGCCGGAATGCCGTAGCCGTTGGCGGCTGCGTGGTCCAGCAGTTCGCGCATCGAGACGAGTGCCATGGGAATACCTCGTGGGAAATAGGGGAAAAGAAAGAAGGCGAAGAGACGGGAAAAACTATCGCAATTCTATCGAGCCCCCTTGTGGGACGGCACCGACACGGGCTCCGGCCCGGGCCGCGCGAACGCGGCCAGCACCTGCAGCACCGCGGCCACCGCCTTGCCGGGCGCCGGGGAATGGCGGTGGGCCACGGCCATCGGGCGCAGGAGCTGCGGATGCAGCGGCCGCACCTGCACTTCGGGCGCATCGAGCTGGTCCTCCACTTCCTCCAGTGGCAGCAACGCCGCGCACTGGCTAGCGAGCGCGAGGCTCTTCAGCGCCCCGGGGTAGCTGAGCGTGAGGAACGGCCGCGGATGGAAGCCCGCCTGCCCGAACCACGACGAGACGAGGCCGTGCATGTGCGTGGCGGGCGCGAAGGAGGCCCAGCGCCGCGCGGCCAGCCACGCCGGCGTCACCTGCTCGGGCGCCTCCCACGCCGCGGGCAGCAGCGCCACCATCTCGTCGCTGCGCCACGGAACGAGGCGCACCTCCGCGAGCATCGGCTGCGGGCTGGCGACGATGCCGATGTCCAGCGTGCCCGTCTTCAGGCGCTGCATGGCCTCGGCCGACGCCAGGGCCTCGAGCTTGACCTCGACGCCGGGGCTGCTGCGGCTCAGCATGTCGAGCATGCCCGGCAGCAGTTGGGGGCTCACGCCGGCCGAGACGCCCACCTTCACGATGCCCTCCCGCCCGCTGGCATGGCGCTGCACGCGGTCGATCAGTTCGTCGCTCGCGGCCAGCAGCTTGCGGCCTTCCTGCACCAGCACCTGGCCGGCCGGCGTGAGCTCGGCCTGGCGCCGGCCGCGCACCAGCAGCGCCGCCTGCATGCGCGACTCCAGCTCCTTGATGTGCAGGCTGATGGTCGGCGGCGCCAGGTGGAGCGCCTGCGCGGCGGCGGCGAAGGTGCCCAGGTCGGCGATCGCGACGAGGGTCTGCAGCTGGTCGAGGTTCAGGTTTCGCATCAGAAATTCTGACGCTTATGTTCATTCAATTCAACTTTACGGATCATGAGCGGGCCGCGAGCATCGCGACCCATGACCCAAGGCCCTCCCCCGGCAGCAGACCACGCGGCCACGCACCCGCCCCGCCGCCTTCCGTCGAGGCTGCGCAGCCGGCTCGCCCGATGGTTCGCGAGGGCGGGCGCCGCGCTCGAACGGGCCGAGCGAAGGATCACCGAGGGCTTCCGCGTGCCGCCCGGCGGCGGGTGAGAAGCGCCGCGCAGGGGCTCAAAGCGACAGCGGCAGCTGCGTGGTCGAGAGCACCTGCTTGAGCACCACGAAGGTCCGGATCTGCCGCACGCCGGGCAGGTAGAGCAGCTGCTCGGCATGCAGCCGGTTGAAGCTCTCGTTGTCGCGCGTGCGCACGAGCATGAAGTAGTCGAACTCGCCCGTGACCACGTGGCATTCGAGACAGCCCGAGACCTTCTGTGCCGCCTTCTCGAACTCGGCGAAGGAATCGGGCGTGGAGCGGTCGAGCACCACGCCGATCATCACCAGCATGCCGAGCGAGAGCGCATCGGCGTCGAGCAGCGCGACCACGCCCCTGATGAGCCCCGCGGCCTTGAGCCGCTCGACCCGGCGCAGGCACGCCGGCGCGCTGAGGTTGACCTTGGCCGCGAGCGCCACGTTCGAGACCGAGGCGTCGCGCTGCAGCGCGCGCAGGATGGCGCGGTCGGTGCGGTCGAGCGGCGGCACCGCGTCGGCCGCGGCGCGCGAGGGGGTACGCAATTTTGTTGTGCGCATGGACGGTCCTGCAAAAGGAAAAACGGAGATGGCCCGATCTTGTCTCCTTTCACGCCGGATTTCGAGCCCAATTCGCAACCACGCTTCGGCGGCTTCTTCCTACGATCGGACCCATCCACCTGCCCCGGAGTCCATCGATGAACCTGAAGAAATTCCCGCGCCACGCGCTGACCTTCGGCCCGACGCCGATCCATCCGCTGCCCCGCCTCAGCGCCCACCTGGGCGGCGAGGTCGCGCTCTACGCCAAGCGCGAGGACTGCAACAGCGGCCTCGCGTTCGGCGGCAACAAGACGCGCAAGCTCGAATACCTGATCCCCGAGGCGCTCGCGGGCGGCTACGACACGCTGGTGTCGATCGGCGGCATCCAGTCGAACCAGACGCGCCAGGTGGCCGCGGTGGCCGCGCACCTGGGCCTGAAGTGCGTGCTGGTGCAGGAGAACTGGGTCAACTATTCGGACGCGGTCTACGACCGCGTCGGCAACATCGAGATGTCGCGCATCCTCGGCGCCGACGTGCGGCTCGACAGCGCGGGCTTCGACATCGGCATCCGCAAGAGCTGGGAAGAGGCGATGGCCGACGTGCGCAAGGCCGGCGGCAAGCCGTTCCCCATCCCGGCCGGATGCTCCGAGCATCCGCTCGGCGGCCTCGGCTTCGTGGGCTTCGCCGAGGAGGTCCGGCAGCAGGAGGCCGAGCTCGGCTTCCGGTTCGACTACATCGTGGTCTGCTCGGTCACCGGCAGCACGCAGGCCGGCATGGTGGCGGGCTTCGCGGCCGACGGGCGCGCCGAGCGCGTGATCGGCATCGACGCCTCGGCCAAGCCGCAGCAGACCTTCGACCAGATCCTGCGCATCGCGCGCCACACGGCCGAGCTCGTCGAACTGGGCCGCGAGATCACCGCCCAGGACGTGGTGCTCGACCGCCGCTTCGGCGGCCCCGAGTACGGCCTGCCCAACGAGGGCACGCTCGAGGCGATCCGCCTCTGCGCGCGGCTCGAGGGCATGCTGACCGACCCCGTCTACGAGGGCAAGTCGATGCACGGGATGATCGAGAAGGTGCGGCGCGGGGAATTCCCCGCGGGCTCGAAGGTGCTCTACGCGCACCTCGGTGGGGTGCCCGCCCTGAACGCCTACAGCTTCCTGTTCCGCAACGGATAGGACCACCGAGGGCATGGACACGCCGTCGGGGCCCCCCCCACCCCCCCCCGCAGCGGGGGGGGGCAAACACGGTACACCCCGCGACCCCCGGTGGCGGGCCCCCCGGGGGGCCCC
>CBHTTS010000294.1:0-6539 GCA_966095775.1 uncultured Variovorax sp. | reverse complement strand
GCCCTACCACGGCTACAAGCTGAGCTTCGAGATCGACTTCGACCACCGCGTCGTCAACTCGACCGGCCAGCGCGTGGAGTTCGACCTCGGCACCGGCTCGTACAGCCGCGACATCGCGCGCGCGCGCACCTTCGGCTTCACGAAGGAGGTCGAGTACATGCGCAGCAAGGGCCTCGCGCTCGGCGGCGGACTCGACAACGCGATCGTGATGGACGACACCAAGGTGCTCAATGCGGGCGGGCTGCGCTACGACGACGAGTTCGTCAAGCACAAGATCCTCGACGCGATGGGCGACCTCTACATCATCGGCAAGCCGCTGCTCGCGGCCTACAAGGCCTTCCGCTCGGGCCATGCGCTCAACAACAAGCTGCTGCGCGAGCTGCTCGCCCACGAGGACGCCTACGAGATCGTCACCTTCGAGGACGAGAAGCGCGCGCCGCGCGGCTTCGGCGAAGTGGCGAGGGCCTGGTAGGCCGGCCGCGTCCCGCTCGCGCCGATGCTGCTCTTCCGCTGGGCCATCCTTCTGCTGCTGCTCGTCGCGGGCGTGAGCTTCGCGTTCTATGCGGGCACGGGGCAGGTCAAGTACCGGCGCCTCGGGTGGATCGTGCTCAAGTGGACGCTGCTCGCGGCGCTGGGCTTCTTCGCGGTGCTGATCGCCGAGCGAATCGCGTAGAAGTCCGCGGCCGGTCAGCCGGCGGTAGAGACTCCGCCGCTCACCGACGCCATTGCCTTGTGGCGGCGACACACTGGTCTCGCTCAACGTGAAAAATGCACTGATTCGCGCCCTCATGAGGTCGGCGATGGTCAATGGTCTGGCTAAGCTTGCGCATTGATTGATCGCAGGGAGCGGAGGGGGTACTTGTCGAACGAAGAATCGACTGTTGATCGCTTGAAGAGCGAGGTGCTTCCCGCCCTTTTTCGGGACCCTGAAGCCCTTGGAGAATACGGGGCTGGCGAATCGAGCGCCGACGCTCTGCATGAGCTCTCGAGCTTGATAGAAAGCAACGTCGTCGCGGTCTTGGCTGGCAAGATCGGCGAGGTTGTGGCGAAACTCGCAGATGCCAACCCGCAGCAGATCGCCCGGCAGCCGTCCTGGTTTGACCGGCTTCTTGGGCGGGAGGTCGAGCGTCAAGTGCGCTACCAGTTGGCGCGAAAGGCGCTGGACGAACTGCTGAACGAGGCCGAAGACTTGGCCGAACGCGTGTATGAGGCCGTGGACGCGCTGGACGACCTGCTGGTGACTCATCGGGCCGAGGTGGGGCACTTGAGGGCGTGCATTCGAGCGGGTCGCGAATTCCTCGACGAAAACCCCCATGTGGGCCTCCCCGTTGCCGACGCGCTGGCGTTCGACCGGCCGCGCGAGCGGTTCGCGCGCAAGCTTGCCAACCTTGTCACCTTGCTTTCGTCGCACGAAATGAGCGTGACACAGATGCAACTCACGCGCGCCCAGGCGGTGGACATGCTCGACCGCTTTCATGAGACCTCGCGTGTGCTGGTACCCGTCTGGCGACAGCACACCCTGGCCCTTGCTGCGGCCAGGAACATGGACCCGGCGATGGTGGCAGAGGCCACCAAGGCGCATCACGCGCTCATGCGCAGCCTGTCTCAGAGCCTTGAGGGATTCGACAACCAATCATCAACAGGGAAGAAAAAAAGACCATGAACCGTGCATTGCAGAGCGTCACCGCACCGACCTTCGATCTCACCCCGACCAACCTTCGAGAACTGGGCTTGCAGGAAGCCGACATTGCCGAAGTGAAACGGGTAGCCCAGCGAATTCAGCCGAACAGTCCACTCAGCGTTGCCGAATTCGGACGTGACGTGGCCGAGCACACCTCCCGCTATGCGGACAGCCTGCTCGACCTCGTGCGCAACAGCGACCTGGACGAAGCAGGGGCCAAGCTGAGCCAGGTCGTGACCATCGCCCGTACGCTGAATGCCGGGCCCCTGTCCGACAAGCGTTCACGCCTGCCCCTGATCGGACCGCTGATCGACAAGTTTCGGTTGCGCGCCGCGATTTTCGTGAGTCAGTTCGACACCACGCGCGAACAGATCGAGGCGCTGATCGGCGAGGTTCACACCACGCAGACCAATATTCAGATGCGCAATGCCGAATTGGAGAACATGTTTGCGGCCGTGCGTGAGGAACACCGCCTTCTCGGCGTCCACGTCGCGGCGGGCCGCATGCGCCTGGTTGAACTGCATGCCCTTGCCAATGCGCGGCGAAGAGAGGTCGCCAACGATCCTGCCCGCGTGCAGGAAGTGGCCGACCTGGACGCGATGATTGCCAGTTTGGACAAGCGAATCGGCGATCTGATGGCCTTGCAGCATTCGGCCCTACAGAGCCTTCCAACCATCCGCATGATTCAGGCCAACAACCAGATGCTGGTGGACAAGTTCCATACCATCCGCGAGATCACCGTGCCGGCCTGGAAGCGGCAGTTCATGCTTGCGCTGACGCTCAATGAGCAGCGCAACGCGGTGCAGCTCGCGACCACCATCGACGACACCACCAACGAACTGTTGAAGCGCAATGCGGAGTTGCTGCACCGCAATTCGGTCGAGACGGCCAAAGCCAACCAGCGCCTGGTCATCGACGTGGAGACGCTCAGGCAGGTTCAGAACACCCTGATCAAGACAGTGGAGGATGTGATGCGCATCCAGCAGGAAGGCGTACAGCAGCGCAAGGCGGCCGAGAAGCAGATCGAGGGCATGCGCAGCGAGCTGCGGGCGAAGCTGGCGCGCCAGTCGGCCGGCGTGTCTGCCAACGGTTGAAGGCGCGACGCCTTGACCTGCATTGGTGAAGAGTTACTGGGCCGGGTGGCAGCCCTTGAGGCGCGGGAGAAGTCCAACGCCAGGCGCACCCTGCGGCTCGGATTGATCTGTGTGGCACTGTTCGTAGCGGCGGTGGGTGCAGACCATTTGGCGCTCTACCTCGGCTTTGTTGCGCCATCCTGGAGTATTGACGTGCCGGCGAACATCATGGCGTTGTTCGGCGTAACCACACCGGACGGACAGCTTTCCATGGTCGATCATCTCATCGACTATGTTCTGCTTCTGTGGGAGGTGACATTGGCCCTCCTCCTACCTGCTGCTGTCGTTATCGCGGGCGTTTGTGCTCTTTTCGTAAGCCGCAAAGCTGCCAAGAACCCGATACGCGTCGCCTTGCTGCTAGGGCTCAGCGTCATGTTGCTCGCACTTGGTCCGTGGAATGACGCGCAGAGAATCCGGCGCCGCGACTTCGTGCGAGCGGTTGAAATGTATCGATTCGAGGAGGTGGCCGGCTATTTGAAAGAAGTGGACCAAGAGACTACACCGGCGGGCCTGTATGTGCTGGTCCAAGTTTCTATTGCTGAAAGAAGAAATCGACTACCCGTCAGCGAGGACTTGATTCGCGAGATGTTTTCGCCTTCGGCGGGTTTTACGCCAAAGGGGCTGGCGCTGTACAACATTGAAAGGGCCCTCTACGGGAGCCCCAAGTCGGCGGCGGCTCGGGCATACCAGCACGGGCTCAAGGCTCGGGGGCCGATGGACATTGTGACGGGCATTCTTGCCCTGTCGGGCCTCATGATTTTCTTGCTTGCCCTCGGTCAGGGGCTCCTGTACTGCGCCGTCCGCCGCCGAGTCCGCCGCGTCCGCAGGCTTTTGGGCCCACATTTGTAGCCCTAAGTGACTGGGTTCCACAAGCGATGCGGTAGTTCCGCCCCATCACCGCGAGCGCCCCTGCCGATAGCTGGTCCCCGCGCCCTTCTTCGCCGCATCGCCGAGCCGCGCCAGCGAGCTGCCGACATGGGCATGGGTGATGGCGATGCCCAACGCGTCGGCGGCATCGGCGCCGGGCAGCCCCGGCAGGTTCAGCAGGCGCTTGACCATCTCCTGCACCTGCGCCTTGGCCGCACTGCCGTGGCCGGCCACGGCCTGCTTCATCTGCAGCGCGGTGTATTCGGCCACGTCCAGCCGGTTGGCGACGAGCGCCGTCAGGCAGGCGCCACGCGCCTGCCCCAGCATGAGGGTGGACTGCGGGTTGACGTTGACGAAGATGATCTCCACCGCCGCTGCCTCGGGCTGGTAGCGCTCGCTGATCTCGCCGATGCCGTCGAACAGCACCTTCAGCCGCCGCGCGAGCGGCTCGCCCACCATGTGCTTGGTGCTGATGGTGCCGCTGGCGACGTAGCTCAGCTGCTGCCCGTGCGCGTCCACCACGCCGAAGCCGGTGGTCTGCAGACCAGGATCGATGCCGAGGATGCGCATGTCAGGCGTTGAAGTACCAGCGAATCGAATGGAAGAAGATCGGCGCCGCGAAGCACAGCGCGTCCACGCGGTCGAGCAGGCCGTTGGCGCCCGTCACGCCCACGCCCTTCTGGCCCCAGTTGGGGATGCCGCGGTCGCGCTTGAGCGCCTTCATCACGAGATGGCCCATCGAGCCCGCGATGCAGGCGAGCAGCGACACGGCGAGCGCCTGTCCGAAGCGGAACGGCGTGATGAACGAGAACAGCGCGCCCACGAGGCTCGCGACCGCGATGCCGATGCCCCAGCTGGTCCAGTTGAAACTGCGGCTCACGTTGGGAGCGAAGGGCTTGCGCTGCGAACGGCGCGAGATGATGTGCTGCACCAGCACCGAGGTCTGCACCACGAAGACGAGGAAGAACACGAGGAAGGCGCTCTTGCCCTCGTAGCCCGGAAAGCTCAGCAGCAGCAGCGCGGGCACGTGGCTCATGCCGTAGACGCAGACCATGATGCCCCACTGCAGCTTCGCGTTGCGCTCGAGGAAGTGGCTCGGGTCGTCGGCCAGCGCGCTCGCGACCGGGATCGCGAGGAACACGTAGACCGGGATGAACACGGTGAACAGGTCGAAGCGCGCGGTGGCCACGAGCCAGAACTGGATCGGCAGCACCACGAAGAAGGCGAGGATCAGGCTGCGGTGGTCGCCGCGCCGAGTGGGCGAGAGCGTGATGAACTCGCGCAGCGCGAAGAAGGCGATCAGCGCGAACAGCACCGTGGCGACGGTCTCGCCGAGCGCCCAGCCGATCCAGAACACCACCGCCATGAACCAGGTGGTGCCGAGCAGCTTGCGGTAGTGCGCGAGCTCGGCCTGCCAGGCGGCGTCGTGCACCGGGTTGCGGCGCTCCTTGAAGCTCAGCAGGAAGGCCGTGGTGCTCACGATCACGAGCAGCCCGAAGACGATCAGGAACAGGGCCGCGACCTGCTGGGTGGGATCGAGGCTGCGCAGGAACTGGTTCATCGCGGGCCGGTCCTCATACGTCGCGCAGGGCGATGACCGCGGCGCGCGCGCGGTCCAGGAAGGGGCGGCGCTCCTCGCCGGGCTCGACGCGGATCGGCGCGCCGAAGGTCACGGAGCACAGGATCGGCACCGGCACGATCTCGCCCTTGGGCATGACGCGCTGCACGTTGTCGATCCAGGCGGGCACCAGCACCACGTCGGGGAACAGCGTCGCGAGCGTGTAGAGGCCCGACTTGAACTTCTGCGGCTCGCCCGTGTGGCCGCGCGTGCCTTCGGGGAAGATGATGATCGAGTCGCCGCTGCGCAGCGCCTCGACCAGCGGCGCGAGCGGGTCGCGCGCGGGCTCGGCAGGCTCGGCGGGCGGGGCCTCCGGGGCCGGCGCGGCATCGGCGGGCGCTGCGACGGCGCGCTCCACGTAGACCGCGTTGAAGACCTCGGTCGTGATCCAGCGCTTGACGGGGGTGTTGGCCCAGTAGTCGCGCGCCGCGATCGGGCGCGTGATGCTGCGCAGCTCCTCGGGCAGCGCGGCCCAGATCATCACCAGGTCGGCATGGCTCTGGTGATTGGCGAAATAGATGCGCTGCTCGGCCTTGGGCGGGCAGCCGTACCAGCGCGCCTGGGCACCGGTGAGCAAGCGCACCACGCCCAACAGCAACCATCCCACGAGCTTTGCCAGCATGGCAGCGATGATACGGGCCATGCGATGGCGATTCGATCCTCCTTCACTGGCCGCGGCTGTGGGCCTGTTCGTGGTGCTCGCGCTGCTGGCGACCGTCGGCGCGCGCTGGGGCTGGGTGCGCAGCTTCATGGGCGACGTGCTCGCCGTGGTCTGGGTCTACCTGCTGTTCAAGGCCTTCGTGGCGGCGCGCGTGCTGCCGCTCGCGCTCGCGGCCTTCGCGGTGGGGCTGCTGGTGGAGCTGGGCCAGTACCTCGCGGCCGCCTGGCAGCTGCAGATCCCGAACCGGGCGCTGCGCATCGTGCTCGGCGCCACGGCCGACGGCTGGGACGTGCTGGCCTATGCGATCGGCTGCGTCGCGGTGCTCGCGGCCGAGCGCGCGTTCAGGGCAGTTCGGCCGCGGGCATCCGCGCCATGATGGTCGAGGCGCGGCTGCCCAGGTAGCCCGAGCCGGGCCGCCGTTCGAAGAACTTCGGGCTCGGCAGCATCACCGCGAGCCGCGCGGCCTCGTTCGCGCTCAGGCGCGCGGCCGGCTTCCTGAAGTAGTACTGGGCCGCGGCCTCGGCGCCGAACACGCCTTCGCCCCATTCGACGTTGTTGAGGTAGATCTCGAGGATGCGC
>CBHTTS010000293.1:0-6601 GCA_966095775.1 uncultured Variovorax sp. | reverse complement strand
GAACAGCATGGTCGAGGTGGTCGGCGACGCGTTCTCGGGGAACTTCCGGGTCCAGTCCTTCGCGACCACGCCCGCGTTGGCGAGGAAGTCGATGTCGGTCGAGGTGTTCATGGTCACCACGTCGGCGTCGAGCCCGTCGGCCACCGCGCGCGCCTGCGCGCTCGAGCCGCCATGCGACTGGTCGATCTTCACGTCCTTGCCGGTGGTCTTCTTGTAGTGGGCCACGAAGGCGGCGTTGTAGTCCTTGTAGAACTCCCGCGCCACGTCGTACGAGGCGTTCAGCAGCGTGCTGCCCTGCGCGAGGGCGCTGCTGCCGGCGAGCGCGGAGGACGCCAGCACGAGCGAGGCGGCGAAGGTCTTGAGTCTGGAAGTCATGTGGTTGCCAAGGTTCCTGAAGATTCACGGCCCGCCGGCCAGGCGGCGGGCTCGTCGGTCAGCGACTGGAGCAGGGCCAGGCCGAGCGGCCATTCCCCGTGCCCCGAATCGATGTTGATATGGCCCGCATTCTGCATGCGAACGAACTCGCTGCCCCAGGCGCGCGAATATGCGCCCGCGAGGCGGATCGGGCAATACGGGTCGTTGCTGCTTGCGACCACGATGCTGCGGTACGGCAGCGCCGCATGCGGCACGGGCGCGAAATCCGCCAGCGCGGCGCGCCGCTCCGGGTCGGCCGGCGCCACCAGCAGCGCGCCGCGCACGCGCGCGGCGGCTTCGGGCGGCAGGTGCGCGGTCGCGATGCAGCCGAGGCTGTGCGCCGCGATCACCACCGGCTGCGGGCTCTCGAGCACCAGCCGGGCCAGCGCGCCGACCCAGGCCTCGCGCTTGGGCGAGGCCCAGTCGTCCTGCACCACGCGCACCGCGTCCGGGATGCGCTCCTGCCAGAGGCTCTGCCAGTGGCCGGGGCCGGAGTCGCGCCAGCCGGGCACGATCACGATGCGGGAGGTCACGGGCCGCGGCTGCCTTCTTACCTGTTGGGCTGCGGCGTGATCCGCAGGTACGGCCGCACCGCCTTGAAGCCCTTGGGGAAGCGCTCGGCGAGCTCGGCCGGGTCCTGGATGCTCGGGACGATGACCACGTCGTCGCCGTCCTTCCAGTTCACGGGCGTGGCGACCTTGTGGCTGTCGGTGAGCTGCAGCGAGTCGATCACGCGCAGGATCTCGTCGAAGTTGCGGCCCGTGGAGGCGGGATAGGTGATGGTCGCGCGGATCGTCTTCTTCGGATCGATGATGAACACGCTGCGCACCGTGGCCGTGGCCGAGGCGTTCGGATGGATCAGGTCGTAGAGATCGGACACCTTGCGGTCGTGGTCCGCGATGATCGGGAAGTTGACCGTGGTGTTCTGCGTCTCGTTGATGTCGCCGATCCACTGCTGGTGCTTGTCGGCCGGGTCCACGCTGAGCGCGATCGGCTTCACGCCGCGCTTGGCGAACTCGCCCGACAGCGCCGCGGTCTTGCCGAGTTCGGTGGTGCACACCGGCGTGAAGTCGGCCGGGTGGGAGAAGAACACCACCCACGAATCGCCGGCCCACTGGTAGAAGCCGAGGGGGCCTTCGCTCGAGTCCTGGGTGAAATCGGGGGCGGTATCGCCGAGTCGCAGGGTCGCCATGGTCGCTCTCCTTGGAAGATGGAGCCTGGGATTGTGCGAACGCCGGCATCAATGCCAAACGAATATCTGCTTGTTTGGTTATGGCGATTTCCGCATAAGCCTGATTCAGTACATCGGCGAGGCGCCGTCGCTCAGGTGCTCGGCGAGGAAATCGATCAGCTTGCGCACGGCCGGCACGAGCGCGCGCCGCGCCGGGAAGACCATGTGCGCGATTGCGGGCGCCGGGCCCCAGGCGGGCAGCACCCGCGTCAGCCGGCCGGCCGCGAGGTCGGCGCGGCACATGTAGTCGGGCAGGAGCGTCACGCCCACGCCCGCGAGCGCGGCCAGCTGCAGCGAGGCCAGGTCGTCGGCCACGTAGCGCGGGGTGTGGGCGTGCACCTGGATCTCGCCGTTCGGTCCCTCGAGCCGCCATTCGCTGCGGCCCTCGCCGTTGGCCGACATGGCCGCGCTCGGCAGCTTCGCGAGCTCGGCCGGCGCCTCCACCGGGCCGAGGCGCTCGAGCAGGTCCGGCCGCGCCACCAGCACGGCCCGGCTGGTGCCGAGCACCTTGGCGACCAGCGTGGCGCTGTCCTCGATCGCGGGCCGCACGCGCAGCGCGATGTCGATGCCCTCCTCGATCAGGTCCACCGGGCGGTTCATCACGCGCAGGTCGATGCGCACCGCCGGGTAGAGCGCCATGAAGCGCGGCAGGATCTGCGCGAGCCCGCTGTGCGCGACCGTGATCGGGCAGCTCAGCCGCACGATGCCGCAGGGCTCGGTATGGACCTGCGCCACCGCCTCGGTCGCGGCCTGCGCCGCATCGCGCACCGCGGCCGAATGGCGCAGGAAGACCTCGCCCGCGGGCGTGAGCGACAGCCGGCGGGTGCTGCGCTGCATCAGCTGCACGCCGAGCCGGTCCTCGAGCTCCGCCACGCGGCGCGAAAGACGCGACTTGGGAATGCCGAGCGCCCGGCTGGCCGCGGCGAAGCCGCCGCGCTCGGCCACCTCGGCGAAGAAAACCATGTCGTTGAGGTCCTGCATGGGCTCGATTGTCCTGCAAATGGAACGAAGTAGTCAAAAAATGGCTACTTATCATCGACTCGCACCAAAAATAGAATTCTCCCATCGGCGGCCCCTTTCAGCGCCGCGCACCAACGAAGAAAGCGAATCGATCATGAAACTGCTGCACATCGACTCCAGCGTCCTCGCCAACGGTTCGGTCTCGCGCCTGCTCACGGCAGAGATCGTGGCCGCCTGGAAAGCCGCGCATCCCGACACCACGGTCGAGTACCTCGACCTCGCGGTCGACGCCCCGCCCCACTTCGGCGCCGATGCGCTCGGCATCAAGACCGGCGCGCAGGCCCAGCCCACCGAAGCCCAGCAGCGCGAGAACGCGCTGTCGGAGAAGCTCGTGGCCCAGTTCCTCGCGGCCGACGTGGTCGTGGTGGGCGCGCCCCTCTACAACTTCTCGATCCCGACCCAGCTGAAGGCCTGGATCGACCGCCTCGCGCAGGTCGGCCGCACCTTCAAGTACACCGAGAACGGCCCCGTGGGCCTGGCCGGCGGCAAGACCGTGATCGTGGCCTCGACCCGCGGCGGCGTCTACTCGACGACCGAAGGCGGCCAGGCCGCGGAGCACCAGGAGAGCTACCTCAAGGTGATCTTCGGCTTCTTCGGCATCACCGACGTGCGCTTCGTGCGCGCCGAGGGCGTGGCGATGGGCGAGGCGCCCAAGGCCGCGGCGCTGAACTCGGCCCGTGCCGACATCCTTGCCGCCACCGCCGAGGCCGCGAACCAGAAGGACCTGGCACAGGTCGCCTGAGCGGCCTTCCGCCCGACAGGAAAAGAGCCGCCCCTCGGGGCGGCTCTTTCTTTGGGCGTGTCGCGCCGCGTCAGGCCGCCGAGTGGCTCTTGACCCAGGCCACGTACTTATCCATCCAGCCCTGGAGGAACTTCTTCGTGCCTTCGTTGCCGATGTGGCCGCGGTCGTCGAACAGGTCGTCCTTGGCCTGCAGGAACACCTCGGGCGCGCCGAGCGTGGGCACGTCGAGGTAGGCCAGCACGTTGCGCAGGTGCTGCTGCGCGAGCGCGGTGCCGATCGCGCCCACCGAGACGCCGAGCACGCCCGCGGGCTTGCCGCCCCAGGCGCTCTGGCCATAGGGACGCGAGGCATGGTCGATGGCGTTCTTGAGCACGCCGGGGAACGAGCGGTTGTATTCGGGCGTCACGAACAGCAGGCCCTGCGCCGCCGCGATCTCGCTCTTGAGCCGCTTGACCGGAGCCGCCTGGTTGCCGTCGTCGTCCTGGTTGTAGAGCGGCAGGTCGTCGATGCGCACGTGCTCGAAGGTGAAGTCCGAGGGCGCGAGGTGCGCGAGCGCGAGGGCCAGCTTCTGGTTGAACGAATCCTTGCGCAGGCTGCCGACGATGACGGCGATTCGGGTCTGACTCATGAATGAGCTCCTTGTTGAAAAAAGAAAAGGGGAAAGAAGGGATGGCGCGACCCGGACGATTATGCGAAGCGCCCAAGACCTTTTCCAGAAAAGCTCATCGCCGCGACCCCGCCTTTGCGCCGCGCCTGGCACGCCCGCGCGATCGCAGGCATCATGGTCCGGTTTCTTCCTCGGACCAGGAGCGGATCGCAATGAGATTTCTGATGGTGGGCGCCGGCGCGCTCGGGGGCTATTTCGGCGGCCGGCTGCTCGAGGCCGGGCGCGACCTGAGCTTCCTGCTGCGGCCCGGCCGCGCGGCGCAGATCGCCCGCACCGGCCTCGTGGTGCGCAGCCCCTTCGGCGACCTGCACCTGTCCTCGCCGCCGCACGTGCTGGCCGACCACATCGCCGCGCCCTACGACGTGGTCATCGTCGGCAGCAAGGCCTACGACCTCGACGCGACCATGGCGTCCTTCGCGGCCGCGGTCGGCCCCGACACCATGATCCTGCCGTTGCAGAACGGCATGCGCCACGTCGACCGGCTGGTCGCGCGCTTCGGCGAGGAACGCGTGCTCGGCGGCCTGTGCATGATTTCCGCCACGCTCGACGACGAGGGCCGCGTGCTGCACCTCAACGACATGCACGGCCTGAGCTTCGGCGAGCGCGCGGGCGGCCGCTCGGCGCGCGTCGAGGCGATCGCGGCCGAGTTCGCGGGCGCGAAGTTCGACGCCACGCTGAGCGCCGACATCTCGCAGGACATGTGGGAGAAGTGGGTCTTCATCGCCTCGGCCGCAGGCCTCACGAGCCTGATGCGCGCCTCCATCGGCGACGTGGTGGCCGCGGGCGGCCAGGACGTGGCGCTCGCGATCTTCGACGAATGCTGCGCGATCGCCGCGCACAACGGCTTCGCGCCCCGGCCCGCCGCGCTGGAGCGCGGGCGCGCGATCCTCACGGCGGCGGGTTCGCCGATGACGGCCTCGATGTACAAGGACATGGCGCGCGGCGCGGCGGTCGAGGCCGACCACATCCTCGGCGACCTGCTGGCGCGGGCGCCGCGGCCGGACCCCGCGGCCGGGCCCTCGGTGCTGCGCACGGCCTACGTCCACCTCAAGGCCTACGAGGCGCGGCGCGCGCGCGAAGCCGCCTGATCCGCCGATGGCCGGCAGCATCGCCTTCCTCCACACCGCCGGGGTCCACGTGCCGACCTTCGATGCGCTGGTGCGCGAGCTCGCGCCCGAGATCGATGCCGAGCACCTGGTGCGCGACGACCTGCTGCAGGAAGCGCGCGACGCCGGCCTCGACCACCCTGCCCTGCCCGCGAAGGTGCACGAGGCGATGCGCGAGGCGGCCGCCGGCGGCGCCGCGGTGGTGGTGTGCACCTGCTCGACCATCGGCGGCATCGCGGAGCGCACCGCCACCGGCGGCGCCTTCGCGGCCCAGCGCATCGACCGCGCGATGGCGGAGCGCGCGGTGCGTGCAGGCCCGCGCGTGCTGATCGCGGCCGCGCTCGAGAGCACGCTCGAGCCGACCCGCGCGCTCGTGCTCTCGGCCGCCGCCCAGGCCGGGGTCGGCACCCGGCCGACCCTGCTGCTCGTCGAAAGCGCCTGGCCGCACTTCGAGGCCGGCGATCTCGCGCGCTACATCGACGCGCTGGCCGGCCCGATCCGCGCCGCGGCCGCCTCGACCGACGTGGTGGTGCTGGCGCAGGCCTCGATGGCGCCCGTGGCCGACCGGCTCGCCGACCTCGGCATCGAGGTGCTCGCGAGCCCGCGGCCCGGCGTCGCGCATGCGCTCGCCACGCTGCGTGCGGCCGACACCGCCTGGGCCGCGCAGGCCGGCGGCGCACCCGCGGCGCGCGGCTGGGACTGGCTCAGTCCGCCTTGAGGATCGTCTCGCCGCGCAGCGCGCCCACGTCGCGGATGTTGACGCGATGGCGCTTCCATCCTTCCCAGGTGCGGCGCATGTGGGTCACCGAGATGAAGTAGTAGAGGAACTTGAACATGCCGAGCGCGCGCCAGATCGGCGTGCCGCGGTAGATGTCGCCCGCGAGCAGCGACATCAGCCCCTCCTTCACGCGGAACGGATTGCCCGGGTGCATGAACATGTCGCGGATCGTCGGGTTCGTCACGCGGTAGATGAACCACGAATACTCGCGCGGGCCCTTGCGCATCATGGCCTCGAAGTCGCGCCGCGCGCCCGCGTAGGCCGCGGGCCGGTCGAGCGCGGTCGCCACCAGCTCGGCGCCGTCGAAGGCACTGTGCATCGCGAGGTACACGCCCGAGGAGAACATCGGGTCGATGAAGGTGAAGGCGTCGCCGAGCATCAGGTAGCGGTCGCCCGTGGCGTGCGTGCTCGAATACGAGAAGTTGCCCGTGGCGTGCACCGCGTCGTCGACCAGCGTGGCGTTCTTCAGCCGGTCCACGAGCACCGGGCACAGCGCGATGGTGTCGTAGAAGAATTCCTTGAGCGGCTTGTTGCGCGTCTTGAGGTAGTACGGCCAGCAGACCGCGCCCACGCTCGTCGTGCCGTCGGCCAGCGGGATGAACCAGAACCAGCCGTGCTCGAACCAGCAGATGCTGATGTTGCC
>CBHTTS010000292.1:0-6619 GCA_966095775.1 uncultured Variovorax sp. | reverse complement strand
GCGGCGTGATGATCGGCATCAGCTTCTTCCTGCTGAACAACGTGTTCGGCTACCTCGGCAACCTCAGCAACTGGTCGCCGATGCTCACGGCGGCGGCGCCGGGGCTGATCTATTCGGTCATGTCGCTGGCGGCGTTCAGCTGGCTGGTGCTGCGCCGCTAGCCGCGATGGCCGCGACCACCGACCCGAGGGGCATCGTGCTGCTGGCGCACGGCTCGCGCGACCCGCGCTGGCGCGAGCCGATCGAGGCCGTGGCGGCGCGCGTCGCGGCGCGCGATCCGCAGGCGCGCGTGGCCTGCGCCTACATCGAGCTCGCGGCGCCCGACCTGCGCACCGCCGCGGCCGCCCTGATCGCGAGCGGCGCGCGGGCGCTGCGCATCGTTCCGCTCTTCCTCGGCATGGGCAAGCATGCGCGCGAGGACCTGCCGCTGCAGGTCGAGGCGCTGCGCCAGGCCTGGCCGGGCGTCGGCTTCGAACTGGCACCGATCGTCGGTGAGGCGCCCGAGCTGCTCGATCTGCTCGCAAGAATTGCCGTCGAATCGTGAACTCCCGGCCATTTCCATAGACTTCAAAGGCATAATAAATTCCGCAATAAGACGGAATTTGATATGAATCTGCACCAGTTCAAGTTCGTTCAGGAGGCCGTGCGGCGCAACCTGAACCTCACGGAGGCGGCCAAGGCGCTCCACACCTCGCAGCCGGGCGTCTCGAAGGCGATCATCGAGCTCGAGGAAGAACTCGGCGTCGAGATCTTCGCCCGCCACGGCAAGCGGCTGAAGCGCATCACCGAGCCCGGCCAGCACGTGATCGCGAGCATCGAGCTGATCATGCGCGAGGTGGGCAACCTCAAGCGCATCGGCGAGCAGTTCAGCGCCCAGGACAGCGGCACGCTCTCGATCGCCACCACCCACACGCAGGCGCGCTACGTGCTGCCGGTGCCGGTGGCCAAGCTGCGCGACGCCTATCCGAAGGTCAACGTGAGCCTGCACCAGGGATCGCCCGACCAGGTGGCGCGCATGGTGATCGACGAGATCGCCGAGGTGGGCATCGCCACCGAGTCGCTCGCCGACTACGCCGAGCTCGTGACCCTGCCCTGCTACGAATGGCAGCACGTGCTGGTGCTGCCCAAGGACCATGCGCTCGCCGCCAAGGAGCGCATCTCGCTCGAAGACCTCGCGCTCGAGCCGATCATCACCTACCACCCGTCCTTCACCGGCCGCACGCGCATCGACCATGCGTTCGCGCAGAAGAAGCTCACGCCGCGCATCGCGCTGGAGGCCATCGACTCCGACGTGATCAAGACCTACGTGCGCCTGGGCCTCGGCGTGGGCATCGTGGCCGAGATGGCGGTGCGCGACGAATCGAACGCCGACCTCGTGGTGCGCCCCATGGGCCACGTGTTCGGCCAGAACATCGCGCGCGTGGCCTTCAAGCGCAGCGCCTACCTGCGCAACTTCGTGTTCAAGTTCGCCGAGCTGCTGTCCGACCGGCTCGACCGCAACCTGATCGCGAAGGCCCTGAGCGGCCACCAGCAGGACTACGATCTTTGACCCTTCTCCGACCACGACCATGAGCACCGCGCCTTTTGCCGCCCGCACCCCCGAGATCGCCACCAAGCTGCCCGCCGTCGGCACCACCATCTTCACCGTGATGTCCGCGCTCGCGGCCGAGAAGAACGCGGTCAACCTCGGCCAGGGCTTCCCCGACTTCCACTGCGACCCGAAGCTGCTCGAGGACGTGACGGCCGCGATGGCCGCGGGCCACAACCAGTACCCGCCGATGCCCGGCATCCCGGCGCTGCGCCAGGCGATCGCCGACAAGATCGCCGCCGTCTACGGCCACCGCTACAGCGCCGCCGACGAGATCACGGTCACGGCCGGCGCGACCCAGGCCATCATCACGGCGATCCTCGCCGTGGTGCGCGCGGGCGACGAGGTGATCGTGCTCGAGCCCTGCTACGACAGCTACGTGCCCAACATCGAGCTGGCCGGCGGCCGCGTGGTGCGCGTGCCGCTCACGCCGGGCAGCTTCCGCCCCGACTTCGACCGCATCGCGGCCGCGCTCACGCCGCGCACGCGCGCGATCATCGTCAACACGCCGCACAACCCCAGCGCCACCGTCTGGACCGCGGCCGAGATGCGCCGGCTCGAGGACCTGCTGGCGCCCACCGAGGTGCTGGTGATCGCCGACGAGGTCTACGAGCACATGGTCTACGACGGCGCCCGCCACGAGAGCGTGGCGCGCTTCCCGGGCCTGGCCGCGCGCAGCTTCATCGTGAGCAGCTTCGGCAAGACCTACCACGTCACCGGCTGGAAGGTGGGCTACGTCGCGGCGCCGGCGCCGCTGATGGCCGAATTCCGCAAGGTGCACCAGTTCAACGTGTTCACCGTCAACACGCCGATGCAGCATGCGCTCGCGCAGTACATGGCCGAGCCGGCGCCCTACCTCGAGCTGCCCGCCTTCTACCAGCGCAAGCGCGACCTGTTCGCGGCCGGCCTGGCCGAGAAGACGCGCTTCAAGCTGCTGCGCAGCGAGGGCAGCTATTTCCAGTGCGTCGACATCTCGGCGGTGAGCGACCTGTCGGAAGCCGAGTTCTGTCTCTGGCTCACGCGCGAGATCGGGGTCGCGGCGATCCCGCTGTCGGCGTTCTACGGCGACGGCTTCGACCAGCGTGTGGTCCGCTTCTGCTATGCGAAGAAGGACGAGACGCTGCTGGCCGCGCTCGAGCGGCTCGCGCGGCTCTGAGGCCGACGGCGCCGGTAGGATAGTCCTGACCGGCTGACAAGCGGCTATCCGGCGTTGCGCCCGCGGGGGCGGGCCGAGCATCGATGCTCGTCACAACAACGTCCAGGAGAAACGCATGTCCCTCTCGTTCATTCTGCTGATCATCCTGATACTGCTTCTGATCGGTGCGCTGCCGAGCTGGGGCTACAGCCGGAGCTGGGGCTACTGGCCCAGCGGCGGGCTGGGCCTGGTCGTGCTGATCGTCGTGATCCTGGTGCTCATGGGACGCATATAGCGCCGGGCCCACCCCCTCGAAGAAGCCCGCGGCGAACCCGCGGGCTTTTTTTTCGGCGCCTTCAGGCCTGCAGCTGCGCCCAGGCCTTGTCGAGCCGCTTCACGCTCACGGGCTGCGGCGTGCGCAGCTCCTGCGCGAAGAAGCTCACGCGCAGTTCCTCGAGCAGCCAGCGGAACTCGAGCATGCGCTCGTCGACCACGCCCTTGCGCTCGGCCACCAGGCGCCAGTAGCGCTGCTCCTGCGGCCGCAGCTCGGCGAGCCTGGCGGTGTCGCGTGCGGGATCGGCGCGCAGCTTGTCGAGCCGCAGCACGATCGCCTTGAGGTAGCGCGGGAAATGCTGCAGCTGCGTCCACGGCGACTCGGCGATGAAGCGCTTGCCGACCAGTCGCTGCAGTTGCTGGGCCGCGTCCTGCACCGATTCGGGCTGGATCTTGGTGTCCTTGATCTTGCGCGCGGCGGCGGCGTATTCGGCGAGGATCGCGCCCGCGAGCCGCGCCACCTCGTTCGCGATCAGCGTGAGCCGTCCGCGTCCTTCCTCGAGCCGGCGCTTGAACGCGGCCTCGTCGGCGGGCAGCGGCTCCTGCAGGAAGGCGCGGTCGATCGCCACGTCGATGATCTGGCCGCGCAGCTCCTCCGAGGTGCCGAGCGGCATGAAGGCCACGGCCATCTTCTGCAGGTCGGGAATGTTCTTCTCGAGGTACTTGAGCGCGTCCTTGAGCTGCAGCGCGAACAGCCGGCGCAGTCCGGCGCGGTGCTTCGCGGCCGCGACCGCGGGCTCGTCGAACACTTCGATCGTCACCGCATCGCCCTCGTCGCGCAGCGCCGGGAAGCCCACCAGCGACTGCGACCCGCGCCGCACCTCCATCAGCTCGGGCAGTTCGCCGAAGCTCCACCCGGTGTAGCGCTGCCCCGCGGGCAGGCTCGGCGCGGCGGGCGCGGCGTCCGGCGCCGGCCCGCCCCGGCCCATGGCCGGGGCCCCCCCCAGCGCCGCGTCCGGCCTGGCGTCCGAGGCCTTCACGTTGAGGCCCGCGAGCGCCTGGAACGCGCCCCGCGCCTGGGCGCCGAGCTCGGCCTTGAGCGCACCGAGGTTGCGCCCCATGCCGAGCTGCCGGCCATGCTCGTCGACCACGCGCAGGTTCATGAACAGGTGCGGCGCGAGCATGTCGAGCTTGAAGTCGGCGCGCTTCACGTCGAGGCTGGTCGCGTCGCGCACGCGTTTGAGCAGCGCATCGGTCAGCGAGCCGGTGCCGAACACCTCGGGCGCCGACAGCGCCTCGGCCAGCTTCGCCGCGGTGTCGGGCAGCGGCACCAGCCGCGAGCGCGGGCGCTGCGGCAGGCTCTTGAGCAGCGCCTGGATCTTGTCCTTGAGCATGCCCGTGACCAGCCATTCGCAGCGTTCCTCGCTGACCTGGTTGAGCACGAACAGCGGCACCGTGACCGTGAGCCCGTCCTTCGCGTCGCCCGGTGCGTGCAGGTAGCTCGCGGCGCAGTCCACGCCGCCGAGCCGCAGCGTGGGCGGGAAGGCCTGGGTCGTGATGCCCGCGGCCTGGTGGCGCATCAGCTCCTCGCGCGTGAGGAACAGGAGCCGCGGCGCGGCCTTCGAGGCCTCGCGGTACCAGTTCTCGAAGGTGGTGCCGCTCGCCACGTCGGCGGGCAGCTGCGCGTCGTAGAAGGCGAAGATCAGCTCGTCGTCGACCAGCACGTCCTGCCGGCGCGACTTGTGCTCGAGGCCCTCGACCTCGCGCACCAGCCTGCGGTTGGCCGCGAGGAACGGGAAGCGGCTTTCCCACTGCCCGCCCACCAGCGCCTCGCGGATGAAGATCTCGCGCGCGGCCTGCGGATCGACGCGCGTGAAGTCCACGCGCCGGCCGCTGTAGACCACCAGGCCGTAGAGCGTGGCGCGCTCGAGCGCCGCGACCTGCGCGCCCTTCTTCTCCCAGTGCGGATCGAGCAGCTGCTTCTTCAGCAGGTGGGCGCCGACCTGCTCGAGCCACTGCGGCTCGATGTTGGCGATGCCGCGGCCGAACAGGCGCGTGGTCTCGACCAGCTCGGCCGCGACGATCCAGCGCCCGGGCTTCTTCTTGAGGTGCGCGCCCGGATGCTTGTAGAACTTGATGCCGCGCGCGCCGAGGTACGCCTCGTCGTCCTCGAGCTTCCAGCCGATGTTGCCGAGCAGGCCCGAGAGCATCGAGATGTGCAGCGCGTCGTAGCCCGCGGGCTCCTGGTTGATCCGCCACTTGTGCTCGGTCACCACCGTCAGCAATTGCGAATGGATGTCGCGCCACTCGCGCACGCGGCGGATGTTGATGAAGTTCTGGCGCAGCAGCTGCTCGTACTGGCGGTTGCTGAGCTTGTGAGTCTCTCCATGGCCGCCGCGGGCGTCGTGGATCCACTTCCACAGCCGCAGGTAGCCGCTGAACTCGCTCTTCTCGTCGTCGAACTTCGCATGCGCCTGGTCGGCTTGCTGCTGCGCGTCGAGCGGGCGGTCGCGCACGTCCTGCACGCTGAGCGCCGACGCGATCACCAGCACCTCCTCGAGCGCGCCGCGGCTGCGCGCCTCGAGGATCATGCGGCCCACGCGCGGATCGAGCGGCAGCTTCGCGAGCTCGGCGCCCATCGGCGTGAGCTCGTTGGCCTCGTCGACCGCGCCGAGTTCGTTGAGCAGCTGGTAGCCGTCGGCGATCGCCCGCGGCGACGGCGCCTCGAGGAACGGGAAGCGCGCCACGTCGCCGAGCCGCAGGGACTTCATGCGCAGGATCACGCCCGCGAGCGAGGAGCGCAGGATCTCGGGGTCGGTGAAGCGCGGCCGGCCCTCGAAGTCCTTCTCGTCGTAGAGCCGGATGCAGATGCCGTTCGCCACCCGGCCGCAGCGGCCCGCGCGCTGGTTGGCCGCGGCCTGGCTGACCGGCTCGACCAGCAGTTGCTCAACCTTGCTGCGGAAGCTGTAGCGCTTCACGCGCGCCGTGCCGCTGTCGATCACGTAGCGGATGCCCGGCACCGTCAGCGAGGTCTCGGCCACGTTGGTCGCGAGCACGATGCGCCGGCCGGTGTGGCCGTCGAAGATGCGGTCCTGCTCGGCCTGCGAGAGCCGTGCAAACAGCGGCAGCACCTCGGCGTTGCGGTAGAGCGGCTGGTGCGCCAGGTGGCGGCGCAGGTGGTCGGCGGCCTCGCGGATCTCGCGTTCGCCGGGAAGGAAGACCAGGATGTCGCCCGCGTTGTGCGGGTCGCGCCAGAGCTCGTCGACGCCGTCGGCGATCGCGTCGTTGAGGTCGTGGTCGCGCGATTCCTCGAACGGCCGGTAGCGCTGCTCGACCGGGAAGGTGCGTCCCGAGACGAACACCGTCGGCGCCGGCCCCTTGGCCGAGGCGAAATGGCTGGCGAAGCGCTCGGCGTCGATCGTGGCCGAGGTCACGATCACCTTCAGATCGGGCCGCCGCGGCAGGATCTCCCTCAGGTAGCCGAGCAGGAAGTCGATGTTGAGCGAACGCTCGTGGGCCTCGTCGATGATCAGCGTGTCGTACGCCGACAGCAGCGGATCGGTCTGCGTCTCGGCCAGCAGGATGCCGTCGGTCATGAGCTTGACCGAGGCGTCGCGCGAGAG
>CBHTTS010000291.1:0-6717 GCA_966095775.1 uncultured Variovorax sp. | reverse complement strand
TCGTGGTTGCCGCGGCGCGCGCCGTAGCTGTTGAAGTCCGGCTTCTTCACGCCGTTCTCGAGCAGCCACTTGCCGGCGGGCGAACTCTCCTTGATCGAACCGGCGGGCGAGATGTGGTCGGTGGTGATCGAGTCGCCGAACAGCGCCATGATGCGCGCGCCGCGGAAGCCCGCGTCCGCGGCATGCGGCTCCATCTTGAAGCCCTCGAAGAACGGCGGCTCGGCGATGTAGGTCGAGGCGGGCCAGTCGTAGACCTGGCCGGTCGTGCCCTTGATGCTGCTCCAGAACTTGCCCGGGTCGGTCTTGACCTTGTCGTAGTTGGCGCGGAACGACTTGGCGTTCATCGCGTAGCGAAGGTTCTCGTCGATCTCCTTCGGCGTCGGCCAGATGTCGCCGAGGTACACGTCCTTGCCGTTTTTGCCCTTGCCCACGGGCTCGGTCATCAGGTCGACCATCACGTTGCCTGCGATCGCGAAGGCCACGACCAGCGGCGGCGAGGCGAGGAAGTTGGCCTTGAGGTTCGGATGGATGCGCGCCTCGAAGTTGCGGTTGCCCGACAGCACGGCCGCGCCGACGAGGTCGTTCTTGACGATCACCTCGTTGATCTCTGGCGTGAGGTCGCCCGCGTTGCCGATGCAGGTGGTGCAGCCGTAGCCGGCCAGGTAGAAGCCGAGCTTCTCGAGGTAGGGCAGCAGGCCGGCCTTCTCGAGGTATTCGGTCACGATGCGCGAGCCTGGCGCGAGCGAGGTCTTGACGTGCGGCTTGACCGACAGGCCCGCCTCCACCGCCTTCTTCGCCAGCAGGCCGGCCGCGAGCATCACGCTCGGGTTCGAGGTGTTGGTGCACGAGGTGATGGCCGCGATCAGCACGTCGCCGTTGCCGATGGTCACGCCGCCGCGGGGCGCCGCGGGCGCGCTCGCGCTCGTGTGCGCGGCCGCCTTGGTCGAGCGGTTGGCCACCATCTCGACCACCTCGCGCGAGGCGCCGGGCGGCGGGGGCGCGGCCTCCTCGTCGTCGGCCGGCGCGCCGGGCGCGGCGAGCGGATAGCGCAGCTTGAGCCGCTCGGCCGGCTGGTTGAAGCCGTTCGCGTCGTTGGGCTTGCTGAAGAGCTCGGCGAACTTGGTCGAGAGCTGGCCCAGGTCGATGCGGTCCTGCGGGCGCTTCGGGCCCGCGAGGCTCGGCGAGACGGTGCCGAGGTCGAGCTTGACGACCTTGGTGTAGTCGATCTCGCCGGGCGCCGGCATGCCGAACAGGCCCTGCGCCTTGTAGTAGGCCTCGAAGCGCTCGACCTCTTCTTTGGTGCGGCCCGTGCCTTCGAAGTAGGCCACGGTCATCTCGTCGACCGGGAAGAAGCCCATCGTGGCGCCGTACTCGGGCGCCATGTTGCCGATGGTGGCGCGGTCGGGCACGGCGATCGAGGCGGCGCCGGGACCGAAGAACTCGACGAACTTGCCGACCACCTTCTCGGCGCGCAGGATCGCGGTCACGTAGAGCACGAGGTCGGTGGCCGTGACGCCCTCGCGCAGCTTGCCCGTGAGCTCGAAGCCCACGACGTCGGGCGTGAGCATGTAGACCGGCTGGCCCAGCATCGCGGCCTCGGCCTCGATGCCGCCGACGCCCCAGCCGACCACGCCGATGCCGTTGATCATCGTGGTGTGGCTGTCGGTGCCCACCAGCGAGTCGGGGTAGTACACCGGCACCTCGGCGCTGTCGCTCGAGCTCTTGTAGACGCCGCGCGCGAAGTACTCGAGGTTGACCTGGTGCACGATGCCGAAGCCCGGGGGCACGACGCCGAAGGTGTCGAAGGCCTGCATGCCCCACTTCATGAACTGGTAGCGCTCGTTGTTGCGCTGGAACTCGAGCTTCATGTTGAGGTCGAGCGCCTTCGGCGTGCCGTAGTGGTCGACCATCACCGAGTGGTCGACCACGAGGTCGACGGGCACCAGCGGCTCGATGGTCTTGGGCGACTTGCCGAGCTTGGCGGCCACGCTGCGCATCGCGGCCAGGTCGGCGAGCAGCGGCACGCCGGTGAAGTCCTGCAGCACCACGCGGGTGACGACGAACGGGATCTCGTCGGTGCGCTCGGCGTTGGGGGCCCAGCGGGCCAGCTCCTCGACGTGCTTCGGCGAGACCTTCTGGCCGTCGCAATTGCGCAGCACCGACTCGAGCACGATGCGGATGGAGACCGGGAGGCGATCGACCGTCGGATACTGCTTCGCCAGTTCCTTCAGCGACCAGTACTTGCCGGATTTGCCCGAAGCGGTCTTGAAGGTCTTGAGGGTGGAGGCGAAGGCATGCGCCGGTGCTTTGGCCATGGAGATACTCCTGTTCGTTCGAGGTGTTCGTGGATGCACCTCAAAGATAGCAGGGAACGATGACCATGGCCGCCGCCCAGGGTCTTTTCTCTCAGGCGATCGCCACCTGCGCGGTGCCGCGCGTGCGGCGCAGCCCGGTCCACTGCAGCTCGGCCAGCACGACCACGCACAGCGCCTGCGCCAGCACCCAGGCGGTGCCGAGCGCGGTGACGGGGAACAGGCCGCTCATCAGCAGCGCGGCGCAGCCCGCGGCCCAGCCGAAATTGCCGAGCACCACGAGCCCGATCAGCATGCGCGGCGGGCGGCTCGCGCCGGCCATCCCGGCCGCGGCGGCCGCATAGGCGAGCAGGAAGACGCCGGTGCCCATGAGCAGCGGCGCGGGCAGGCCGGTCAGCCGCGCGAGCGCGTCGGTCAGCGCCACCTGCAGCGCGCCGGTCGCGGCGCACGAGGCGGCATCGGCCCACATCACGCGGGGCAGGAAGCGGGGGGATGCGAAGATGGACATGCGACTCTCTCCTTCGGGGGTTGTGCGGCAGGCCTGTCCCGCCGCGTTGGAGCCGATGATTCCGCGATCGCCGCGCTCGGTCGATGACCTCCCAGGTCATGGCGCGGCGGCACGGCCGCGCCAGAATGCGCGCCATGAACACGCCCCGCTCCCATCCGCCCTCCCCCGCCCAGCCCGGCGCGCGCGATCCCTTCGGCGCGCACCTGCGCCACTGGCGCACCCGCCGCCGGCTCAGCCAGCTCGATCTCGCGCAGGAGGCCGAGGTCTCGACGCGGCACCTGAGCTACGTCGAGACCGGCCGCGCGGCGCCGAGCCGCGAGATGGTGCTGCGCCTGGCCGAGCGGCTCGAGGTGCCGCTGCGCGAGCGCAACGCGCTGCTCGTGGCCGCGGGCTTCGCGCCGATGTACAGGCAGCGCTCGCTCGACGATCCCGCGCTCGCCGCGGCGCGCCGCGCGGTGGAGCTGGTGCTCAAGGGCCACGAGCCCTTTCCAGCGCTCGCGGTCGACCGGCACTGGAACCTCGTCGCGCACAACGCGCTGGTGCCGATGCTGATGGCGGGGGCCGCGCCCGAGCTGCTGAAGCCGCCGGTCAACGTGCTGCGGCTGAGCCTGCACCCCGACGGCGTGGCCGCGCGCATCGCCAACCTCGCGCAGTGGCGCGCGCACCTGCTCGAGCGGCTGCAGCAGCA
This sequence comes from uncultured Variovorax sp., assembly GCA_966095775.1. Taxonomy (GTDB): domain Bacteria; phylum Pseudomonadota; class Gammaproteobacteria; order Burkholderiales; family Burkholderiaceae_C; genus Variovorax. The sequence continues at coordinate 3,209 of CBHTTS010000291.1, read as the reverse complement.
GATCGCCGCGACGGGCGACGCCGCGCTGCAGGTGCTGCACGACGAGCTCGCGGCCTATCCCGCGCCGAACGTGAGCCACGACACGCCGCCCTCGAACGTCGAGCTCTCGGGCGTGGCCGTGCCCTTCCAGTTCGTCACGCCGAACGGGGTGCTGAGCTTCATCAGCACCACCACGATCTTCGGCACGCCGGTCGACGTCACTTTGCAGGAACTGGCGGTGGAGTCGTTCTTTCCGGCGGACGCGCAGACGGCGGCGGCGCTGGCCGCGCTGGCGGCGCAGCCGGCGGGCTGAGCCGCACCGGGCCGTCGACGTCGTCGACCTGGATCACCTTGTCGGCCGCGCGCAGGTAGGCGAGCGCGAGCGCGGGATCGTCCGCGCTGGCCGCCGCCTGCTCGAACGAGCGCGTGCGGCGCAGGTGCTTGTTGAGCGCCGCGGTGCGCTCGGCCCCGAGCCGCGCCGCGAGCGCCATCGCCTGCATCAGGTCGCGCAGCCCGCCCGGGCCGGGCTCGGCCAGATCGGGCGCGAGCCGCGCGACGAAGCGCGGATCGCTGCGCAGCCGGTCGGCGAGGTCCATCAGCTGCACATCGCGCAGCGGCGCGAGATGCGCGGTGCGGCGCAGCACCAGCGCGCCGATCACGCGCCGCCCCGCCGTGGGCAGGTTGGCGTAGAGATCGCGCAGGATGCGGCCCGCCTGGTCGATCTGCAGCCGTATCGCGGCCTGCGCGAAAGGCAGCATCTCGGGCGCCTCGTCGGCCTGCCAGCGCCAGACGCAGGCGCTCGCGAGATAGAGGTGCGCGAGCACGTCGCCGAGCCGCGCCGACAGCAGCTCCATGCGCTTGAGCCGGCCGCCGAGCAGCCCCATCGCGAGGTCGGCGGTGAGCGCGTACTTGGCGCTCATGCGCGCGATCAGCCGCGCCTCGTGCGCGAGCGCCTCGGGCGGTTCGCCGCGCACGGGCGCACCGAACAGGCTGTGCCAGAGGTTCGCCGCCACATGCCGGCCGTGGGCGAGGAGCGCGCGGCCGAGCGCGGTCTCGTCGCGCGCCTGCACGGCCGCCATTTCGTCGAGCACGTGCGGATGGCAGCGCACCGCGCCCTGGCCGAACACGATCAGCGCGCGCGTGAGGATGTTGGCGCCTTCGACGGTGATCGCGATCGGCGCCTGGCGGTAGGCCACGCCGAGCAGGTTCGACGGGCCGGCGATGATGCCCTTGCCGCCGAGGATGTCCATGCCGTGGTTCACCGCGCGCCGCCCGGCCTCGGTGAGCTGCACCTTGAGGATCGCGCTCGCGACGCTCGGGCGCTCGCCCGCGTCGAGCGCGGCCGCGGTGAAGCGGCGCGCCGCATCGCTCGCGTAGAGCTCGGCCGCCATCTGCGCGACCAGCCCCGCAACCGCGTGGAACTTGCCCACCGGCAGGCCGAACTGCTCGCGGATCTGCCCGTAGGCATTGCTCACGTAGAGCGCGGTCTGCTGCATCGCCGAGCCGAGCGCGGGCAGCGAGATCGCGCGGCCCGCCGCAAGGCATTCCATCAGCATGCGCCAGCCCTGCCCCACCTGCGGCTCGCCACCGATCACCCAGTCCACCGGCACGAACACCTGCCGGCCCCGGATCGGGCCGTTCATGAAGGCGCTGTCCATCGGACAGTGGCGGCGGCCGATCTCCATGCCGTCGTGCGGCACCGGGATCAGCGCGCAGGTGATGCCGAGCTCGCGCTCGCCTTCGGGCCGGCTTTCGTCCACCGCGTGGAAGGCCAGGCCCACCACCGTCGCGACCGGCGCGAGCGTGATGTAGCGCTTGTCGAAGTCGACCAGGAAGCCGCGCGTGCGCCGGCCGCCGACCTCGCGCTCGACCAGCACGCCGCGGTCGGGGATCGCGGCCGCGTCGGAACCCGCGTACGGCGAGGTCAGCCCGAAGCACGGCAGTTCGCGGCCGTCGGCGAGCCGCGGCAGGTAGTGCGCCTTCTGCGCCTCGGTACCGTAGCGCAGCAGCAGCTCGGCCGGCCCGAGCGAGTTGGGCACCATCACCGTGACGGCGGTGGCGACGTTGACGGTGGCGATGCGCGCCACCACCGTCGCATGCGCGAAGTGGCCGAAGCCGAGGCCGCCGAATTCCTCGGGGATGATCATCCCGAAGAAGCGCTTCTCGCGCAGGTAGCGCCAGACCTCGGGCGGCAGGTCCTTCGCCTGGTCGATGGCATGGTCGTCGAGCATGCGGCAGAGCTCGCGCACCTCGTGGTCGAGGAAGGCCTGCTCGCGCTCGTCGAGGCGGTTCGGCCCCGTCCGCGCGAGCCGGTCGAAGTCGGGCCGGCCCGCGAACAGCAGGCCCTCGAAGCCCACGGTGCCGGCCTCGAGCGCGGCGCGCTCGGTCTCGCCCAGCGGCGGCAGCGCCCGCGCGAAGGGCTTCATGGCCCAGCGGCCGATCAGGGAGGCCAGAGGCATGCGTCGTCTCCTTCTTCTTCGGGTCCGCGACGCGGTCATTGTCCGCCGCGCCCGGCGCGGGCCCGGCCGGCCGAGGACGCCCGCGCGTGTCGGAAACCGGCGCAGGCGGGCGCCGTTCGCCCCGCGGCCGCCGCAATGAAAAAGCCCCGCCGGAGCGGGGCTTCGTCTCGGGGCCGCGGCGGCCTCAGGCCACGGCGGCGGCGACCTTGGCGTCCTCGACCTTGTAGTCCTCGATCTTGTCGAAGTTGAGGTACTGGTAGATCTGCGTGCTGGCGGCCTCGAGCACGCCGGCGCTCGCCATGTACTCGTCCTTGGTCGGGATGCGGCCGAGGCGCGAGCAGATGGCGGCCAGTTCGGCCGAGCCCAGGTACACGTTGGTGTTCTTGCCCAGGCGGTTGGGGAAGTTGCGGGTGCTGGTGGACATCACCGTCGCGCCTTCGCGCACCTGCGCCTGGTTGCCCATGCACAGCGAGCAGCCCGGCATCTCGGTGCGCGCGCCGGCGTTGCCGAACACGCCGTAGTGGCCTTCCTCGGTGAGCTGCTGCGCGTCCATCTTGGTCGGCGGCGCGATCCACAGCTTGACCGGGATGTCGCGCTTGCCCTCGAGCAGCTTCGACGCGGCGCGGAAGTGGCCGATGTTGGTCATGCACGAGCCGATGAACACCTCGTCGATCGTGGCGCCGGCCACGTCGCTGAGCGTCTTCACGTCGTCGGGGTCGTTCGGGCAGGCCACGATGGGCTCGTGGATCTCGGCCAGGTCGATCTCGATCA
>CBHTTS010000290.1:0-6740 GCA_966095775.1 uncultured Variovorax sp. | reverse complement strand
TGGGGTATGTGTTGATGGTGGGGGGGGGGGGGGGGGGCGGGGGGTGGGGCTGGGGTGGGGGCGCCCCGCGCGCGCCGGGCCCCCGCCGCGCGGCCGGCTGCGCGCGAGCCTGCCGCTGGCCTTCGGCCACCACTACGCGGCGCCGGCGCTGCTCGGGCTGATCGAGCGCCATCCCGCGCTGCAGATCGACGTCTCGATCAACGACCGCTTCGTCGACCTGCTGCAGGAAGGCTACGACCTCGCGGTGCGCATCGGCTCGCTGCCCGACACCGACCGGCTGGTGGCGCGGCGCCTCGGCGAGCAGACGATGATGCTCGCGGCGTCGCCGTCGTACCTCGCGCGCTTCGGCCGGCCGGCGGACGTGGCGGCGCTCGCGCGCCATCGCGGCATCGACTACAGCTGCCCCGACCGCGCGCAGCGCGAACTGCGCGATCCGCAGGGCCGCGTGCACGTCGTGCCGCTGCCCTGGCGCGCGCGCTTCAGCGACCTGCAGGCGGTGGCCGACGCGGCCATCGCGGGCGCGGGCATCGCCTGGCTGCCGAACTGGCTGCTGGCACGCTACGTGCAAACCGGCCAGCTCGAAGCCGTGCTGTCCGACCACCGCGCCGCGCCGATGCCGATCCACGTGCTCTGGCCGCGCGCGAACCACCTGCCCGCGAAGACGCGCTGCGCGATCGACGCGCTCGTGGCCGCGGTGCCCGCGTGCATGGAAGAATGCCGGGACCGCGCGCCATCCGCCGCGCGGCCCAGAAGAACACAAGGAAGCCATTCATGACCCTCATGCCCCTCCGATCCCCCCTCCTGTCGTGGCGCCGCCTCGGCGGTGCCGTCCTGCTGGCCGCGGCCTGCCAGTGCGCGCTGGCCGCGCCCGATGCGCGCATCGCGGCGCTCGCCGCCGAGCAGAAGCAGCCGCTGCTCGACTCGCTGTCGCAGCTCGTGGGCATCGAATCCGGCAGCCGCGACCTCGAGGGCCTCGAGAAGATCTCGAACCTGATCGCCGACAAGCTCAAGGCGCTGGGCGGCGAGGTCGAGCTGGTCGACACCAGCGCCGAGGCCTACCGCATGGAGGACACGCCCGAGAAGATGGGCCGCGCGGTGCGCGCCACGTTCAAGGGCACGGGCAAGAAGAAGATCATGCTGATCGCGCACATGGACACGGTCTACACCGTGGGCATGCTGGGCAAGCAGCCGTTCCGCGTCGAGGGCGACAAGGCCTACGGCCTGGGCATCGCCGACGACAAGCAGGGCGTGGCCGTGATCATCCACACGGTGGCGATGCTGCAGGCGCTCAAGTTCAAGGAATACGGCACGCTCACGGTGCTGATCAACGGCGACGAGGAGATCAGCTCGCCGGCCTCGCGCGGCCTGATCACGCGGCTCGGCGGCGAGCACGACGCGGTGCTCTCGTTCGAGGGTGCCTCGGTCAAGGAGGACAAGCTCTCGCTCGCGACCGCGGGCATCGCCTCGGTCACGCTCAACGTCACGGGCAAGGCCTCGCACGCGGGCTCGGCGCCCGAGCTCGGCGTGAACGCGCTCTACGAGCTGTCGCACCAGATCCTGCAGATGCGCGACCTGTCGGACCCCTCGACCGGCCTCAAGATGAACTGGACGGTCTCGAAGTCGGGCAGCAACCGCAACGTGATCCCGGCCAGCGCCACCGCCGCCGCCGACGTGCGCGTGCTCAAGGTCAGCGACTACGACCGCATCGAGCAGCAGGTGCAGGAGCGCGTGAAGAAGCAGCTGATCCCCGAGGCCAAGGTCGAGATGAAGTTCGAGCGCCGCCGTCCGCCGCTCGAGGCCACCGACGCCTCGCGCGCGCTCGCCAGGCATGCGCAGGCGATCTACAAGGACGAGCTCGGCCGTCCGCTCGGCGCCGACGACAAGGCCGCGGGCGGCGGCACCGACGCCGCCTTCGCGGCGCTCAAGACCAAGGCGCCCGTGGTCGAGCGCTTCGGCCTGCAGGGCTTCGGCGCGCACTCGGCCGACGCCGAGTACGTGCTGATCGATTCCATCGAGCCGCGGCTCTACCTCGCCACCCGCATGGTGATGGACATCGCGCGCGGCAAGGCCGCCCGCTGAGCAGCGATGCGGCTTCGCCACATCGAGGTCTTCAACGCGATCATGCTCACGGGCAGCGTGAGCGCGGCGGCCCGGCTCATCAACATCACGCAGCCGGCCGTGAGCCGCACGCTCCAGCATGCCGAGCTGCAGCTGGGCTTTCCGCTGTTCCAGCGCGCCAAGGGCCGCCTCACGCCGACCACCGAGGCGCTCACGCTCTATCCGCACATCGAGCGGCTGTTCGCGCAGCTCGACGAGGTGCAGCGGCTCGCGGCCAACCTGCGCGCGGGCAGCGACACCGGCGAGCTGCGCATCCTCAGCGTGCTCGCGCTGAGCTACGAGGTGCTGCCGCGCGCGCTCAAGGCCTTCCGCGAGAAGCATCCGGGCTATTCGATCACCGTCGAGTCGCTGCATTCGCCGCAGATCATGTCGGCGCTGCTGCTGCAGGAGGCCGACGTGGGCTTCGTGTTCAGCCCCGCGGTGCATCCCTCGCTCACGCAGGAGACGCTCGCCGACACGCGCATGGTCTGCATCGCGCCCAAGGGCATGCTGTCGCGCGCGCTGGTGCGCAACGGCTCGGTGGCGCTGCACGACCTGGTCGACCGGCCGGTGATCGGGCTCGACAGCCGCGACCCCGTGGGCACCAGCCTGAGCCAGGCCTGCCGCCAGGCGGGCGTGGGCTTCCAGCAGGCGGTGGTCACGGTGCAGACCTACCATGCCGCGCTCTCGATGGCGCACCACGGCCTCGGCGTGGCCCTGGTCGACGGCTGCACCGCGCGCTCGGCCGACCCCGCGAAGGTCGACGTGCTCGCGCTCGAGCCGCACATCCCGGTGCCGGTGCGGGCGCTGCGCTTCACGGGCCGGCCCGATTCGGTGGCGGTGCGCGGCATCACGCGCTGCATGCGCGAGGCGATCGAGCAGGCCGCATAATCGCCGGCCATGCACGCCCTTCGAGCCATCCGCTTCCTGCACCGCCTGGTGCTGGCGTGGTTCATGGGCTCGCTGCTGGCCGCCGGCGCCTCGCCGCTGGTGAATCCGCAGTCGATCGAGCTGGTCTGTTCCGCCGCCGGCACGGTCAAGCTCGTGGTGCAGGGCGACGACGGCCCGGCCGAGCTCGGCGCGGCGGGCATGCACTGCCCGCTGTGCATGGTCTCCGGACCGCCGCCGGCCGCCGTGCAGGTGTCGCTGCCCACGCCGCTGCCGCTGGGCCGCGCGCTGCAGTCCATTCCGGCCGCGCGCATCGCGGCCGCCACGGCCTCGCCGCTGCCCGCGCGCGGGCCGCCGGCGCTCTCCTGAACCTCCGTTCCTCGTCCACCTGACGCCGCCCGGGCCCCCTCGGGCCGCGCGGTGGTTCCCGGTCGTTCGCGGCCGGCACGGCGCCGTCGCACGGGCGCGCGCACGCCGGTTGCCAGAGAGATTCCATGCCCCGCATTCCTTCCGCCCCCACGCTCGGGCTGCTCGCGCTGTTCGGCGCCGCGAGCGCCCCCGCGCCCGCCCAGACGGCCGGCGCGCCCACGCTGCCGCAGATCGAGGTGGTCGACGAGGCGCCGCGCCCCAACGGGCGCCTCGGCCTCGACACGCCTGCCGAGACCGCGAGCCGCCTCGGCCTCACGCCGCGCGAGACGCCGGCCTCGGTCACGGTGATCGACCGCGCCGCCATCGAGGCCCGCGGCGCGCAGAACACGCAGGAAATCCTGCGCGCCATTCCGGGCCTGACCGCGCACGATGCGCCGGGCAACATCGGCGTGAGCTACCGCGGCTTCGGCAGCAACTCGATCGGCCAGCTGTTCAACGGCATCAACCTGCAGTATTCGATCGCCGCGCGGCCGGTGGACAGCTGGATCTACGACCGGGTCGAGGCGATCGGCGGCCCGTCGAGCTTCCTGTTCGGCTCGGGCGCGCTCGGCGGCTCGGTCAACTACATCACCAAGACCGCCGAGGCCGGCAACGACTTCGCCGAGGCGCAGCTGCGCCTCGGCACGCAGCGGCTCAGGGAGGCCTCGTTCGGGCTCAACCGCCGCGTGGCGGGCGAGGGCGGGCCGGGCAGCCACTACGCGCGCGTCGACCTCAACCGCCGCGAGGCCGACGGCTGGACCGACGGGACCCGGCAGCGCGCGACGCAGCTCGCGGCCTCGCTGCTGTCGGATCTCGGCGGCGGGCTGCGGCACACGCTGGCCTACGAATACCAGGACGAGCAGGTCGACCGGCCCTACTGGGGCACGCCGGTGCTCAACCCGGTGGCCGGCACCATGCGCATCGATCCGGGCATCCGCTTCAAGAACTACAACAGCAGCGACGGCCTCTATGCGCAGCGCGTGCAGTGGCTGCGCTCGGTGACCGAATGGCAGGCCACGCCCGCGCTGCAGCTCAGGAACACCTTCTATGCCTACGACGCGCTGCGCGACTACCGCAACGTCGAGAGCTACCGCTACAACGCCGCCAACACGGCCGTGATCCGCTCGGCGGCGCTGCTGCAGCGGCACGACCAGGAGGTCTGGGGCGACCGGATCGAGGGCGTCCACAAGGGGCGGCTCGGCGGCCTGCGCAGCGACTGGTCCTTCGGGCTGGACTTCAGCGAGAACCGGCAGACGCGCTTCCCGAACAGCCTGCCCGGCACGGTCGGCACGGTGAACCCGTACTTCTTCGCGACCGAGCGCTTCTTCGAGGTGCCGGGCATGGTGCCGGGCTTCCGGCCCGACCGGAACAACCGCGTGCGCACCACCGCGCTCTATCTCGAGAACCGCACCGCGCTCGCGCCCGCGCTGCACCTGGTGACGGCGCTGCGCCACGAGCGCATCGAGCTCGACCTCGTCAACCGCCGCACGGTCGACGCGGCCAACCCCGCGCGCTTCCACCGCGGCTACCGGCCCACCACCGGGCGCGTCGGCCTGGTGTGGGACGTGGCCCCCGGCGCGAGCCTCTATGCGCAGTACGCGACCGCGGCCGATCCGCCCTCGGGCGTGCTGTCGACCGCCTCGTTCGCCGACGTGCGCAACAACAGCGAGCTCACGACCGGCCGGCAGCTCGAGGTGGGCGCCAAGCTCGACTTCTGGCAGCGCAAGGGCACGGCCACGCTCGCGGCCTACCAGATCCGGCGCAGCAACATCGCCACCCAGGACCCGGCCAACAGCGCGCTCACCGTGCTGGTCGGCGAGCAGTCGTCCAAGGGCGTGGAGCTCGCGCTCGGGCTGCAGCCGACCGCGCAGTGGTCGCTGCAGGGCAACCTCGCGTACGTCGACGCGCGCTACGAGCGCTTCACGCAGGGCGGCGTCTCGCTCGCGGGCCGCACGCCGATCAACACGCCCGCGGTGGTCGCGAACCTCTGGGTCGCGTACGCCATCACGCCGGACCTGCAGGCGAGCGCGGGCCTGCGACACGTCGGCCGGGTCTATGCCGACGCCGCCAACACGGCGAGCTGGCCCGGCTACACGCTGCTCGACCTCGGCCTGAGCTGGAGGCTCAACCGCTCGGTCACGCTGGTGGGCCGCATCCGCAACGCGACCGACCGCATCCATGCGCTCAACGTGGGCAGCACCTTCGCCTACCTCGGCCCGCCGCGCACCGCCGACCTTGCGCTGCGCGTCGCGTTCTGATCCGGAGGCCGCCATGCACCTCAAGCGCTGGTTGTTCCTGGTCCACCGCTGGCTCGGCGTGCTTGCGTGCGCCTTCTTCGCGATGTGGTTCGTCTCGGGCGTGGTGATGATGTACGTGGGCTATCCCAAGCTCACCGAGGCCGAGCGGCTCGGCCACCTGCCCGCGCTGGATGCCGCGGCGCCGCTGCTCGGTCCGCGGCAGGCGCTCGACGCGGCCGGCCTCGCCGGGCCGCTCAGGGAGCTGCGCCTTGCGGCGGCGAGCGGCGGCCGTGCCGTATACCTCGCGCTGCCCGCGCGCGGCGGCGCGGCGGTGGTCGACGCGCGCAGCGGCGGGCTGCTGCGCGCGGTGGCCCGCGAGCGCGTGCTCGCGAGCGCGCGCGCCGATGCGGGCGAGGGCGGGGCCGCGGCCTACGGCGGCACCATCGACGAGGATGCGTTCACCCATTCGCGCGCGCTCGATGCGCACCGGCCGCTGCACGTGGTCGAGCTCGCCGACGCGGCCGGCACGCGGCTCTACGTCTCGGGCCGCACCGGCGAGGTGGTGCGCGATGCGCCGCGCGCCGAGCGGCTCTGGAACTACGCGGGCGCCTGGATCCACTGGCTCTACCCGCTGCGCGGCGGGGCGCTCGACCGCCACTGGGCCGACATCGTCAACTGGCTCTCGATCGCGGGCATCGCGCTCGCGCTGACCGGCACCGTGGTCGGCCTGATGCGCTGGCGCTTCGGCCGCACCTACCGCAGCGGCTCGCATTCGCCGTACCAGGGCGCGATGATGCGCTGGCATCACATCGCGGGGCTGCTGTTCGCGCTCGTGACGCTGACCTGGATCTTCAGCGGGCTGATGTCGATGAACCCGTGGCGCATCTTCGACAGCGGCGCGCCGCCGCTGCGGCTCACGGCGATGAACGGCGGACCGCTCGAGATCGCGCCCGGCGATGCCGCGCCCGCGGCCCTGCTGGCGTCCGCGGACGGCAGCGTGCGCGAGCTGCGCTGGGTGCGCGCCGCGGGCCGCACGCTGGTGCTCGCGCGCGGCCGCGGCGGCCGGGCGCCGGGGCGCGGTGGCGCGGGGGGCGCCCGGCGGGCGCTCGA
>CBHTTS010000289.1:0-6876 GCA_966095775.1 uncultured Variovorax sp. | reverse complement strand
TGTCCACGCCGATGATCTTGTCGGCGCCCACCATCTTCGCGCCCTGGATCACGTTCAGGCCGATGCCGCCGAGGCCGAACACCACCACGTTGGCGCCGGCCTCGACCTTGGCCGTGAAGATCACGGCGCCGATGCCGGTGGTCACGCCGCAGCCGATGTAGCAGACCTTGTCGAAGGGCGCGTCCTCGCGGATCTTGGCGAGCGAGATCTCGGGCGCGACCGTGTAGTTGCTGAAGGTCGAGGTGCCCATGTAGTGCGCGATCGGCTTGCCGTCGAGGCTGAAGCGGCTCGTGCCGTCGGGCATCAGGCCCTTGCCCTGGGTGCCGCGGATCAGCTGGCAGAGGTTGGTCTTGCGGCTCAGGCAGAACTTGCACTGGCGGCATTCGGGCGTGTAGAGCGGGATCACGTGGTCGCCCTTCTTGAGCGTGGTCACGCCCGGGCCGACGTCGACCACGATGCCCGCGCCCTCGTGGCCGAGGATCGCGGGGAAGATGCCCTCGGGGTCGGCGCCCGAGAGCGTGTAGTAGTCGGTGTGGCAGATGCCCGTGGCCTTGATCTCGACCAGCACCTCGCCGAACTTCGGGCCCTCGAGGTCGACGGTCTCGATGGTGAGCGGGGCGGCGGATTTCCAGGCGACGGCGGCTTTGGTTTTCATGGACTTCGAGGGTGTTCGGTGCAAAGGCGAAAGGATACCCAGAGCCGGTGTCAGCCCGGGGCCGCGGCAAAGATACCCGACATTCCGATGAAGCCGGGCAGGTGGCGGAAGTTCCAGATCCAGTGCCGCAGCGCGGGGTAGGCGTCGAGCGCGATGCCGCCTTCGCCGGCCAGCGCCGCGTAGGGAAAGCAGGCCAGGTCGGCCAGCGTGGCGTGCGGGCCGGCCAGCCAGGCCTCGCCCTCGCTCGCGCGCTCGGCGAGGTGGTCGTCGAGTACACGAAAGACCGCATGCGCGCCGCGGCGGCAGGCCGCGGCGTCGAGGTGGGCGTAGCCGAATGCATCATGCAGGCGCGCGGCGGCGGCGGTGCGCGTGATCTCGTCCGCGGTCGCGAACCACATCGCGATCCGGCCGCGCTGCCGCGGATCGTCGGGATACCAGCGGCCCGCGGCATCGTGGCGGCTCGCGAGGTAGACCAGGATCGCCTGGGCGTCGCGCAGCACGAAGCCCTCGTCGTCGATCACCGGCAGCTGGCCGAGCGGGTTGACCTCGGCGAGGAAGGCGGCCGACTTGTGCTGGCGCCCCGGATGGAAGTCGACCGGCACGCGCTCGTAGGGAAGGCCGAGCCAGGCGAGCAGCTGGCGCACCTTGAAGCAGTTGCCCGACAGCGGGTAGTCGTAGAGCCGGATCATGCGGCCTGCCTCACGCCGAAGCGCATGCCGCGCTCGCGCAGCCAGCGGCGGTAGGTGACCGAGCTGCCGTCGCCGCGCGTGGGCGTCTCGGCGCGGCCTTCGAGCGGCATGCGCCTGAAGGCGTGGTTCTCGAGGATCGGCTTGTCCTGGCCGAAGATGGTCTGCTGGAAGGCGATCAGTTCGGCATCGGTCGAGACCTCGTCGAAGCAGGCCAGCAGCGTGTGCGCGATCACGTGCTCGTCGTCGACCGGCTGCAGGAACAGGCCGATCGCGTCGAGCGCGCCCGCGCGGTGGCTGGACTTGTAGAGCATGGCCGAGAAGGGCTGCATCACGCGGTACTTGTACTGCACCTCGCTGCCGCTGTCGTCGTGCGCGGCCGAGGCGCGCGGCTGCCAGAAGCGGCAGTCGGTGGCCCAGATCTCGCCGGTGGCCGCATCGACCTGCACCTGGTATTTGGCGACCTCGGTGTGCGGCACGCTGCCGAGGTAGCCGGAGTGCACGAACGGGAAGTGCGCCATGTCGAGGAAGTTCTCGATCACGCGCAGCCCCGAGACCGCGACGCCGATGGCGCCGCAGTCGACGAGCCGGCGCCCCGGCTCGTCGTATTCCGGAAACTCGAACAGCGTCCGCGCGGGCCGTCCGCTCGGGCAGACCCAGAGGTAGCCGTGGCGCGCCTGCACCGCGAGCGGCTCGCTGCCGAGGCGGCACCGCGGCGCGCCGGCCGCGTCGGGCCAGAGCGCGACCGTCGCGCCGAGCAGCGGCGTCGTGTGGGGCCGGGCCTCGGTCCTGCCGGCCAGCGCGGCGACGGGGCCGACGACGAGCCAGTCGTCGAGCATGTTGGGGTCGTCGGTGAGGAAGGCGTTCATGGCGTGCGGCCGGCGTCCGCCGGCGTCGATTCGATCTCCGCGCGCAGCGCGCGCGCGGCGCGCTGCAGCTGCTTCATGGCCGCGCTGCCCGGCGCCGCCTCGCTCCAGAGATGGACGAAGGCCAGTTGCGGCCGGGCGTCGAGCACGAAGGCCACGGTGTCGATGCCCGCCAGCCGGCCGCGCAGCGCCGCCGGCGTGCGGCCGCTGAAGCCGCGCTCCGCGAGGGCGGCGCGCACGGCCTCGGCGCCGGCCTCCAGGCCGAGGCTGCGGCAGAACGACCAGCCCGGCGGCAGCGTGTCGTCCTCGGGCGGCCGCGGCGGGGCGGCGGGCGAGAGCGCGACCCACAGCATGCCGGCGCGCTCGACCGCGTGGAAGGTCTTCGCGCACACGCTCGGCGGCACCGCCAGCGCCGGGTGCGCGGGGATGCGCGTGCATTGGCCGCTGCCCGCGGCGTACTGCCAGCCGTGGTACGCGCAGGCCAGGTGGTCGCCCGTCACCGCGCCGAGCGTGAAGCGCACGCTGCGGTGCGGGCAGCGGTTCTCCCAGGCCTGCGCGCTGCCGTCGGCCGCGCGCCAGAGCGCGAGTTCCTGGTCCGCGGCGAAGCCCGCGACGATGTTGGCGCCCGCGCGCAGCTCGGCCGAGCGCGCGACGGGATGCCAGGCGGAAATGTCGGTGTCCATGATGCGCGCCACCTTAGCGCAAGTCGGGCCGCTGCCGCGGCGACGCCGATAATGGCGGGATCGTCCGACGCCACCTCTTGCGCACCATGAAGAAAATCCTCGTACTCAACGGCCCCAACCTCAACCTGCTCGGCACGCGCGAACCGGAGCAGTACGGTCGCGACACGCTCGCCGACGTCGAGCGCCTGTGCCAGGAGGCGGGGGCGAAGCACGGCGTGGAGATCGAATGCCGCCAGTCGAACCACGAGGGGGTGCTGATCGACTGGATCCAGGAAGCGGGCCGCGAAGTCGCCGCGGGCCGCATGGTCGGCGTGGTGATGAACCCCGGCGCCTACACCCACACCTCGATCGCGCTGCACGACGCGATCAAGGGCGCGAGCGTGCCGCTGATCGAGCTGCACATCTCGAACGTGCATGCGCGCGAGGAGTTCCGCCACCGCTCGTACATCTCGCCGGCGGCCAAGGGCATCATCGTGGGGCTGGGCGTGAAGGGCTACGCGCTCGCGATCGCCGCGCTCGCGGGTTGATCGATCAATCGACCTGCCGCGGCGCCGCGGCCTTCCAGCTGCGGCTGATGTGGCCGTGGGCATCGACGCTCTCGAGGTGCACGTCGAAGCCCCAGAGCCGGGCGACGTGCTTGAGCACCTCCTCGGCGTTGTCGTGGAGCGGCAGGTTGTTGCGCTGCGTGTGGCGCAGCGTGAGCGCGCGGTCGCCGCGCATGTTGACGTTCCACACCTGGATGTCGGGCTCGCGGCTGCCGATGTCGTACTGGCGTGACAGCGACTCGCGCAGCGCGTGGTAGCCGCTGTCGTCGTGGATCGCCGACACCTCGAGCTCGGGTTCGCTCTGGTTGTCGCGGATCGCGAACAGGCGGAAGTCGCGCATCGTCTTCGGACTCAGGAACTGGCCGACGAAGCTCTCGTCCTTGAAGTTGCGCATCGCGTAGTCGAGCGTCTTGAGCCAGTCGGTGCCCGCGAAGTCGGGGAACCAGCGGCGGTCTTCGTCGGTCGGGCTCTCGCACACCCGGCGCAGCTCGGTGAACATCGCGAAGCCCAGCGCATAGGGGTTGATCCCGCTGTAGGCGCGATGGCCGACCGGCGGCTGGAAGATCACGCCCGTGTGCGAGCTCAGCCACTCCATCATGAAGCCGTCGGCGAGCTGGCCGCGGTCGTACATGGTGTTGAGCAGCGTGTAGTGCCAGAAGGTGGCCCAGCCCTCGTTCATGACCTGGGTCTGGCGCTGCGGATAGAAGTACTGCGCGATCTTGCGCACGATGCGCACCACCTCGCGCTGCCAGGGCTCGAGCAGCGGCGCGTTCTTCTCGATGAAGTACAGCAGGTTCTCCTGCGGCTCCTCGGGATAGCGCTTGTGCTCCTTCTTCTGCTGCTTGCCGGGCATGCGCGGCAGCGTGCGCCACAGGTCGTTGACCTGCTGCTGCAGGTAGGCCTCGCGTTCCTTGCGGCGCTGCTCCTCCTCGACCATGCTGATCTTCTGCGGCCGGCGGTAGCGGTCCACGCCGTAGTTCATCAGCGCGTGGCAGGCGTCCAGGATCTCCTCCACCGCGTCCAGGCCGTGCCGCTCCTCGCACTCGGCGATGTAGCTCTTGGCATAGACCAGGTAGTCGATGATGGACGAGGCGTCCGTCCACATGCGGAACAGGTAGTTGCCCTTGAAGAAGGAGTTGTGGCCGAAGCAGGCGTGCGCCATCACCAGCGCCTGCATGGGCAGCGTGTTCTCCTCCATGAGGTAGGCGATGCACGGGTCGCTGTTGATGACGATCTCGTAGGCCAGGCCCATGTGGCCGCGCCGGTAGTTCTTCTCGGTGGTGATGAACTGCTTGCCGTACGACCAGTGGCGGTAGATCATGGGCATGCCCACGCTCGCGTAGGCGTCCATCATCTGCTCGGCCGTGATGACCTCGAGCTGGTTCGGGTACACGTCGAGGCCGTAGCCCTTGGCCGTCTTCGCGATCTCGGCGTGGTAGGTCTCGATGAGCTCGAAGGTCCAGTCGGAAGGGCTCGGCAGCCGCTCCAGCCGTTCGAGGGGAGGGTGGTCGGACGTGGTCATGCGGCGGCTCCCTCCTTCTTGAAGAGTTCGCGGAACACCGGATAGATGTCCCGCGCCTCCGACACCTTGCGCATCGCGAAGTTGGGCTCGATGCCCTCGAGCTGCGCGTATTCCTGCCACAGGTTCTGTTCGGTCTCGGCGACCTGCACGTAGGCGTAGTAGCGCACCACCGGCAGGATGTTCTCGACCAGCAGCTCGCGGCAGCGGCCGCTGTCCTGGTGCCAGTTGTCGCCGTCGCTCGCCTGCGCGCCGTAGATGTTCCACTCGCCGCTCGGGTAGCGCGCCTTGACGATCTCGTCCATCAGCACCAGCGCGCTCGACACCACGGTGCCGCCGGTCTCGGTGGCATGGAAGAACTCGTCCTCGCTGACCTCCTGCGCCTGCGTGTGGTGGCGCAGGAACACGAGGTCGATGGTCTCGTAGTGGCGCGTGAGGAACATGTACAGCAGCATGAAGAAGCGCTTGGCCATGTCCTTGCGCGCCTCGTCCATCGAGCCCGAGACGTCCATGAGGCAGAACATCACGGCCTTGGCGCTCGGCACCGGGGTCTTCACGCGGTTGCGGTAGCGCAGGTCGATCGGATCGATGTAGGGCACGTGCCGCATGCCGCGGCGCAGCTCGGCGATGCGTTCCTCGGTCTCCTTGATCTCGGCCTGGATGAAGCCCTGCGCCGCCTGCGGATGGGCCTTGAGGTGCTCGAGGTGGGCCTCGAGGCGCTTCAGCTCCTTGCGCGGCTCGCCGCCGAGCGCGATGCGGCGCGCGAGGGCGCCGCGCATCGAGCGCACCACGTGCAGGTTGTTGGGCGTGCCGTCGTTGGTGAAGCCCGCGCGGTGGCTCTTCCACTCGGGCACGTCGGCGATCTGCGTGCGCACCAGGTGCGGCAGCGCGAGGTCGTCGAAGAAGACGCGCATGAATTCCTCGCGCGTGAGGCGGAACACGAAGTCGTCCTCGCCCTCGCCGCCGTCGCCGGCCTCGCCGCTGCCCGAGCCGCCGCCGGCCTGCCCCTCGGGCCGTGCGATGCGGTCGCCCTTGAGGTATTCCTGGTTGCCCGGATGCACGTATTCGCGGTCGCCGCCGCGCGCGTGGCCGAACACGGGCTCCGAGACGTCGCGGCGCGGCAGGGTCACGTCTTCGCCTTGCTCCAGTTCGCGGATGTTGCGTCCGCTGACCGCGCGGCGCACGGCCTCCTGGATCTGCCCTCGGTATCGGCGCAGGAAACGCTCCCTGTTGCCGATGGATTTGTTCTTGCCCGAGAGCCGGCGGTCGATGATCTGCTGCAGGATGGCCACGATGTTCTCAAAGCTCCTTGCGAAAAGGGGGCGACGCCGGGGCGCCGCCGCGATGGACTGTCGCTACGAACTCTTGCGCACCCGCAGGTACCACTCGCAAAGCAGGCGCACCTGCTTGGCCGTATAGCCCTTCTCGACCATGCGGGTCACGAAGTCCTCGTGCTTCTTCTGTTCCTCGGCACTGCTCTTCGTGTTGAAGCTGATCACCGGCAGGAGTTCCTCGGTGTTCGAGAACATCTTCTTCTCGATCACGGCGCGCAGCTTCTCGTAGCTGGTCCAGGCCGGGTTGCGCCCGGCGTTGCCGGCGCGCGCGCGCAGCACGAAGTTGACGATCTCGTTGCGGAAGTCCTTCGGGTTGCCGATGCCGGCGGGCCGCTCGATCTTCTCGAGCTCGGCATTGAGCGCGGCGCGGTCGAACACCTCGCCGGTGTCGACGTCGCGGAACTCCTGGTCCTGGATCCAGTAGTCGGCATACGTGACGTAGCGGTCGAAGATGTTCTGGCCGTACTCGCTGTAGCTCTCGAGGTACGCGGTCTGGATCTCCTTGCCGATGAACTCGGCATAGCGCGGCGCGAGCAGCTCCTTGATGTAGCTGATGTACTTCTGCTCGGTCTCGGCCGGGAACTGCTC
>CBHTTS010000288.1:0-6892 GCA_966095775.1 uncultured Variovorax sp. | reverse complement strand
ACCCCTGGCAGTTCGACATGCTGGTCACCACCAACCTGTTCGGCGACATCCTGTCGGACCTGGTCGCGGGGCTGGTCGGCGGCCTGGGCATGGCGCCGGGCGCCAACATCGGCACCGATGCCGCGATCTTCGAGGCGGTGCACGGCTCGGCGCCCGACATCGCGGGCAAGGGCATCGCCAACCCGACCGCGCTGCTGCTCGCGGGCGCGCTGATGCTCGAGCACGTCAAGCGCCCCGAGCTCGCCGCGCGGCTGCGCCAGGCGATCGACGACACGCTCAACGTCGACAAGGTCCGCACCGGCGACCTGGGCGGCAGCGCGAACACCGCCGCCTTCACCCAGGCGCTGGTGAGCCGCATCCGCAACGGCTGAAGCGCGGCGGCGCGGCCCCGGCCACGATGAAGAAGCTGCTGCGCCTGCTGGCGGTCTCGTGCGCGGTCGGCCTCGCGGTCGCCGCGGCCGGCGTCGCGACCGCGGCCGCGGAGCCGCGCTACACCGTGGTCGAGGTCGACCCGCGGACCGAGCGGCTCGAGCTGTTCCTGCGCGACGAGGCGGGGGCCGTGTTCCAGCGCTTCGACCGGCTCGAGGCCTGGCTCGCGGCGCGGGACCGGCAGCTCGTGTTCGCGGTGAACGCGGGCATGTACCACGCCGATTTCTCGCCCGTGGGCCTGTTCGTGCAGGACGGGCGGGAGCTCGCGCCGCTCAACCTCGACGCGGGCGCGGGCAACTTCTTCCTGAAGCCCAACGGCGTGTTCCTCGTCTCGGAGCGCGGCGCGCGCGTCGTGGAGTCCTCCGAATACCCCGCGCTCGCGAAGCGCGAGCAGGTGCGGCTCGCCACCCAGTCGGGGCCGCTGCTGCTGCGCCACGGGGCGGTGCATCCGCGCTTCATCCCGGACTCGGACTCGCGCAAGATCCGCAACGGCGTCGGCATCGCGGACGGCAAGGCGGTGTTCGTGATCAGCGAGGAGCCGGTCAGCTTCCACGAGTTCGCGCTCTACTTCCGCGACGTGCTGCACTGCCGCGACGCGCTCTATCTCGACGGCACCGTCTCGGCGCTGCATTCGCGCGCGCTCGGGCGCAGCGACTTCCGGCGCGAGCTCGGACCGATACTCGGCGTGGCGCTGCCCTGAGCGGCGGCCCGACGACCTTCCCTTCGAACCATGAACCCTTCGCTTCCGATCCTCTCGCTCATCGAAACCCGCGTGCTCGGCGTGCTGGCCGAAAAGCAGAAGACCGTGCCCGACAGCTACCCGCTGACGCTCAATTCGCTGGTCTCGGGCTGCAACCAGAAAACCAGCCGCAACCCCGTGCTCGATCTCACCGAGGCGCAGGTCCAGGCCGCGCTCGACAGCCTCAAGGGCTACAGCCTGGTGGCCGAAACCAGCGGCGGCCGCGCCTTCCGCTACGAGCACAACATCGACCGCGTGCTGCGCGTGCCCTCGCAATCGGTGGCGCTGCTCACCGTGCTGATGCTGCGCGGCCCGCAGACCGCGGGCGAACTGCGCATCGCCTGCGACCGCATGCACAACTTCGCCGACATCTCCTCGGTCGAGGGCTTCCTCGAGGAGCTCGCCGAGCGCCCGGCCGGCGCCCTGGTGGTCAAGCTCGCGCGGCTGCCCGGCGCGCGCGAGAGCCGCTGGGCCCACCTGCTGAGCGGCACGCCGGCCGAGGAGGCCGCGGGCGCGGGCGATGCGCCGCGCGCGGCGGCGCACGACGATTCGCTCGGCGAGGTGGCGGCGCTCAAGGCCAATCTCGCGCGGCTCGAGGGCGAGGTGGCGTCGCTCAAGGCGCTGCTCGGGCGCGTCTGCGCCGAGCTCGGCATCGCCGAGGCCTAGTCCCAGCCGAAGAAGCGCAGCACCTCCTCGCGCTGCCGCAGCGTGTCGGCGCGGCCCAGCGCCATCAGCTCGCGCGTGTAGGCCGACTCGAACAGCAGGTAGCTCGCGAGCGCGGCGCCCTTGACCTCGGTCGTGGCCGAGGCCTTCGAGCCGCCGAGCAGGTGGCGCACCGCGCCCGGCAGCGCGCCCGCGTGGCGCGCCGCGATCGCGTCGATCCGCTCGGACGGCGAGATCACCAGCAGGTCGATCGGGCGCAGCGTGCTCGCGCCGCGGCTCTGCTCGGGAATCAGGCCGAGCGTGTGGTTGATGCGGCGCAGCCGCTCGATGTCGACCGCGAGCGCGTCGAGGAAGATGCTCGACAGCGCATGGCCGGCGATCTGCGCGGTCGTCGGATAGCCGCTGTAGGTGTTGGGCGCGTCGGCCTCGCGCGGCTCGTGCATGCGGCCGGCGCCGATCACCAGGATGCGCGTGGCGCCCAGGTGGATCGCGGCGGCGATCGGCGCCGACTGGCGCATCGAGCCGTCGCCGAAATACTCGGTGTGCCCCTGCAAGGTCAGCGCCGTGGCCGGGAACACGAAGGGAATGGCCGACGAGGCCAGCAGGTGCGCATGGCTGAGCGGGCCCGCCACCGCGAGGCGCTGCGAGCGCACCCAGGGCTCCATCGGCACGGCGGCGTCGAAGAAGGTCACGTGCTGCCCCGAGCTGTAGCTCGAGGCCGTGACCGCGAGCGCCTGCAGCTGGCCCTGCCGCATCAGGCCGGGCAGCCGCTCGAGCGGCACCAGGCGGGCCAGCAGCTCGGCCAGCGGCGTGTTGTCGAGCAGCGAGCGCGGCTTGAGCCGCGCCCAGTTGGCCGCGAAGCGGCCGAGCCCGAGCCACATGCGCCAGCGCGCGCCGCTGCCGAGCACCGAGAGCGCGTCGGCCCGGTAGACCTGTTCCGCGCGGAAGTCGCGCCAGACCTCGGCGATGCGCGCGACGATGCCGTCGAAGTCGTCGGCGCCGCAGGCGAGGGCGGCCGCGTTGATGGCGCCGGCGGAGGTGCCGGTGATCACCGGGAAGGGGGTCGGCCGGCCCGCGAAGCCCGCGGCGCGCCGCAGGCCGGCGATCGCCTCGAGCACGCCGACCTGGTAGGCGGCCCGGGCGCCGCCGCCGGTCAGCAGCAGGCCGGTGGCGGCAGGAGGGTGGGACATGGGTCGTCGTTGTGGTTGTTCGGGAGGCGCCGCATGGGCCCCGGGGCAAGCCACTAGACTACCCGCCATTCAGGAGTTAGATCAATGGCACTCACCCAGGACGGGCTCATGGACGCGCTCAAGGCCGTCGCCGATCCCAACACAGGCAAGAATTTCACCGCCACCCGCTCGATCCGGAACGTCCAGGTCTCGGACGGCGACGTCTCGTTCGAGCTCGAACTCGGCTATCCGGCCAGGAGCCAGCATGCGGCGATCCGCAAGGCGCTGGTCGCGGCCGCCAAGACCGTGCCGGGCGTGGAGAACGTCTCGGTCAACATCGTCACGAAGGTGATCAGCCATGCGGTGCAGCGCGGCGTGCAGCTGATGCCCAACGTGCGCAACATCATCGCCGTGGCCTCGGGCAAGGGCGGCGTGGGCAAGAGCACCACGGCCGCCAACCTCGCGCTCGCGCTCGCCGCCGAGGGCGCCGCGGTCGGCCTGCTCGACGCCGACATCTACGGGCCGAGCCAGCCGATGATGCTCGGCATCGAGGGCCGGCCCGAGAGCGAGGACGGCAAGACCATGGAGCCGCTCGAGAACCACGGCGTGCAGGTGATGTCGATCGGCTTCCTGGTCGACGCCGACGAAGCCATGATCTGGCGCGGCCCGATGGCCACCCAGGCGCTGGAGCAGCTGCTGCGCCAGACCAACTGGAAGGACCTCGACTACCTGATCGTCGACATGCCGCCGGGCACCGGCGACATCCAGCTCACGCTGTCGCAGCGCGTGCCGATGACCGGCGCGGTGATCGTGACCACGCCGCAGGACATCGCGCTGCTCGACGCGAAGAAGGGCATCAAGATGTTCGAGAAGGTCGGCGTGCCGATCCTCGGCATCGTCGAGAACATGGCGGTGCACGTCTGCTCGAATTGCGGCCATGCCGAGCACATCTTCGGCGCCGAGGGCGGCAAGAAGATGGCAGAGCAGTACGGGATGCCGTACCTCGGCGCGCTGCCGCTGGACATCAACATCCGGCTGCAGGCCGACAGCGGCAAGCCCACCGTGGTGGCCGATCCCGACGGCAGCGTGGCCGGCATCTACCGCGACGTGGCGCGCCGCGTCGCCGTCGGCATCGCCGAGAAGGCGAAGGACTTCTCGGCCAAGTTCCCCACCATCACGGTCAGCAAGAATACCTGAGCGCCCATGAACCTCCTCGCCTCGATGCGCTACCTGGTCGCGCTCAGCGAGCACAAGCATTTCGGGCGCGCGGCGCAGGCCTGCCACATCACGCAGCCGGCGCTGTCGAACGCGCTGCGCTCGCTGGAGTCCGAGTTCGGCGTGGTGATCGTCAAGCGCGGGCGCGTCTACGTCGGGCTCACGCACGAGGGCGAGCGGGTGCTCGCCACCGCGCAGCGCATGCTGCGCGACAACGAGGTGCTGCAGCAGGAGCTGCGCAGCGAGGAGGGCCAGCCGCGCGGCCGGCTGCGCATGGCGGCCGTGCCCACGGCCATTCCGATGCTCTCGCGCTTCGCGGCCATGCTGCACGAGCGGCACCCGGGGATCGTGCCCGCGGTGCTGTCGATGAGCTCGCAGGACCTCGAGACGGGGCTCGAGAGCCTCTCGATCGACCTCGCGCTCGGCTACATCGAGCGCATGCACCTGCCGGGCATCAAGCTCACGGCCTGGCCGCAGAGCGTCGAGCACTACTACCTGCTGCGCCGCGCGGCCCGTCCTTCCGACGACCAGCTGCGCATCGGCCAGCCGGTCGCCTGGGCCGAGGCCGGCAGGCTGCCGCTGTGCCTGCTGACGCCCGACATGCACAACCGCTCGATCATCGACCAGGCGCTGCGCGAGGCCGGCGTGGCGCTCGCGCCCGCGATCGAGACCAATTCGGTGCTGACCCTGGCGCTCGCCGTGCTCGCGGGCAGCGTCAGCAGCGTGCTGCCGGGCTCGATGGTCGCGGCGGTGCGCAGCTACCGGGAGCTCGAGGCGCTGCCGCTCGTGGGCCCCGAGGTCAAGACGCCGCTGGGCTTCATGACCCAGACCGGCGTGCGGCCCTCGCGCGCGCTCGACGCGGCGCTGGCGTTCCTGGACACGCCGGCCTGGCGCGAGCAGGTGCGGCTGCACAGCGGCGCGCTCGGCGAATAGCCCGGCCCGCGCCGCCGCCGGCCCGGGGCCGGCGAACCATAGCCATTTAGTTATTGAATCGATCGATGTTCCGATCGAATTTGACGCGCCCGGGGGCGGCCCACACACTCGGCCGACCCCTATGAAAGCATTTGCCGAAGGGGGTTTTCGCCAGACATCGAAGAAAAGGCCCAGGCAGTGAACAACCACCCAGCCACCAACCGCGAGACAAGCCGGCCGCACGCCATCGTGCCGCTCGCCACCCCCGAGGAGATGCGCGAGCGCATCCGCCGCAAGAGCAAGCTCAAGGGCCGCCAGCCCGAGGAGGCGGCGCTCGTCGAGGTGCGCGCCCTGATCGGCGCGCGCCCGCCCCAGGGGCACCGGCGCGACCTGCTGATCGAACACCTGCACAAGCTCAACGACGCCTACCGTTGCCTGCACGACCGGCACCTGGTGGCGCTGGCGCGCGAGATGAACATCCCGATGGCCGAGGTCTACGAGGTCGCGACCTTCTACCACCACTTCGAGGTGGTGCGCGGCGACGAGGCCGCGCCCGGGCTCACGGTGCGCGTGTGCGACGGGCTGGCCTGCGAGCTCGCGGGCGCGAAGGACCTGCTCGCGCGGCTGCCGGCGCTGCTCGGCGCCGAGAGCTCGGAGGTGCGCGTGATCGCCGCGCCCTGCGTCGGCCGCTGCGAGCAGGCGCCCGCGGTGGTGGTCGACCGGCAGGCGGTGCCGCTCGCGACGCCGGACCGCGTGCTGCACGCCTTCAGGCAGCCCGCGGCCGAGAGCACGCCGCCGGTCGCCCACTTCGACGCCGCGCAGTTCGCCGAAAGGAGCATCTCGCCGCCGCCCGGCGCGATCGAGTCGATGCCGGCCTTCACCGACTACGCCACCTACCGCGCCCACGGCGGCTATGCGCTCGCCGCCGCGCTGGTCGACGGCGAGGAAGACCCCGAGGCGGTGCTCAAGGCGATGGAGGACTCCGGCCTGCGCGGCCTCGGCGGCGCGGGCTTCCCGGCCGGGCGCAAGTGGCGCATCGTGCGCGAGCAGCCGGCGCCGCGCCTGATGGCGGTGAACATCGACGAGGGCGAGCCCGGCACCTTCAAGGACCGCACCTACCTCGAGCGCGATCCGCACCGCTTCCTCGAGGGCCTGCTGATCGCCGCGCAGGTCGTCGGGATCGAGCAGTGCTACATCTACCTGCGCGACGAATACCACGACTGCCGCGCGCTGCTCGCGGCCGAGATCGCGCGGCTGCAGGCCGATCCGCCCTGCGCGCTGCCGCAGATCGAGCTGCGCCGCGGCGCCGGCGCCTACATCTGCGGCGAGGAGTCGGCCATGATCGAGAGCATCGAGGGCAAGCGCGGCGAGCCGCGCATGCGCCCGCCGTACATCGCGCAGGTCGGCCTGTTCGGACGCCCGACGCTGGAGCACAACTTCGAGACCCTCTACTGGGTCCGCGACATCGTCCAGAAGGGCGCGGCCTGGTTCAGCGGCTTCGGCCGCCACGGCCGCAAGGGGCTGCGCAGCTTCAGCGTGAGCGGCCGCGTCAAGCATCCGGGCGTCAAGCTGGCGCCCGCGGGCATCACCGTGCGGGAGCTGATCGACGAATACTGCGGCGGCATGCTCGACGGCCACACGCTCTACGCCTACCTGCCGGGCGGGGCCTCGGGCGGCATCCTGCCGGCGCGCATGGGCGACATCCCGCTCGACTTCGACACGCTGCAGCCGCACGGCTGCTTCATCGGCTCGGCCGCGGTGATGG
>CBHTTS010000287.1:0-6928 GCA_966095775.1 uncultured Variovorax sp. | reverse complement strand
GCCGCGACAGCGGGTCGAGCGACATGCACCACTCGACCACCTCGATCAGGTTGTCGGAGTACACGCCGCGCAGGCGCGACAGGGCCAGCGCGAGGCGGTCCTTCTCCAGGCGTTGCGGCGCGTCGTTGGGCGGGTAGCCCTGCATGCAGGCGTAGATGCAGGCGCCGATCGCGTAGATGTCGGTCCACGGGCCCATGGAGGAGTCGCGGCGGTACATCTCGGGCGCGGCGAAGCCCGGCGTGTACATCGGGCGGATGAAGATGCCTTCCTTGCTCAGCACCTCGCGCGCGGCGCCGAAGTCGATCAGCACCGCGCGGTCCTCGTCGGTCACGAAAATGTTCGCGGGCTTGATGTCGAGGTGCAGCATCTTGTACTGGTGCACGATGCGCAGCCCGCGCAGGATCTCGTCGAACAGCGAGCGGATGGTCGATTCACGGAACACCTTGGGGCGCTTGAGGTCGCGCGCGGTGACGACAAAATCCTGCAGGGTGGCGCCCTCCAGGTAGTTCATCACCATGTAGACGGTCTCGTTCTCGCGGAAGAAGTTGAGCACGCTGACCACCGAGGCGTGCGAGATCTGCGCGAGCGAGCGCCCTTCCTCGAAGAAGCTCTTCAGGCCGAGCCGGTAGAGCGACAGCTTCTCGGGCGGCACCTGGGGCGTGAGCTCGCCCGGCCCGCGCGTGGCGAGCGAGGACGGCAGGTATTCCTTGATCGCGACCTGCTGGCCGCTCGGGTCGATCGCGAGGTAGACGACGCCAAACCCACCCGCGGAAAGCCGGCGAACGATGCGGTAACCGCCAATGACCGTATCGGGCGGCAGGGGCGAAGGCTTGACCTTTGACATAATCCGGGAGTTTCGCCCGAAGGCGATGGTGCGGCAAGCGAACGCCTTGCCGACGCCTCGGTGCACGCAAGCAGAACCACAGAGAGGCGCAATGCCAGTTTACAGCATGACCGGCTACGCCAGCGGCCAGAACGGGCCCGCCGGCAGCCACTCCGGCGCCGACGCGGCGCCTGGCGCCGCGGGCCGGCTCGGAGTCGAAATCCGCTCGGTCAACAGCCGCTTCCTCGACCTGAGCTTCAAGCTGCCCGAAGAGCTGCGCCAGCACGAGACCGCGCTGCGCGAACTCCTCACGGCCAGGCTCAAGCGCGGCAAGGTCGAACTGCGCGCCGCCATCGAAAGCAACGCCCAGGCGGGCATCGTGGAGCCCTCGGCCAGGCTGCTGCAGCGGCTCAACGGGGTGCAGGACGGCATCCGGGCCTGGCTGCCGAGCGCGCGCGAACTCAGCGTGGCCGACGTGCTGCGGCTCGCCGGCGGCGAAAGCGCGGCGCGCGGCGACTGGGGCCCCGACCTGCTCGAGGTGGCCGGCAAGGCGCTCGAGGCGCTGGTCGCGGCCAGGCAGCGCGAAGGCGCCCGCCTCGCCAAGATGCTCGAGGCCCACGTGGCCCAGCTGCGCACCCTGGTCGCGCAGGCCGGACCGCTGATCCCGCAGCTGGTCGAGCAGCAGCGCGCGCGCTTCCTCGAGCGCTGGCAGGAGGCCATGGGCCTGACGGGCGGCACGCTGCCCGAGACCGCGCAGGACCGGGCGCTGACGGAGGCGACCGCCTTCGCGATCCGCATCGATGTGGCGGAAGAGCTCACGCGGCTCACCTCGCACCTCGACGAGATCGAGCGCCTGCTCAAGAAGGGCGGCGAGATCGGCAAGCGGCTCGACTTCCTGATCCAGGAGCTGCACCGCGAGGCCAATACACTGGGCTCCAAGTCGGCCGCCCTCGAGCTCACCCGCATCGGGGTGGACATGAAGGTGCTGATCGAGCAGATGCGCGAACAGGTACAGAACATCGAATGAACGAGCCCATGGAATACCCAGGCAACATCTTTGTCGTGGCGGCACCGAGCGGTGCCGGCAAATCGAGCCTGGTCAAGGCGCTCATGGAGCTCGACTCGGCGGTCCAGCCCTCGGTGTCGCACACCACGCGCTCGCCGCGCGGGCAGGAAAAGCACGGCCGCGAGTACTTCTTCGTCTCGCCGACCGAGTTCGACGCCATGGTCGCGGCCGACGGCTTCGTCGAATGGGCGCACGTGCACGGCCACCGCTACGGCACCTCCAAGAAGGCGATCGAGGAACGGATCGCCTCGGGCGCGGACGTGATCCTCGAGATCGACTTCCAGGGCGCGCTGCAGATCCGCCAGACCTTCGCCAATGCGGTCATGATCTTCATCCTGCCGCCGAGCTGGGAGGAACTGCGCTCCCGGCTCGAGCGCCGCGGCGAGGACAGCGCCGAGGTCATCGAACTGCGGCTGCGCAACGCGGCCGAGGAGATGGCCCGGGCGGGGGAATTCGACTTCGTTATAATCAACGAGTTATTTGAGCGCGCGCTTTTCGATCTCAAGGCGATCGTCCACGCGCAGCGGCTTCGGTACTCTGCACAGCGCCGCGCACGTGCCGACACATTCGCCGCACTGAACATCCCCTGATTTCCTGCTCACAGACCGAAGGACTCCCACCATGGCCCGCATCACCGTCGAAGACTGCCTGACCCAGATCCCCAACCGTTTCCAGCTGGTTCTGGCCGCCACCTACCGCGCGCGCATGCTGAGCCAGGGCCACGCGCCCAAGATCGAGAGCAAGAACAAGCCCGCCGTGACCGCCCTGCGCGAGATCGCCGAAGGCAAGATCGGCCTCGAGATGCTCAAGAAAGTGCCGGGCTGATCTGACGCAGACCTGCAACGAAAAGGCACCGCCAGGCGGTGCTTTTTTTACGTCTGGACGCGTCCATACGGCGGTCACGCTAAAGTGATAGCCATGAGCGCGGTCGCCAAAAGTCAGTCCCATGCCCCCTCGGGCACGCCGAAGCCGAGCCCGGCGGCGCTGAATGCGGCCGCCGCGAGCTTCGCCGCGCTGACCGACCGGCTCGACTACCTGAGCCCCGAAGACACCGAGCTGGTCCGGCGCGCCTACCGTTTCGCCGACGAAGCCCACCTGGGACAGCTGCGCAACAGCGGCGAACCCTACATCACCCACCCGATCGCCGTGGCGGCGCAGTGCGCCGAATGGAAGCTCGACGCCCAGGCGCTGATGGCCGCGCTGCTGCACGACGCGATCGAGGACTGCGGCGTCACCAAGCCCGAGCTGATCGAGCGCTTCGGCGCACCGGTGGCCGAGCTGGTCGACGGCCTCACCAAGCTCGACAAGCTGCAGTTCAACACCCGCGAGGAAAACCAGGCCGAGTCGTTCCGCAAGATGCTGCTCGCCATGGCGCGCGACGTGCGGGTCATCCTGGTCAAGCTGGCCGACCGCACCCACAACATGCGCACCCTGGCCGACGCCCCGCGCGAGAAATGGGCCCGGATCTCGCGCGAGACGCTCGACATCTACGCCCCGATCGCGCACCGGCTCGGCCTGAACCAGACCTACCGCGAGCTGCAGGAGCTGTCGTTCCGCCACCTCAAGCCCTGGCGCTACGCCACGCTCTCGAAGGCGGTCGCCAAGGCCCGCGGGCGCCGGCGCGACCTGATCCAGAAGGTCCAGCGCGAGGTCGAGGCCGCCTTCGCCAACGCGAACATGACCGTGCGGATCGCGGGCCGCGAGAAGACGCTCTATTCCATCTACCGCAAGATGGAGGAAAAGCACCTGAGCTTCGCCCAGGTGACCGACATCTACGGCTTCCGGCTGATCGTGCCGAACGTGATCGCCTGCTACACCGGCCTGGGCATCCTGCACCAGATGTACAAGCCGCTGCCGGGCAAGTTCAAGGACCACATCGCGATCGCCAAGCTCAACGGCTACCAGTCGCTGCACACCACCCTCGTGGGGCCGGCCGGCGTGAACGTGGAGTTCCAGCTGCGCACCGAGGCGATGCACGTGGTCGCCGAATCCGGGGTGGCGGCGCACTGGCTCTACAAGGCCGCCGATCCGAACACCGCGAGCAACGACCGCCTCGGCACCAAGTGGCTGCAGTCGCTGCTCGACATCCAGGACGAGACGCGCGACGCCGCCGAGTTCTGGGACCACGTCAAGGTCGACCTGTTCCCCGACGCGGTCTACGTCTTCACGCCCAAGAGCCAGATCCTCGCGCTGCCGCGCGGCGCCACGGTGGTCGACTTCGCCTACGCGATCCACAGCAACATCGGCGACCACACCTCCGCCGCGCGCATCAACGGCGACCAGGTGCCGCTGCGCACCGAGCTCAAGAACGGCGACGTGGTCGAGGTGATCACCGCGCCGGTCTCGACGCCCAATCCGGCCTGGCTGGGCTTCGTGCGCACCGGCCGCGCGCGTTCCAAGATCCGCCACTACCTCAAGACCCTTGCCCATGCGGAATCCGAAGGCCTGGGCGAGAAGCTGCTCGCGCAGGCGCTGCGCGCCGAGGGCCTGAGCAAGCTGCCGGCCGACGATGCCGAGCACCAGGCGCTCTGGGAGAAGCTGCTGCGCTTCACCGGCAACCGCACGCGCTCGGAGCTCCTGACCGACATCGGCCTGGGCAAGCGCATCGCGAGCATCGTGGCCAAGCGGCTCGTGGCGATGCTGTCCGAGCTCGGCGAGCGGCCCGACGCGCTGCTGCTGAGCCGCGAGCGCTTCATCTCGCACGAGACGATCTCGCAGGGCGCGGTGACGCTCGACGGCAGCGAGAACTCCTCGGTGCGGTTCGCGCTCTGCTGCCGGCCGATCCCGGGCGACGAGATCGTCGGCTACCTGGGCCACGGCGAAGGCCTGGTGGTGCACACCGAGGCCTGCGGCGTCGGCCAGCGGCTGCGGCACAAGGACAGCGAGCGCTTCTTCGCGGTCGAATGGGCCGACGAGCCCACCCGCACCTTCGAGACCGCCGTGGTGATCACGGTGCGCAACGACAAGGGCGTGCTCGCGCGCGTCGCCGCCACGCTCGCCGATGCCGAGGCCGACATCACCCACGTCGAGATGGCCGACGAGACGCCGCAGGACTCGACCGACCTGCGCTTCGTGATCGCGGTGCGCGACCGCACCCACCTCGACGCCGTGCTGCGCGCCGCGCGGCGCACGGCCTCGGTGCTGCGGGCCGCGAGGACCGTGCCCGCGCCCTGAGGGGCCGCGCCCTTTCGCCCTACGACCCCGCTGCGCCCGGCGCGGGATAGCTTACCGACAGCACTTCGACCTCGTGCGCGCCGCCCGGCGTCACGAGCTTCACCACGTCGCCCTCGCGCGACTTGAGCAGCGCGCGCGCGATCGGCGAGATCCAGCTGACCTGCGCCTGGGCGCTGTCCGCCTCGTCGATGCCGAGGATCGTGACGCTGCGCTCGTCGCCGGTCTCGTCCACGTAGCGCACGGTGGCGCCGAAGAAGATCTGGTCGCTGCCATGGTGGACCGAGGGGTCGGTCACCTCCGCGATCTCGAGCCGCTTGGAAAGGAAGCGGATGCGCCGGTCGATCTCGCGCAGCCGCTTCTTGCCGTAGAGATAGTCGCCGTTCTCCGAGCGGTCGCCGTTCTTCGCGGCCCAGTGCACGGCCTCGACCACCTTCGGCCGCTCCTCGTCCATCAGCTGCAGCAGCTCGTCGCGCAGCCGCGCATAGCCGGCGGGCGTGATGTAGTTCTTGCTGCCGCTCGGCAGCGCGGGCATGGCGCCGTCGCCGCCGTCCTCGTCGCCGTCGGCGTCGTTTTCCTTCGTGAATGCTTTGCTCAAGGCCGAACCTCTGGAATTCTCAAGGGCCTGCAACGGGTTGCAGGCGGCACCCGATTGTCCGCCGCGTCAGCCCAGGTCGGAGCGCCGGCAATCCAAAACCACGCCGGGCTCGACGCTGCGCAGCGCCGGCATCTTGCCGGCGAAGCTCACGTCCGCGCCGATCAGGTGCCAGTCGGCGGCCTTGGACAGCCTGTAGAGGCTCAGGACCCGTATCCCCTCCGCCGGAATGGCACTGCCCACATCGCCCGGCCCGCCGGTCTGGTTTCCCTCCAGGCCGACCTGGCCGCCGCGCCCCGGGCCCATGGCCTCGGCGCCCTGGGGGCGCGCGCGCACCACGTCCATGTTGACGGTGCGCGCGTGCTCGTCGATCGAGAGCTTCCGGATCGGCTGGAACGGCCTCGCGCCGCCGCCGGCCGCCGCGGCCGGGACGCAGGTGATCGTTCCCGCCGCGGCCGACCCCGCGGCCGCGCAGAGCAGGAGGATCGGCAGCGCGCGCTGCGTTGAAAGAAGGCCCATGGTCGCTGGTGTCGATGTGGATGGCCGACTGTAGCGCCGGGTACCTACGCCTTCCGGCGAATGGTGACTGGAGGCGCAAAGCATTAACATTTTCCATGTATGTGGAAAAGTTCACATACTTGATCTTCCCGCCCGCTCACGGATGAGTCGTGCAGGAAGGAAGCTTCGAGCCCCCTCTCCACACTTGCGGGACGCCATGCTCCACCAGATCATCCACACCGCGACCATCACGGTCCAACTGCCGTACGACACCCGCGCGAACGCGGAGATCGCAGCGCTGCGGGCCGCCGGCATCCCGGTCGATGAACTCGGCAACGCCACTTCCGGCTACCTGTTCGTGCGCACGACGGGCCGCGGCCGCCAGCGGATGAACACCTTCCGGTGGTTCGCGACCGGCATCGGCTCCAAGTCGCCGCCATCGGAGGCCGCGCCGCACCCGGGACGGTGCGCCGATCCGCAGCTGTCTTTTCTTTTCTGACGCGCCCGCCATGCGAGGCGACCCGGCGGATGCGCGCGGGCAAAAAAAAGTCAGGACGCTTTCGCGTCCTGACTTCGATGTAGTGGTGCGGCTGGCAGGATTCGAACCCACGACCCCTTGGTTCGTAGCCAAGTACTCTATCCAACTGAGCTACAGCCGCACAGCTTGCGATTATAGCACGCCTGCGAGGCCTGCTTTCGCGGATGCACTGAAAACGCGGTGGTAGGCCGTGCTGGGCTTGAACCAGCGACCAACGGATTATGAGTCCGCTGCTCT
>CBHTTS010000286.1:0-6935 GCA_966095775.1 uncultured Variovorax sp. | reverse complement strand
GCCGACATCCTGAACCGCGACGCCTCGTTCGCGCAGTGGGTGCGCGCCAAGGGCTTTGACACCTTCTGTCCCATGGGCCCGGTGGTGGCCACGGGGCTGGACCCCGCCACGCTCGTCGTGCGCACGCTGCTCAACGGCGAGGAGCGCCAGAACTATCCCATCGGCGACATGCGCTTCACGGTGCAGCAGCTGGTGAGTCTGATCTCGTTCGACATGACCCTGCATCCCGGTGACGTGATCCTCTGCGGCACCTCCGTCGGGGTCGGCTCGATGAAGCCCGGCAGCCTGGTCGAGGTCGAGATCGACGGCATCGGCCGGCTCTCGAACCGCTACGGCTGAAGCGCCGGCAGAAAAAGATTCAACAACTTGGGGATCGACATGAAGATTGCAGTCATCGGCGCAGGCGCCATCGGCGGCCTCGTCGGCGCGAAGCTCGCACTGGCCGGCGAGGACGTCACTTTCATCGTGCGGGGGCAGAACCTCGACGCCATCGCCACCAACGGCTTCAAGCTCATCGGCGCCGACGGCGAGGAGCAGGTGGCGCGCGACGTGAAGGCCACCGACCGCTACGAGCGGGCCGGGCCGCAGGACATCGTGGTCCTCGCGATGAAGGCGCACCAGGTCGAGGCGGTGGTGCACGAGGTGCCGAAGCTCTTCGGACCCGAAACCGTGGTGGTGACGATGCAGAACGGCATCCCGTTCTGGTACTTCCACGACCACGGCGGCGTGCTCGCGGGCACGCCGGTGCGCAGCGTCGACCCGAGCGGCCTCGTGGCCGCGAAGATCCCGGCCGGGCGCGTCATCGGCTGCGTGGTCTACCCGGCCTCGGAACTCGTCGCGCCGGGCGTGGTGCGGCACATCGAGGGCGACCGCTTCCCGGTCGGCGAGCTCGACGGTTCGAGCAGCGAGCGCGTGAACCGCGTCTCGGCCGCGCTCACCGCGGCGGGCTTCAAGGCGCCGGTGCTCGACAACATCCGCGCCGAGATCTGGCTCAAGCTCTGGGGCAACCTGACCTTCAATCCGATCAGCAGCCTCGCGCACTCCACGCTGGTCGACATCTGCCAATACCCGCTGTCGCGCGAGCTCGCCGCGGCGATGATGCGCGAGGCGCAGGACGTGGCGCACAAGCTCGGCATCGAGTTCCGCGTCACGCTCGACAAGCGCATCGCGGGCGCGGAGAAGGTGGGCAAGCACAAGACCTCGATGCTGCAGGACGTGGAGGCCGGCCGCGCGCCCGAGATCGACGCGCTGGTCGGCGCGGTGGTCGAGCTCGCGCGCCTGACCGAGACGCCCACGCCGCACATCGACACCGTGTACGCGCTGGTGAAGCTGCTCGCGCGCACGATGGAGGCGCAGCAGGGCCGCGTCTGCCTCGCGGCCTGAACGGAGCCCGACGATGCGACGCACGCGCAGCGCGAAGATCGTGGCCACGCTGGGCCCCGCCACCACCGACGAGCCCGCCATCCGGGCGCTGTTCGAGCGCGGCGTCGACGTGTTCCGGCTCAACTTCAGCCACGGCACGCAGCACGACCATGCACGGCGGCTCGAGACCATCCGCCGGCTCGAGAAGGAGTTCGGCCGCCCGATCGGCGTGCTGCTCGACCTGCAGGGGCCGAAGCTCCGGCTCGGCACCTTCGAGGGCGGGCGCACGCAGCTCGAGGCGGGCGCGCGCTTCCGGCTCGACATGAACCCCTCGAGCGGCCATGCGCACCGCGCGCCGCTGCTGCATCCCGAGATCTTCGCCGCGCTGCAGGTCGGCACCGAGCTGCTGCTCGACGACGGCAAGCTGCGGCTGCGCGTGGACAGCCACGGCCCCGACTTCGCCGAGACCACCGTGCTCGTGGGCGGACCGATCTCCGACCGCAAGGGCGTCAACGTGCCGAGCGTGGTGCTGCCGATCTCGCCGCTCACGCCCAAGGACCGCGACGACCTCGCCTGCGGCCTCTCGATGGGCGTGGACTGGGTCGCGCTGTCCTTCGTGCAGCGGCCCGAGGACATCGAGGAGGCGCGCGCGCTGATCGGCGACCGCGCCTGGATCATGGCCAAGCTCGAGAAGCCCGCGGCGATCGAGCACCTCGACGCGATCGTCGCGCTCTGCGACGGCGTGATGGTCGCGCGCGGCGACCTCGGCGTGGAGCTGCCGCCCGAGCGCGTGCCCGAGCTGCAGCGGCGCATCGTGCGCGCCTGCCGCAAGGGCGGCAAGCCCGTGGTCGTGGCGACGCAGATGCTCGAGTCGATGATCGCCGCGCCGGTGCCCACGCGCGCCGAGGTGTCCGACGTGGCGACCGCGGTCTACGACGGCGTCGACGCGGTGATGCTGTCGGCCGAGTCGGCCTCGGGCAGGTACCCCTTCGAGGCCGTGGCGATGATGGAGCGCATCGTCGCGCGCGTGGAGTCCGATGCCTCCTACCGCGTGGGCATCGACGCCACCCACGACGCGGCGCTGTCGACCACGGCCGACGCGGTCTGCGCCTCGATGCGGCAGGTCGCGGCGCTGCTCGCGCCCGCCGCCACCGTGACCTACACCTCCTCGGGCTTCACGAGCCTGCGCGCCGCGCGCGAGCGGCCCGCGGTGCCGATCCTGAGCCTCACGCCCGACATCGCGACCGCGCGCCGCATGGCGATGGTCTGGGGCGTGCACGCGGTGCTGGTCGACGACGTGCGCGACGTGGCCGAGATGATCGACTGCGCCTTGCGCACCGCGCGCGACGAGGGCTTCGCCGGCGGCGGCGACGACGTCGTGGTGGTCGCGGGGCTGCCGTTCGGGCAGTCGGGCACCACGAACCTGCTGCACGTCGCGCGAATACCCGCGCAGCCGTGAGCGCGAGGGTCGCGGCCGCGCGCAGTACGATCGCCGCCATGCCGCTGCCGTCCCGCCGTCCCGCATGAAGCACGCCACCCTGCGCCAGCTCAAGGTCTTCGAGGCCGTGGCGCGGCTGCTGAGCTTCTCGCGCGCGGCCGAGGAGCTGCACCTCACGCAGCCGGCCGTCTCCACGCAGGTGCGCAAGCTCGAGGAGCACGCGGGCAACGCGCTGTTCGAGCAGTTCGGCAAGAAGATCTACCTCACGCCCGCGGGCACCGAGCTGCTGCAGATCAGCCGCGCGATCATCCAGCAGTTCGAGGCGGCCGAGAACGCCATGCTGCAGTACAACGGCGTCTCGGGCGGCAAGCTCAACGTGGGCGTGATCAGCGCAGGCGACTACTTCTTCCCGCGCCTCCTGGTGGAGTTCGCGAGCCGGCATCGCGGCGTGACGCTGAACTTCACGGTCCACAACCGCGCCGAGCTCATGACGCACATCGCGGAGAACCTCACCGACCTCGCGATCATGGTGCGGCCGCCGACCGACCTCGACACGCTGGCCCAGGCCTTCGCGCCGCATCCCTACGTGATCGTCGCCGCGCCCGGGCATCCGCTCGTGGGCGTGCCGCGGATCCCGCTCGCGCGGCTCATGCGCGAGCCCTTCGTGGTGCGCGAGAAGGCCTCCGACACCTGGCACTCGATGGAGGAGGGCTTCGGCGGCGACCTCAGCGGCATCAACATCGCGATGGAGATCCGCAGCACCGAGACCATCAAGCAGGCGGTGATCGCGGGCATGGGCGTGAGCTTCATGTCGGCCCACACCGTGAGCCAGGAGCTGCGCGCGGGCAGCCTGCGCGTGCTCGACGTCGAGGGCTTTCCGCTGATGCTCAACTGGTACGTGGTGCATCGCCGCACCAAGCGCCTGCCGCCCGTGGCGCAGGCCTTCAAGGACTTCCTGCTCGCCGACGGCCCCGCGCTGATCGCGCAGATCGTGCCCTTCGACGGCGTGCGCTGAGCGCGCGGCCTAGGGATATCACCGATGCCCGTGCGGGCAGCCGATTGACTGCGGTCAAGAGCTTTCGAGGCCGCGCGTCCGACAGTCGTCTCTTCCTTAAAACACAACATGAAGACAAAGGAAAGACCATGACTCGGCCTACGACCACGCTCGCCGGTTCCGCTCCGGCATTGCCTTCCCGCTCCGGCACCCACGGTGCAACGACCGCGGACCGATCCCTGACCTACCGCTGGGGTCAGCTGCTGATCGGCATCGTCTGCATGGCGATGATCGCCAACCTTCAGTACGGCTGGACGCTGTTCGTCAACCCGATCGCCGACAAGCACGGCTGGAGCCGCGCCGCGATCCAGGTGGCGTTCACGATCTTCGTGCTCACCGAGACCTGGCTGGTGCCGATCGAGGGCTACCTCGTCGACCGCTTCGGGCCGCGGCCCGTGGTGCTCGTGGGCGGCATCCTCTGCGGCCTCGGCTGGGTCATCAACGCCTTCGCCGCGTCGCTGCCGGTGCTCTACGTCGCCGCGGCGATCGGCGGCATCGGCGCGGGCGCGGTCTACGGCACCTGCGTGGGCAACGCGCTCAAGTGGTTTCCCGACCGGCGCGGCCTCGCGGCCGGCATGACCGCGGCGGGCTTCGGCGCGGGCTCGGCGCTCACGATCATCCCGATCTCCACGATGATCCACCACAGCGGCTACGAGGCGGCCTTCCTGTACTTCGGCATCGGCCAGGGCCTGATCGTGTTCCTGCTCGCCTGGGCGCTCACGCGCCCGCCCGCGCATGCGGGCGGTGCGGGCCACGGCAACGTGCAGCAGTCGCGGCGCGACTATGCGCCCTCCGAGGTGCTGCGCTCGCCGGTGTTCTGGGTGATGTACGCGATGTTCGTGATGGTGGCCGCCGGCGGACTGATGGCGACGGCCCAGCTCGCGCCGATCGCGCAGGACTTCAAGATCATCGACGTACCGGTGAACATCATGGGCCTGGTGCTGCCCGCGCTGACCTTCGCGCTCGCGATCGACCGCGTGCTCAACGGTATCACGCGGCCCTTCTTCGGCTGGGTGTCGGACCGCATCGGGCGCGAGCAGACGATGTTCGTGGCCTTCGCGCTCGAGGCCGTGGGCATCCTGATGCTCTACCACTACGGCCACCATCCGGTGCTGTTCGTGGTCCTCACGGGCATCGTGTTCTTCGCCTGGGGCGAGATCTACAGCCTGTTCCCGTCGACCTGCGCCGACACCTTCGGCTCCAAGTACGCCGCATCGAATGCCGGCATGCTCTACACCGCCAAGGGCACGGCCTCGCTGCTGGTGCCGCTGTCGAGCATGCTCGCGGCCGCCACGGGCAGCTGGCAGGCGGTGTTCATCGCCGCGAGCGCGGTCAACGCGGCGGCGGCGCTGCTCGCATGGTTCGTGCTGCGGCCGATGCGGCGCCGCCACATCGAGCGCAGCCGGCTCGGCGGCTGATCAGCGCAGGCCGATGCGCGAGGCGCGTGCGCGCAGCACGCGCGCGCGGGCCGGATCGGTCGCCTCGATGTCGTCGGCCGCCACCTGCAGCGCGCGCATCTGCTCCACCTCGGCAATGATCCTGTTCGGGCTCAGCAGCGCCTCGGCGAGCATGAGCGCTTCGTCGAGCAGGCCGCGCAGCGCGTCGGCGAGGCTCCCGGCGGTGCCGATGGAGAAGGGCTGGCGAAGGGTGGGCATCTGGAGGGCTCCTGGTTGCTGTCGATGGCTTCATCTTCCGCCGGCCTTCGCATCAAGTAAAACGATATTAATTGCCAGTTGAATGCAAAAATAATGCATCCAAACTCCCGGCGATGGCGATGGACATCAACCTGGCCCGCACCTTCCTCGCGATCGTCGACACGCGCAGCTTCCAGCGCGCGGCCGAGCGGCTGCACGTGACGCAGACTTCGGTGAGCGCGCGCGTGCGCACGCTCGAGGAGCTGCTGGGCCGGGCGCTGTTCGTGCGCAACAAGGCGGGCGCGGTGCTCACGCCGGCCGGCGAGCAGTTCCTGCCGCATGCGACCACGCTGGTGCAGGTCTGGGAGCGCGCGCGGCACCAGGTCGCAGTGCCCGCGGGCAGCCGCGCGGTGCTCGCGATCGGCTGCGAGATCAGCCTATGGGATCCGCTGCTGCTGCAGTGGCTGCTCTGGATGCGCCGCGCGGCACCGCATCTCGCGATCCGCACCGAGGTCGGCTTCCCGCACGACCTGCTCGACAAGGTGGCCTCGGGCGTGCTCGACATCGCGATCGCCTATGCGCCGCAGCAGCGGCCCGGCCTGCGCGTGGAGCTGCTGATCGAGGAGAAGCTCGTGATGGTCACGACCGCGAAGCGGCCGAAGGTGCCGCAGCCCGCGGACTACGTCTACGTCGACTGGGGGCCCGAGTTCGCGGCGCAGCACGGCCTCGCGTTCCCCGAGCTCTCGCACGCGGCCGTGAGCGCGGGCCTCGGACCGCTGGGCCGCGAGTTCCTGCTCGCGGCGGGCGGCACGGGCTATTTCCGGCACGACGTGGTGCGCGCGCACCTCGCGTCGGGCCGGCTGCGGCGCGTGCCCGGCACGCCCGAGTTTCTCTACCCGGCCTATGCGGTCTATGCGGTGGGTGCCGAGGCCGCGATCGTCGATCCGGCGCTCGAAGGGCTGCGGCGGGTGGTGAAGGCCGGTCCCGCCATCAGCTAGGCATCATGTGCCGCGCGCGCTCCACGCGCGCCTGGTGCGCCTGCAGCAGTGCTTCGTAGTACATGCACAGCGGCATCGCGACGAACACCATGCCGGCCACGTAGACGATCAGGCCCATGAGCGGAAAGTCGTCGCCGCCCCAGTAGGGGATCGACGCGAACAGGGCGCCGGCCGCAATGACCGCGATCACGCACTGCAGCGCGTGGCGCAAGAACGTGGTCCGCGAGTACCCAGGAGGGTCGTACTTCTGACGATCCAGCATTGAACACTCGCCCTTGTCTCCATCATCGTGCATCGTCGTTCCTTTTATGAGGGCGCTAATCATTGTTAGCCCGACGAAATGCGGTGGTCAAGGCGGCAGACCCGCACATTCGGCGCTCCAACCCAGGCACCCGCGGAACCGGCTTTGCCGGGCCGCCGGGTGCGCCCCCCAGTGGGGGGAGGCGCCG
>CBHTTS010000285.1:0-6945 GCA_966095775.1 uncultured Variovorax sp. | reverse complement strand
GCGCGTTGACCGCGGTGTCGAACCAGCTGTAGTAGACGACGTTGTTGACGTGGCCGTACATGTCGTTGTCGGCCCAGCGCGTCGGGATGCTGCGGAACGCGCGGTAGCCGGACCGGGCGTGCGGCGTGGGTTTGCTGCCGGGGGAGCTCATCGCGGGGGATTGTGCCAGCGCCCGGGCGCGATTTAGAACGCCGGCTCTAGATTGCTGCATAGCAGCAAAAACCCCTTGATCGCGCCGCTGCGCTGCCTATACTTGAGCCCATGCTGCACCGCAACAAGACGACGAGGCGCAGCGCGACGTGACCGACCACCACCCATCATCCTTACCGGAGATTCCAAATGGCCCTGACCGCTGACCAGATCCTCGCCGCCCAAAAAGCCAACCTCGAAACCCTGTTCGGCCTGACCACCAAGGCCTTCGAAGGCGTCGAGAAGCTCGTCGAACTCAACGTGACCGCCTCGAAGGCCGCCCTCGCCGACGCCGCGAGCACCGCCCAGGCGACGCTGAACGTCAAGGACGCCCAGGAACTGCTGAACCTGCAGGCCAGCCTGTTCCAGCCCCTGGCCGAGAAGACCGCGGCCTACAACCGCCACCTCTACGACATCGCCCAGGGCACCAGCGCCGAATTCACCAAGGCCTTCGAATCCAAGGCGGCCGAGGCCCAGCAGGCCTTCGTCGGCCTCGTCGACAGCGCCTCGAAGAACGCGCCGGCCGGCTCGGAAACCGCCGTCGCCGTGCTGAAGAGCGCCGTCGCCGCCGCCAACAACGCCTTCGAATCGGTCCAGAAGGCCGTCAAGCAGGCCACCGACGTGGCCGAGGCGAACTTCA
Organism: uncultured Variovorax sp.; assembly: GCA_966095775.1. Lineage (GTDB taxonomy): Bacteria > Pseudomonadota > Gammaproteobacteria > Burkholderiales > Burkholderiaceae_C > Variovorax. The sequence goes on along the minus strand of CBHTTS010000285.1, from coordinate 6,116 downwards.
ACGCCGTGTCGACGCAAGCCGTCGCCGCCGCCAAGACGGCCACCGCCACGCGCAAGCGCTGATCCGCAGGCCTCTACCAGTTGTCTCCTTGGGTCCTCACGGACTCAATTCAGGCCTCGTCTCCGGACGAGGCCTTTTTTTCGTCTTCGATAATGCGGGCCTCATCCAGGAGACTTCATATGCAGATCGACGGCAAGGTTTTTATCGTGACCGGTGGCGCTTCGGGCCTCGGCGAAGGCACGGCGCGCATGCTGGCCGCCCACGGCGGCAAGGTGGTGATCGCCGACATGCAGGCCGACAAGGGCGAAGCCGTTGCCAGGGACATCGGCGGCGTCTTCGTCAAGTGCGACGTGAGCCAGGAAGCCGACGGCCAGGCCGCGGTGGCCGCGGCGCTCAAGCTCGGCAAGCTCGTGGGCCTGGTCAACTGCGCCGGCATCGCGCCGGCCGAGAAGACCGTGGGCAAGAACGGTCCGCACGCCTTCGCGACCTTCAGCAAGACCATCACGGTCAACCTGATCGGCAGCTTCAACATGATCCGGCTGGCGGCCGACGCGATGAGCCGGAACGAGCCCGAAGCCACGGGCGAGCGCGGCGTGCTGATCTCGACCGCCTCGGTCGCGGCCTACGACGGCCAGATCGGCCAGGCCGCCTACAGCGCCTCGAAGGGCGGCGTGGTCGGCATGACGCTGCCGATCGCGCGCGACCTCGCGCGCAACGGCATCCGCAACATGACCATCGCCCCGGGCATCTTCGGCACGCCGATGCTGTTCGGCATGCCCCAGGAGGTGCAGGACGCGCTGGCCGCGAGCGTGCCCTTCCCGTCCCGCCTCGGCACGCCCGAGGACTACGCCAAGCTTGCCAAGCACATCATCGAGAACGACATGCTCAACGGCGAGGTGATCCGTCTGGACGGAGCGATTCGACTCCCTCCCCGTTGACGCGCGGCGGCTCCGCCGTGCTGCCGGTGCGGTCGAGCCGCTCGTACTGGGCGATCACCTGGGCGCCCAGCAGCACGAGCGTGGCCGCGATCTCCAGGCTCAGCAGCACCACGATCGCGGTCGTGAGCGAGCCGTAGACCACGTTGACCTGCGACAGGGTCGAGAAATACCAGATCAGCACCCGCCGCGTCGCCTCCCACAGCAGCGCGGCGGTCACGCCGCCCAGCAGCGCGTGGCGCAGCGACATCCGGCCCGCCGGCATCACGAGGTAGAGCGAGGTCAGCATGAAGATCTCGCCGCCGAGCCCGAGCAGGTACAGCAGCACCCCCGACACGCCCGACAGCGACCATTCGCGTCCGAACAGGTCGACGCTCTCCTGCCCCACGAGCTGGAGCGCGCCCGAGACCAGCGTGACCAGCAGCAGCCCCACGCACAGGCACAGGATGTAGATGTAGGGCATCGCCACCGAGACCAGGAAATGGCGCTGGTGGTCGGCCTTGCGGTGGTGGAAGATCACGGCCATCGCGCTCTCCAGGACGCTGAAGGCGAGCGAGCTGAAGAAGATCATCGTCACCAGCAGCACCGGCCCCATCACGTCGCGGTGGTCGAGGAAGCTCGACAGCTCCGTCACGATGGCCTTCGACTGCCCCGGCAGCAGCCATTCGAGGTACCGGCCGATGGTGCGCAGCAGCTCGGACTGGTCGATGAGGTGCGACATCGCGATCACGCTCACGATCAGCAGCGGCACGATGGACAGCAGCGCGTAGTACGCGACCGCGCCCGCGAGCAGCAGCCCCTGGTTGGCGCGAAAGGCCTTGAGCGCGTCCCAGACGAAGCGCAGCGGGTGCCGCAGCAGCGGCGCGACGTGGTGGAATGGATTGGGCGTCGTCATCCGTGGAAATCCGGTGAAAGTATGCCGCCCGGGCGCGCAGGCGCGGGCGCTTGCGTATGATTTGCCGCTCTTCGCCTACATGACCATCCCCGCTTCTTTCATCCAGGAACTCATCGCGCGCGCCGACGTGGTGGAGATCGTCGGGCGCTACGTGCAGCTCAAGAAGGCGGGCGCCAATTTCATGGGCCTGTGCCCGTTCCATGGCGAGAAATCCCCCTCGTTCTCGGTCAGCCCGACCAAGCAGTTCTATCACTGCTTCGGCTGCGGGGCGCACGGCAACGCGATCGGCTTCCTCATGGAGCATGCGGGCATGGGCTTCGTCGAGGCGGTGCACGACCTCGCGGGCCAGTACGGCCTGCAGGTGCCCGAGGACGACGCCTCCCCGGCCGAGCGCGCGCGCGCCGCGCAGCAGCGCCAGAAGCAGGCCACCCTGACCGACGTGCTCGAGAAGGCCGGCGAGGCCTACCGCAAGGCGCTGCGCCAGGCGCCGGGCGCGATCGAGTACCTCAAGGGTCGCGGCGTCTCGGGCGAGGTGGCCAAGCAGTTCGGCATCGGCTACGCCCCGCCCGGATGGCGCACCCTCGCGAGCGTGTTCCCCGACTACGACGACCCGCTGCTCGCCGAGAGCGGGCTCGTGATCGTCAACGCCGAGGACGGCGCCGAGGACGCGAAGCGCTACGACCGCTTCCGCGACCGCGTCATGTTCCCGATCCGCAACGTCAAGGGCGAATGCATCGGCTTCGGTGGGCGGGTGCTCGGCGACGAGAAGCCCAAGTACCTGAACTCGCCCGAGACGCCGGTCTTCAGCAAGGGCCGGGAACTCTACGGCCTCTACGAGGCGCGCGCCGCCTTCCGCGAGCGCGGCTACGCGCTCGTGACCGAGGGTTACATGGACGTGGTCGCGCTGGCCCAGCTCGGCTTTCCGAACGCGGTCGCCACGCTCGGCACGGCCTGCACCACCGAGCACGTGCAGAAGCTGTTCCGCTTCACCGAATCGGTGGTGTTCAGCTTCGACGGCGACGCGGCCGGCCGGCGCGCCGCGCGCAAGGCGCTCGACGGCGCCCTGCCCTACGCCACCGACGTGCGCAGCATCAAGTTCCTGTTCCTGCCCGCGGAGCACGACCCCGACAGCTTCATCCGCGAGTTCGGCGCCGACGCCTTCGCGCGCTTCGTGCAGGAAGCCACGCCGCTGTCGCGCTTCATGGTCGAGGTGGCGCGCGAGGGCTGCGACCTCGCGACCGCCGAGGGCCGCGCCCACATGAGCAGCAACGCGCGGCCGCTGTGGAGCGCGATGCCCGACGGCGCCCTCAAGCGGCAGCTTCTGAGCGAGATCGCGGCGCTGGTGCAGCTCGACGCCCCCGCGCTGGCCGAGCTCTGGGCCGCCGCGCCCGCGCGCCGCCCCGCCCCGGCCCCGCGCCACGGCGGCGATCCGATGGACGAATTCGGCCCCGACCCCGGCATGCCGCCGCCCTCCGAGTACGAGCCGCCGCGCTATGAAAGCGATAGCAGGCCGCGCAAGTTCGCCAAGGGCAAACGCTGGGGCGGCAAGTTCGAACCCGCGCCCGAGCCGCTGCGCGGCCGGGGCAAGCCGCCGAGCCGCCCCGACGTGGCGGCGCGGCTGCTGCTGTCGAACATGGCGCAGTGGGAGGCGCTGTCGCAGGAGCTGCACCTGATGCTGTGCGACCTGCCCGGCCCGCACGGCGCGCTCTTCACCTGGCTCGACAGCCAGCTGCACGAGCATGGCGTGCTGCCCTGGGCGGCGCTGCGCGAGGGCATGCGCGGGCTCGACTTCGAGCCGCTGGCCGAACGGCTCATGAACGTGGCCGACGCGCCGCCCGTGCCCGAGGGCGAGGAGGCGCAGCACCTGGCCGAGGCCGCGAAGGAGCTCGCGAACGTGCTCGACTTCATGCTCGACGACCGGCTCAAGGCCCAGCAGAGCGAGGCCATCGCCGCGGTCGGCAAGGACCCGAAGGCGCTGGAGCGCTACAAGGCCCTCGAGGCCCGCCGGCTCGAACTGCGCCAGCGGCTCACGCCGCGCGGCGCAGAAAGTGCTTGAAATTTGTGCAATCTGCTATAATGTAAGGCTTCGCAACTGGCGAAATCCAGGCAAGAGCGACAGCAGCACCTCCGGGCCGACCCCTCGCGCAATGCACTCCAACGGTAGAAGCCGGCGGAAAGGGTCAACAACCGCAAGGACTGCACACCAAATGTTCGCCCGACATCTTGCCTGACGAGGAATTTCTTCCTCTTTCCCAATTGTCCGCCTGCGCCCGCGCGCGGGCTTTGTGTCTTGTGGCGACGCTGCCCCGTGCGGCGTTGCGCCTGTGAGTTCGGTTGGTCCATCTTGTCGCAACGAGGTCGTATGCCCAGTTCAAAGAAGCCTGCTCCTTCACTCGCCAAAAGCGTCGCCGCGAAGTCTGTCGCAGAAAAACCGTTGAAAGCCGGCGCGATGCCGGCAACTAAGTCGGGTGCCGCCGCGTCCAAATCGGCAACCGCAACGAAAGTGAAAACCGTGCCCACGAAATCGACCTCCATCGACGATCCGAAGAAGGCTGCAGCCAAGACGGCCGCCGCCGCGTCCGCCCCCGCCAAGAAGGTCGGCCGCCCGCCCAAGGCCGCCGGCGCCGCCGCGCCCGCCACCGGTGCCAAGCGCGGCCGCAAGCCCAAGGCCGGCAACGAGGCCGCCGAGAACGACATCGACCTGTCGGACATCGAGGACGACCTGACCGGCGACGAGCCCGCGGCCGCGACCGAGGAAAAGGTCAAGCCGCTGCGCATGAAGATCAGCAAGGCGAAGGAACGCGCCTTGATGAAGGAATTCGGCCTCGACGAGACCGTCCTGTCCGAGGAAGACCTCGCCAAGCGCCGCTCGCGCCTGAAGACCCTGATCACGCTGGGCAAGACCCGCGGCTACCTGACGCACGGCGAAATCTCCGACCACCTGCCCGACAAGCTGGTCGACGCCGAGACGCTGGAAGTCGTGGTCACCATGCTCAACGACATGGGCGTGGCGGTGTACGAGCAGACGCCCGACGCCGAGACCCTGCTGCTGACCAACACCGGCCCCACCGCCGCCACCGAAGAGGAAGCGGAAGAGGAAGCCGAAGCCGCCCTGTCCACCGTGGACAGCGAATTCGGCCGCACCACCGACCCGGTGCGCATGTACATGCGCGAGATGGGCACGGTCGAGCTGCTCACGCGTGAAGGCGAGATCGAGATCGCCAAGCGCATCGAAGGCGGCCTGATGGCGATGATGGAGGCGATCTCCGCCTCCCCCGCCACCATCGCCGAGATCCTGCGCATGGCCGCGGAGATCCGCGAAGGCAAGATCGTGATCTCCACCGTGGTGGACGGCTTCTCCAACCCGAACGAAGCCGACGACTACGTGGCCGAGGAGGACTTCGACGAGTTCGACGCGGACGACGACGACGACGGCAACGGCGGCTCCAAGGCGCTGACCAAGAAGCTCGAGGAGCTCAAGTCGCAGGCGCTGGAGCGCTTCGACCGCATCGCCGAGCTGTTCGAGAAGGTGCACAAGGCCTACGACAAGGAAGGCTACGGCACGCCCACGTACATGAAGTGCCAGAAGGCGCTGTCCGAGGAGCTGATGACCATCCGCTTCACGGCCAAGACCATCGAGAAGCTGTGCGACATGGTGCGCGGCCAGGTCGACGACGTGCGCAAGAAGGAGCGCGAGCTGCGCCGCATCATCGTGGACAAGTGCGGCTTCCCGCAGGACGAGTTCATCCGCGACTTCTCGGGCTACGACAAGAACGGCAACCGCGTGCCCTCGAACCTGCTGAACCAGAAGTGGATCGAGAAGCAGGCCGCCGCCGGCAAGCCCTGGAGCGCCGTGCTCGCGCGCAACATCCCGCCGGTGCAGGAGCTGCAGCAGAAGCTCGCCGACATCCAGTCGCGCGTGGTGGTGCCGCTCACCGAACTCAAGGACATCAACAAGCGCATGAACGAAGGCGAGGCCTCGTCGCGCGATGCCAAGAAGGAAATGATCGAGGCCAACCTGCGCCTCGTGATTTCGATCGCGAAGAAGTACACCAACCGCGGCCTGCAGTTCCTGGACCTGATCCAGGAAGGCAACATCGGCCTGATGAAGGCGGTCGACAAGTTCGAATACCGCCGCGGCTACAAGTTCTCGACCTACGCGACCTGGTGGATCCGCCAGGCCATCACGCGCTCGATCGCGGACCAGGCGCGCACGATCCGCATCCCGGTGCACATGATCGAGACGATCAACAAGATGAACCGCATCTCGCGCCAGCATCTGCAGG
>CBHTTS010000284.1:0-6966 GCA_966095775.1 uncultured Variovorax sp. | reverse complement strand
GCCAAGTACTGGCCGCCGGTGGGCCGCGTCGACAACGTCTACGGCGACCGCAACCTGTTCTGCAGCTGCGTGCCCGTGAGCGAGTACCAGGAAGCCGAAGCGGACTGAGCGGGTCCGCCCGCGAGGGCCGGGGTAGTGGTTAACACCGCCCCCGGCCCTCATTCGTTGACGCGCCGAAAACTTCGCACTTAGAATTTCCGCGCAGGTTCAGATTTAAAGACCATCTGTGAGATGGCTTTGTCGCGCCTGTTTGGTTTGCATCGTCGTCTTGCGGATTGATTCCAATGGAGACACAACGTGCAAACCAACGCAATCAAGATCCGCGGCATCGATGATGTCGTCGCCTACCTGGATTCACGCCAGGGCATCAGGGGCCGCGCCGCCGTCATCTGGTGGCTCGCACTCGGCGGTCTCTTCCTCGACGCCTTCTCCAACTCCGCGCTGAGCGCGGGCCTCGGGCCCATGACGCGCAACCTGTCGCTGAGCGCGGCGCAGGTGGCGCTGATGACCTCGATGGCCTCGTGGGTCGCGATCGCCTTCAATCCGATCGGCGGCTGGATGGCCGACCGCTGGGGCCGCATCCGCCCGCTGATCCTCGCCAAGGTGCTGGCGGTCACGGGCGCGCTGCTGGTGGTGTTCGCGCCGAGCTTCGAGATGATCCTGTTCGGCCGCTTCTTCGTGGGCGCCGCCTACGGCATCGACTTCGCGATCGCGATGGCGGTGCTCGCCGAGTTCACGCCGGCGCGCTTCAAGAGCCGGCTCAACACCTGGCAGGGCATGTGGTACCTGGCGGTGTGCTCCAACCTGCTGCTGGCGCTGATGTTCCATTCGTGGAACGTGGGCGATTCGATCTGGCGCTACTCGGTCGCGGCCACCGCCGTGTTCGGCCTCGCGATCCTGGTGCTGCAGTTCGCGCTGCTGGTCGAGAGCCCGGTCTGGCTCGCGCGCAAGGAACGGCTCGACGAAGCCGCCGCCGCCATGAGCCGCATCTACGCCGAGCGCTTCGCGGCCGCGCCGCGGCACGAGCGCGTGCCGGTCGCCAACCAGGCGCGCCGCGGCGCCGCCAACGTGCTGCTGATCTTCCGCGGCGTGTACCTGCCGCGCACCATCCTCGCGGCCACGGTGCAGATCGGCCAGTCGATCCAGTACTTCGCGGTCGGCTGGTACCTGCCGCTGATCAGCGCTACCCTGTTCGGCAAGGACTTCGCGCAGGCCACCATTGGCGCGCTGGCCTTCAACGTGTTCGGCATCCTCGGCGGCTTCCTCTCGCCGTGGATCGGCCGCCGGCTCGGCCTGCGGCGCGCCTCGGCGATCGGCTTCGCGATGGTCTTCCTCATGCTGCTGACGCTGGGCCTGTTCCATGGCCGCATGCCGCTGTGGCTCGCGGTGGCGGTGCCGTCGCTGTTCATCCTGTTCCATTCGGGCGGCCCGGGCGCCAACGGCAAGAGCCTGTCGTCGCTGTCGTTCCGCAGCGAGCTGCGCGCGGGCGCCAACGGCATCATCGGCGCGCTCGGCTCCATCGGCGCCGCGCTCGGCCTGCTGGTGTTCCCGCTGTTCCGCGAGAAGTACGGCCTCGAGCACACCTTCCTGATCCTCTCCGTCGTGCCGCTGGTCGCCAGCGCGATCTGCTTCGCGATCCGCTGGGACCCGACGCGCACGGCGATCAATCCCGACAACGAGGCCGGCGCGCCGCAGTTCAAGGACGACATGCGCGCCGCGGCCGCCGAATCGCTCCAACCCGCCGTGGGAAAGATGAACGGATGACATCCACCACCGAGGACGTGATCCTCTCCATCGACGAAGGCACCTCGGGCACGCGCGCCGCGGTGGTCGGCCGCGACGGCCGCGTCTCGTGCCTCGAGTACGCGCCGCTTTCGGTCGACACGCCGCGCCCCGGCGTGGTCGAGCAGGACGCCGACGCGATCCTCGCGAAGACCCTGGCCGTCAGCCGCGCGAGCGCGGCGCGGGCGGCCGCGGAGGGCAAGCGCATCGTCGCGCTCGCGATCGCGACCCCGCGCTGCGCCGCGGTGCGGTGGGACACGCCGACCGGCCGCGCGCAGGTGGCCGGGATGGTGGGGCAGGACACGCGCCACGTCGAGGAGCTGGCCCGGCTCGCGCCGGCATGGGATGCGCCGCTGATGCGCGAGCTGGGCCGTCCCGTCGGCGTGCGCTCGCCCTACCTGTGGGCCGCGCACCACCTGCGCGAGACGCCCGCCGTGGCGCGCGCCTTCGAAGCGCGCCGGCTCGGCTTCGGCACCATCGACAGCTGGCTCCTGTGGCACCTGTCGGACCGCCGCGAATGCGTGACCACGCCGACCAACGTGACCTCCGGCAATGCGTACGTGCTGGCCGAGCACCGCTACCAGCTCGAATGGATCGACACCCTCGGCTTCCCGCGCGCGCTGCTGCCGGCGCTGCGCGAGGATGCCGGCGACCTGGGCCGCACGCGCGCCGAGCTGCTCGGCATCGAGGTGCCGATCCTCGCCTGCGCGGGCGACCAGCATGCGGGCGCCGTCGGCCTGGGCTGCCTCGAGCGCGCGCAGGCCATGTGCGTGCACGGCACGGGCAGCTTCGTCGACGTGATCACCGGCACCGTACCGCCGGTCAACGCGGGCCTGCATCCGGGCACGCTCGCGATGACGGCGCGGCGTTCCGGCGGCACCTCGCACTTCGCGGTCGAGACGTACGTCGCCACCACCGGCTCCGCGCTCAACTGGGTCTGCGAGAAGCTGGGATGGTTCGAGAACGCGGCGCAGCTCGGCGCGGTCGCGGCCGATGTGCCGGACGCGAACGGCGTGTGCTTCGTCCCCGCCCTCACGGGGCTGCGCGTGCCCGCGATGGAGCCGGCCGCGCGCGCCTCGCTGACCGGCATCTCGATGGCCACGACGCGCGCCGAGGTGGCGCGCGCGGTGCTCGAGGGCATCGCGCATTCGGTGGCCGCCTGCGTGGCGGCGGACGAGCAGGTCTCGGGCCTCGAGGTGGGCGAGCTCGTGGTGGGCGGCGGCCTGTCGGGCAGCTCGACCTTGCTGCAGATCCAGGCCGACCTCGGCGGCATGCCGGTGCGCCGCATGGCCGAGACCGACCGCGCGAGCCTGCGCGGCGCGGCCTTCCTCGCGGGCGCCTCGGGCCTGCTGTGGCCTTCGCTGCGCGAGGCCTGCGCCACGCTGGCCACCGACGCGGTGTTCGAGCCCGCGATCGGCAGCGACGAGCGCGCCGCGCGGCGCGCGCAGTGGCAGGCCCGCGTCGACGCCGAGCTCGCGCATGCGCTGCGCTTCAAGAACCTTCACACCCTCCGAGGAGACACCGCACGATGATGGTTCTGCCATCCCTTCGACCGGCCAGGGACCGGGCCGAGATGACGGCCACCGAGCCCCTGCGCCTGCACCGCCCCGACCTGCTCGCGCGGCTCGGCGACGAGCACTTCGACATCCTGATCGTCGGCGGCGGCATCACGGGCGCCTATGCCGCGCTCGATGCCAGCCTGCGCGGCTATCGCGTCGCGCTGGTCGAGAAGGACGACTTCGCCTTCGGCACCTCCTCGAAGTCCTCGAAGATGGTGCACGGCGGCCTGCGCTACATCGAGCAGGGCAACCTCGCGCTGGTGCGGCATTCGCTGCTCGAGCGCCAGCGCCTGCGCCGCAACGCGCGCCACCTGGTGCAGCGCCTGCCCTTCCTGTTCCCGGTGATGGAGCGCGAGGGCGTGTTCGACAAGCGCCTGGCCAAGGCCTTCGAGAGCCTGCTGTGGACCTACGACATCGCAGGCGGCTGGCGCGAGGGCATCCTGCACCAGAAGCTCACCAAGGCCGAGGTGCTGTCGCACTGCCCCACCTTCCGGGAGGAGCATCTGACCGGCGGCTTCATGTACTTCGACGCGCGCGTCGACGATGCGCGCCTGACGCTCAACGTGGCGCGCACCGCGGCCGTCCACGGCGCCGCGGTGCTCAACCATGCGAAGGCGGTCGGGATCACGCGCGACGCGCACGGCAAGGTCGACGGCGCGGTCGTGCAGGCCGACGGCCGCGAGATCCGCGCCCGCGCGCGCGTCGTGGTGATGGCCACCGGCGTCTGGCTGCGCGACTGGGACGGCCGGCGCGGCAACGAGGAGAAGACGCTCAACGTGCGCCCCGCCAAGGGGGTGCACGTGGCGATTCCCTGGCTCAAGATCCGCAACGACTGCACCGTGACCATTCCGGTGCCGGGGCGCAACCGGCGCGCGACCATCACGCGCTGGGGCAACGTCTCCTACCTCGGCACCACCGACGAGGACTACGCGGGCGACCTCGACCAGGTCTGCTGCACGCGCGAGGAGCTCGACTTCCTGCTCGAGGGCGCGCGCTCGGCGCTGAAGACCGACCTGCGCGCCGAGGACGTGGTCGGCTCCATCGCCGGCTGCCGCCCGCTGGTGGCGCCGCCCGGCGGCAAGACGCTCGAGATCAAGCGCAACCACGAGATCCGCACCGCGGCCGACGGGCTGCTCACCATCGTGGGCGGCAAGCTCACCACCTCGCGCCACATGGCCGAGCAGACCATCGACGCGGCGCAGAAGGTGCTGGGCCGGCGCGCCGCCTGCAGGACCCGGTCGGCGTTCCTGCTCGGCGCGGCCGGCTACGACGCGCAGGCGATCACCGCCTCGGGCGGCCTCTCGGCCCACCTCGGCGAGCGCTACGGCACCGAGGCGCGCTTCGTCAGCGACATCCTGCAGGACGACCCCGGCCTCCTGAAGCCGATCGTCGAGGGCCTGCCCTACAGCGAAGCCGAGATCGTCTACGCGGTGCGCCACGAACTCGCCCGCACCGTCGACGACGTGCTGTCGCGACGCATCCGCGCGCGCCGCATGGCGCGCGGCGCCTCGGGCCGCGCCGCGGGCCGCGGGGGCGAAATCCTCCAGGCCGAACACGGCCAGTCCCCCGCCGAGACGGCGCGGCAGGTCGCCGACTACCGCGCCGCCATCGCACACGAACGATCCATCCTCATGGGAGAAAGCAGATGATCAGCAAGGACGCCATCCAGCGCGGCTACAACCGCCGCAACTACATCGTCGGGGCGCACACGCCGCCGGCCTACGCCAAGACGGTCGCGCCCGGCGACGGCCCGCCGGGGCTGCAGCGCGCGCCGGTGGAGGTGCCGCCCGCGCAGCTCGACGCGCTGCGCCAGGCCGCCGACGAGGTGCTCACCGCCACCGCCGACGTGGTGGCCTGGACCCGCGACTGGTGGGCCGGCTCCATGGTCAGCGAGACCGGCGGCCGCCCGGCCACGCCGCGCGCCGTGATCGTGCGCGTCTCCCGCATCGAGCAGGTGCAGGCGGTGATGCGCATCGCCCATGCCGCGTCGATCCCGGTCACGGTGTCGGCCGGCCGCAGCAACGTGACCGGCGCGGCGCTGCCGGTGCGCGGCGGCATCGTGCTCGACGTCTGCGATCTCAACCGGTTCGTCGGCTTCGACGCCGAAAGCCAGATCGTCGAGGTCGAGGCCGGCATGTTCGGCGACGTGTTCGAGGAGACCATCCAGCGCGAGCACGGCATGACCATGGGCCACTGGCCCTCCTCTTTCGGCATCAGCACCGTCGGCGGCTGGGTCGCCTGCCGCGGTGCGGGCCAGCTCTCCACGCGCTACGGGAAGATCGAGGACATGGTGTTCGGCATGGACGTGGTGCTGGCCGACGGTCGCCTGATCACCGTGGGCGGCTACTCGCGCGCGGCGGTCGGCCCCGACCTTCAGCAGCTGTTCATCGGCTCCGAGGGCACGCTCGGCGTGATCGTGCGCCTGCGGCTCAAGCTGCACCGCCTGCCCGGCCACGGCCGCGCCATCGCCTTCGGCTTCGACAGCTTCGCGACCGGCCTCGAAGCCTGCCGCCAGATCATGCAGCGCGGCGCCAACCCGGCCGCGCTGCGGCTGTACGACGCGCTCGAGAGCAAGGTGCAGTTCGGCCTGGAGGACACGCACGTGCTGCTGGTCGCCGACGAAGGCGCGAGCGAGATGGTCGACGCGGTGATGGCGATCAGCGAGCGCGCCTGCCGCGAGCTGGGCCGCGAGCTCGACGGGCCGGCGATCTTCGAGCGCTGGCTCGACACCCGCTACCTCACGGGAAAGAGCGCCGAGGGCTTCAAGCGCAGCCCGGGCTTCGTGGCCGATACGCTCGAAATGAGCGGCCGCTGGAGCGACCTGCCCGCGATCTACGACGAGGTGGTGGCGGCCATCGACGCGGTGCCCGGCACGCTGGCCGGCTCGGCCCACCAGTCGCATGCCTACGTCGACGGCGCCTGCCTCTACTTCTCGCTGCGTGGCGAGGTCGAGGTGGCGGACCGCGCGCGCTGGTACCGCGCCGCCTGGGACGCCGCCAATGCGGTGCTGGTGCGTCACAATGCCGCACTGAGCCACCACCATGGCGTCGGGCTGCTGCGTGCGCCCTACATGGCCGATTCGCTCGGCAGCGCCTTCCCGGTGCTGCAGTCGGTCAAGCGCGCGCTGGACCCGAAGAACATCCTCAACCCGGGCAAGCTCGGCCTGACCGACGAGCTGGCCGCATCCGCAGACTGAGCCACCTCGAATGGACCGTTCCCTCGGCGCGCGCCTCGCGCGGCATCCGATCATCGCCACGCTCTACGGCGCGGAGCAGATCGACAGCTTCGTCGACAGCGCGAGCGAGATCGCGATCGTCGCGAACGTGGAGCTGCGCCGGCTGCAGGCCGTGGTCGCGGCCGTCACGCGCGCCGACAAGGTGGCGATCGTCAACATCGACAGCTGCGAAGGCATCTCGCCCGACAAGGCCGGCGTGGAGTACCTGGCCGAGATCGGCGCGACGAGCCTGGTCTCCACGCGCGTGGCGACCATCCAGCGCGCCAACCGCGCGGGGCTGCTGACGATGCAGAAGGTGTTCGTGACCGACCGCTCGACCTGGCCGCGCAGCCTGAAGGCGCTCGAGCAGAGCGACCCGAACCTGGTGCAGCTGATGCCGGCGCCGATGCT
>CBHTTS010000283.1:0-6970 GCA_966095775.1 uncultured Variovorax sp. | reverse complement strand
GCACCTACCCGCTGCCCGAGGCGCAGGTCGACCGCTTCATGATGAAGGTGCTGGTCGACTACCCGAGCGACGAGGAGGAGTTCGTGATCGTGCAGCGCGTGATCGGCGCGCCGCTCGAGGCCAGTCCCGTCGCGACCACCGAGCAGCTCGCGGCGCTGCAGGCCGAGGCGCGGCGCGTCTACGTCGATCCCTCGCTGATCCAGTACGCGGTCAAGCTGGTCTCGGCCACGCGCACGCCCGACCGGCATGGCTTGAAGGACATGCGCCGCTTCATCACCTTCGGCGCGAGCCCGCGCGCGAGCATCAGCCTCACCGAGGGCGCCCGCGCGCTCGCGCTGCTGCGCGGCCGCAGCTATGCGCTGCCCGAGGACATGACGGCGCTCGTGCCCGACGTGCTGCGCCACCGCGTGACCCTTTCGTACGAAGGCCTGTCGGAAGGCCTCACGCCCGATGGCCTGATCGAGAAGATCATGAAGGCCGTCCCCGCTCCACCCAAACCGCTGGAACATGAAAAGCTGGTGGCGTAAGGCCCCCGCGGCCGCGAACGACGACAGCCTCATCGCGCAGGCCGGCGGGGCCGAGCGCGCGCTGCGCCGGCTCGAATGGACCGTGATCCGCCGGCTCGACGGCCTGCTGCAGGGCAACTACCGCACCCTGATGCGCGGCACCGGCCTCGACCTCGCGGACCTGCGCGAGTACCAGCACCACGACGACGTGCGCCACATCGACTGGAACGTCACGGCGCGGCTGCAGACGCCCTACGTGCGCGTGTTCACCGAGGACCGCGAGATGGCGGCCTGGTTCGTGCTCGACCTGAGCCGCTCGGTCGACTTCGGTTCGGGTCTGAAGGCCAAGCGCGAGATCTCGGCCGGCTTCGTGGGCGTGCTCGCGCGGCTGCTCACGCGGCACGGCAACCGCGTCGGCGCGCTGGTCTACGGCAGCGAGCTCGAGGCCGTGATCCCGCCGCGCAGCGGCCGGCGGCACGTGCTGCACCTGCTGCATGCGATGGAGCGCCGCGCCGACAAGGCCGAGGCCGCGCCCGCACAGAAAGGCATGACGCGGCTCGCCGAGATGCTCAAGTCCGCGGCGGTGCTGATGCCGCGCCGCTCGACCGTGTTCGTGGTCTCCGACTTCCTCAGCGAACCCGGATGGGAGCGCCCGCTCGGCCAGCTGGTGCAGCGGCACGAAGTGGTCGCGGTGCGCCTGTTCGATCCGCTCGAGCTCGAATTGCCCGACCTCGGCCTGGTGCCGCTGCGCGACGCCGAGACCGGCGAGCAGCTCTGGGTCGACACCCACGACCCCGGTTTCCGCAAGCGCTTCGCCCGGCTCGCCGCCGAGCGCGAGGAGGCATTGCGCGCCGCGCTCGCGAGGGCCGGCGTCGATGCGCTCGAGCTCTCGACCAGCGACGACCTGGTCGAGGCCATCGTTCGTTTCGCCGACCTGCGCAAGCGCCGCACGCGCGTCGGCCGGGCAGCAGCATGAAGGCGGTGGCACCATGACATTTCTCTGGCCTCAATTCCTCTGGTTGCTGGCGGCGCTGCCGCTGCTGGTGTTGCTCTACGTCTGGCTGATCCGGCGCAAGAAGAAGATGGCGGTGCGCTACGCGAGCCTGTCGATCGTGCGCGAGGCCATGGGCCCGGGCCAGAGCCTGCGACGGCACATCCCGCCGCTGCTGTTCCTGCTGGCGATGGCGGCCATGCTGGTCGCGGCCGCGCGGCCGATGGCGGTGGTGCTGCTGCCCTCGAACCAGCAGACCATCATCCTCGCGATGGACGTCTCGGGCAGCATGCGCGCGGCCGACGTGCAGCCCAACCGGCTGGTCGCGGCGCAGGAGGCGGCCAAGACCTTCATCAAGGACCTGCCGCGCCACGTCAAGGTCGGCATCGTGGCCTTCGCGGGCAGCGCGCAGGTGGCGCAGCTGCCCACCACCAACCACGACGACCTGATGACCGCGATCGACAGCTTCCAGCTGCAGCGCGCCACCGCGACCGGCAACGCGATCGTGGTCTCGCTCGCCACGCTGTTCCCCGACGCCGGCATCGACGTCTCGCAGTTCGGCACCCCGAGCCGCCAGCGCGGCACGCCGATCGACCAGGGCGAGAAGCAGGCGAAGGAGTTCACGCCCGTGGCGCCGGGCTCCTACACCTCGGCGGCGATCATCATGCTGACCGACGGCCAGCGCACCACCGGCGTCGATCCGCTCGATGCCGCCAAGGCCGCGGCCGACCGCGGCGTGCGCATCTACACCGTCGGCGTGGGCACGGTCGACGGCGAGACCATCGGCTTCGAGGGCTGGTCGATGCGCGTGCGGCTCGACGAGGAAACGCTCAAGGCCGTGGCCAACAAGACCCAGGCCGAGTACTTCTACGCCGGCACCGCGACCGACCTCAAGAAGGTCTACGAGACGCTGAGCTCGCGCCTCACGGTCGAGAAGAAGGAGACCGAGATCTCGGCGCTGTTCGCGCTCGGCGCGGCGATCCTCACACTGCTGTCGGCGGGGCTGTCGCTACTCTGGTTCAACCGGATTCTTTGAAGCGGGATCGGACAGCCGAACGTGGGCTGTCCGCTTTCTCACCCCGCGTCGCCGCGCTCCGGCGGTGATTTGACCGCCCCGATGCCCCCCAGGAACAGGTCCGCCACGATCGGCGCGATCGAGGCATGGTCGAGCCGGCCGTCGGGCTTCATCCAGGTGAACATCCAGTTGATCATGCCGAACAGCAGCATCGTGAGCGGCTTGGCGAGGTCGTCGCTCGGCGCGCCCGGGCGCAGCGCCGACACCGCGCGCGCGAAGGCGGCCACCACCTCGCGCTCCTGGTCGAGCACGCGTTCGCGGTCGTCCTCCTCGAGGAAGCGCACGTCGTCGGTCAGCACGCGGTGCGCGTCCTGCGCACCCGCGTATTCCTCGACGATGCGGTAGATGAAGCGGCGCAGCCGCTCCTCGCCGGTGCGGGTGCCGGCCTCCTCCTCGGCGACGAGCGCCGCGAGGCGCGAGACATGGGTCTCGGCGATGCTGATCAGCAGGCTGCTCTTGTCCTTGTAGTAGTGGTAGAGCGTGGCCTTCGAGAGATTGCAGGCCTCGGCGACCTGGTTCATCGAGGTGGCCGGATAGCCACGGCGCGCGAACAGCTGGGCCGCGCGCGCGAGGATGAATTCGCGCTGGTCGTCGTAGGTGGCGGATCTTCCACGCGGCATCGGGTCTTCTTTCTTCCTGGGTGCGGGTTGCGGACAACCCGCGATCTTTGCATGAAGCGCGCGCGCCTCCCGTTCAGTCGCCGCGCCGCGTCGCGATCAGCGAGCGCACGTCGAAATCGGGCAGCCGCGGCCGGTCGGCCTCGGGGCGCGCGAGCGGCTGCACCTCGCGCAGGCTCGCGAGGCTGCGCTCGGTGAGCGCCTGGTAGGTCAGCGTGCCCTCGAGCTTCCAGGCGATCTCCTCCTCGCTCAGCGTCTTCTTCACGCGCGCGGGAATGCCCGCGACCAGCGTGCGCGCGGGCACCTTCATGCCCGCGGGCACGAAGGCGCAGGCTGCGACGATGGCCTGCGCGCCGATCTCGGCCTCGTCCATCACCACCGCGTTCATGCCCACCAGCGCATCGCGCCGCACGACGCAGCTGTGCAGGATCGCGCCGTGGCCGATGTGGCCGTTGACCTCGACCACCGTGTCCTGGTCGGGAAAGCCATGGATGCAGCAGTGGTCCTGCACGTTCGAGCCCTCCTCGAGCACGATGCGACCGAAATCGCCGCGCAGGCTCGCGCAGGGGCCGACGTAGCAGCGCGGGCCG
The DNA here is from genome assembly GCA_966095775.1 of uncultured Variovorax sp. Classification (GTDB taxonomy): domain Bacteria; phylum Pseudomonadota; class Gammaproteobacteria; order Burkholderiales; family Burkholderiaceae_C; genus Variovorax. The sequence goes on along the minus strand of CBHTTS010000283.1, from coordinate 3,191 downwards.
ACGATCACGTCGCCGATCAGCACCGCGCTCGGATGCACGTAGGCCGTGGGGTCGACGACGGGAATCACCCCGTCGATGGCGTAGCTGGGCATTCGTAGGTCTCCTGGATGGCCGCGGCTCAGGGTTTGCCCGGGGCGGCGGTGCCTTGTGCCAGCACCGGGGTCGATCCTAAAATCAACCGAACGGTCGGTCAATAGTGTTTGCCATCGCGATCGACCGATCACCACCCACGAGAGACAACCATGGCAGAACCTTTAGTTCTCACCAGCGATGCCGGCCCGGTGCGCACGCTGCACCTGAACCGGCCCGCGGCGCTCAACAGCTTCACGACCGCGATGCACGCCGAGCTGATGGCGGCGCTCGAACGCGCGGCCGGCGACGCGGCCGTGCGCTGCCTGGTGCTCACGGGCGCGGGCCGCGCCTTCTGCGCGGGCCAGGACCTCGCCGACCCCGCGGTCGCACCCGACCCCGCGCCGGGCGCCGCACCCAAGGACCTCGGCGACGTGATCGCCACCTGGTACGCCCCGCTGGTGGCGCGCATCCGCGCGATGCCGGTGCCGGTGGTCGCGGCCGTCAACGGCGTCGCGGCCGGCGCGGGCGCGAACCTCGCGCTGTGCTGCGACCTCGTCGTGGCGGCGCGTTCGGCGAGCTTCATCCAGGCCTTCGCGAAGATCGGCCTCGTGCCCGACACCGGCGGCACCTGGCTGCTGCCGCGGCTCGTGGGCACCGCGCGCGCGATGGGCCTCGCGCTGCTCGGCGACAAGCTGCCGGCCGAGGACGCGGCGCGCATCGGCCTGGTCTGGCAGTGCGTGGACGACGCGGCGCTCGCCGACACGGTCGCCGCGCTCGCTTCGCGGCTCGCGGCGATGCCCACGCAGGCGCTGGTCGCCACGCGCGAAGCGATCGCGGCCGCGCAGGGCATGACCCTCGAGCAGGCGCTCGCGAACGAGGCCCGCATCCAGCGCGGGCTCGGCCAGGCGCACGACTACCGCGAGGGCGTCGAGGCCTTCCGCGCCAAGCGCACCCCCATGTTCAAGGACCGCTGAGATGCGCGACGCGACCCGCACCCCGCAACAGACCGCCGAGCACGTGCGCGACGGCATGTTCGCGAACGACAACGCGAGCAAGGGCCTGGGCATGCGCATCGTCGAGGTCGGCCCCGGCCAGGCGACGATCGAGATGCGCGTGCGCGCCGACATGCTCAACGGCCACGCGATCTGCCACGGCGGCTTCATGGCCACGCTGGCCGACTCCACCTTCGCCTTCGCCTGCAACTCGTACAACGAACTCACGGTCGCCTCGGGCTTCGCGATCGACTTCATCGCACCCGCGCGCGAGGGCGACCTGCTGACGGCGCGCTGCGTCGAGGTGTCGAAGGCCGGGCGCACCGGGCTCTACGACACCGAGATCACCAACCAGCGCGGCGAGCGCATCGCGATGTTCCGCGGCCGCTCGTACACGGCCCGGGGCCGCCCGGCCGTCCCCGAGTGAAAAGACGGAAGAGACGAGGAAGACTCCCATGAACGCCAGACACCCCGCCCCCGGCGAACTCGAGCCCATCGAGACCGCGAGCCGCGACGAGATCACCGCGCTGCAGACCGAGCGCCTGCGCGCCACGCTGCGCCGCGCCTACGAGAACGTGCCGCACTACCGCAAGGCCTTCGACGCCAAGGGCGTGCATCCGGACGACCTCCGCACGCTGGCCGACCTCTCGAAGTTTCCGTTCACGGTCAAGAGCGACCTGCGCGACAACTACCCCTTCGGCATGTTCGCGGTGCCGCGCCCGCAGATCGCGCGCATCCATGCCTCCTCGGGCACCACCGGCAAGCCCACGGTGGTGGGCTACACGAAGAACGACATCGAGACCTGGGCCGACCTCGTGGCGCGCTCGATCCGCGCCGCGGGCGGCCGCGCGGGCGACATGGTGCACGTGGCCTACGGCTACGGCCTGTTCACCGGCGGCCTCGGCGCGCACTACGGCGCCGAGCGCGCCGGCTGCACCGTGATCCCGATGTCGGGCGGCCAGACCGAGAAGCAGGTGCAGCTGATCCAGGACTTCCGGCCCGACATCATCATGGTCACGCCGAGCTACATGCAGGTGATCATCGAGCAGTTCGAGCGCCAGGGCCTGGACCCGAAGGCCAGCTCGCTGCGCATCGGCATCTTCGGCGCCGAACCCTGGACCGAGGCGATGCGCCGCGACATCGAGGGCAAGGCCGGCATCGACGCGGTCGACATCTACGGCCTGTCCGAAGTGATGGGCCCGGGCGTCGCGAGCGAATGCGTCGAGAGCAAGGACGGCCCGGTGATCTGGGAAGACCACTTCTACCCCGAGATCATCGACCCCGAGACCGGCGAGCCCAAGGCCGACGGCGAGGAAGGCGAGCTGGTCTTCACCTCGCTGAGCAAGGAGGCGATGCCGGTGATCCGCTACCGCACGCGCGACCTCACGCGCCTCTTGCCGCCGACCTCGCGCGCCTTCCGCCGCATGGGCAAGATCGTCGGGCGCAGCGACGACATGATGATCATCCGCGGCGTCAACGTCTTCCCCACCCAGGTGGAGGAGATCGTGCTCGCGCACGGCCGCCTCTCGGGCCTCTACCAGGTGCACGTGCGCCGCGAGGGCCTGCTCGACGAGGTCGAGGTGCACTGCGAGCTCGATCCGCGCAGCGCCCGGGTCGACGAGGCCGAGCGCCGCGCGATCGCGGGCTGGGTGCAGGACCGCGTGAAGACGCTGGTCGGCATCTCCACCACCGTGCGGGTGTTCGATCCCGACTCGATCGAACGCACGCAGACAGGCAAGGCCCGCCGCGTCGTCGACACCCGGCCCAAGGCCTGACATTCAACGAAAGGACACGCCATGTACACCCAAGCCATGGACACCATGGGCAAGGAGCCCGGCGACGGCAAGCCGAAGGCCGTGCGCTCGGCCGAGGAGATGCGGCTCGAGGAACGCTTCGACGCGCGCATCGACGCCAGCGAATTCATCGAGGCCAAGGACTGGATGCCCGAGCACTACCGCAAGACGCTGGTGCGGCAGATCAGCCAGCATGCGCATTCGGAGATCGTGGGCATGCTGCCCGAGGGCAACTGGATCAGCCGCGCGCCCACGCTCAAGCGCAAGGCGATCCTGCTCGCCAAGGTGCAGGACGAGGGCGGCCACGGCCTCTACCTCTATGCCGCGGCCGAGA
>CBHTTS010000282.1:0-7002 GCA_966095775.1 uncultured Variovorax sp. | reverse complement strand
TGCCCACGTTCATCATGATCTTGGTGGCGATGGGCGGCATGTCGCCGCGCTGCACCTCGGTGACCTCGGTCTCGAGCAGGCCGTCGTAGATGAAGCCGGTGTCGCCCTCGGCGCAGCTCACGGTGACGAGGGTGCCGTCCTTGAGCAGGTCGGTCGCGTCGCCGCAGCCCACCACCGCCGGGATGCCGAGCTCGCGTGCGATGATCGCCGCATGGCAGGTGCGCCCGCCGCGGTTGGTCACGATCGCGGCGGCGCGCTTCATCACCGGCTCCCAGTTGGGATCGGTCATGTCGGTGACGAGCACGTCGCCGGGCTGCACCTTGTCCATCTCGCTGATGCTGTGCACCAGGCGGACCGGGCCGGTGCCGATCTTCTGGCCGATCGCGCGGCCCTCGGCGAGCACCGCGCCCTTGCCCAGCAGCTTGTAGCGCTGCTCGGCCTTGCCCTGCTGCTGGCTCTTCACCGTCTCGGGGCGCGCCTGCAGGATGTAGAGCTGGCCGTCGGTGCCGTCCTTGCCCCACTCGATGTCCATCGGCCGGCCGTAGTGCTCCTCGATCACGAGGGCGTACTTGGCGAGCTGCTCGACCTCGGCGTCGGTCAGCGAGTAGCGGTTGCGCTGCTCGGCCTTGACGTCGGTGGTCTTCACGAGCTTGCCGGTGGCCTTCTTCTCCTCGGGCGTGGCGAACTCCATCTGGATCAGCTTGGAGCCGAGGTTGCGGCGGATCACCGCGCGCTTGCCGGCGCGCAGCGTGGGCTTGTGGACGTAGAACTCGTCGGGGTTCACGGCGCCCTGCACCACGGTCTCGCCGAGGCCGTAGCTCGAGGTGATGAACACCACGTCCTCGAAACCGGACTCGGTGTCGATGGTGAACATCACGCCGGCCGCGCCGAGGTCGGAGCGCACCATGCGCTGCACGCCCGCCGAGAGCGCCACCACGTCGTGCGCGAAGCCCTTGTGCACCCGGTAGCTGATGGCGCGGTCGTTGTAGAGGGAGGCGAAGACCTCCTTCATCTTGTGCAGCACGTCCTCGATGCCGACCACGTTGAGGAAGGTCTCCTGCTGGCCGGCGAACGAAGCGTCGGGCAGGTCTTCGGCCGTCGCCGAGGACCGCACGGCGAACGAGGCGGCGGGGTTGCCCGCGCTGAGCTTCTCGAAGGCCTCGGTGATCGCCTTTTCGAGGTCGGCCGGGAAGGGCTGGGCCTCGACCATCGCGCGGATCTCGGCGCCGGCCGCGGCGAGCGCGCGCACGTCCTCGGTGTCGAGCGCCGCGAGGCGCTTGCTGATCTTGTCGGCCAGGCCGTCGTGCGCCAGGAACTGGCGGAAGGCGTGGGCCGTGGTCGCGAAGCCCGTGGGCACGCGCACCCCCTGCGGCAGCTGCGAGATCATCTCGCCGAGGCTGGCGTTCTTGCCGCCGACCGCCTCGACGTCGGTCATCCTCAGGTTTTCAAACGGTACGACCAGGGCGGTCGCCTCGAAAAGTGCAGACATGGGAAAGCTCCAGAAGTTGAAACCGGTGCTGCATGCAGGCGGCGCGGCACGATCGTTCTCGTTGCTCTGGGTGCGGACGCGGCGTGCATGAAAAGATTCTGATGGGGAGGCGGATTCCCGATAATGGGCCGGATTGTAGGGGCGACGGGACGGATCGCGCCGCAGGACAAGGCCGCAAGACATGACCACACGCACTGTTTTCTTCGTTTCGGACGGCACGGGCATCACCGCCGAGACCTTCGGCAACGCCGTGCTGGCGCAGTTCGAGATGAAGCCGCGCCACGTGCGCCTGCCCTTCACCGATACGGTGGACAAGGCCCACCAGGCGGTGCGCCAGATCAACCACGCGGCCGAGCTCGAGGGCGTGCGGCCGATCGTCTTCACCACCCTCGCGAACATGGACGTGCTCGAGGTGATCGAGACCGGCTGCAAGGGCATGCTGCTCGACATGTTCGGCACCTTCGTGCGGCCGCTCGAGATCGAGCTGGGCATGAAGTCGAACCACCGCATCGGCCGCTTCAGCGACGTCAGCAAGAGCAAGGAATACGATGCGCGCATCGCGGCCATCGACTTCAGCCTGGCCCACGACGACGGCCAGAGCAACCGCGACCTCGAGGGCGCCGACGTGATCCTCGTGGGCGTGAGCCGCAGCGGCAAGACGCCGACCTCGCTGTACCTGGCGATGCAGCACGGCCTGAAGGCGGCCAACTACCCGCTGATCCCCGAGGATTTCGAGCGCCGCCAGCTGCCGCCGGCGCTGATGCCGCACCGCAAGAAGATCTTCGGGCTCACGATCCAGCCCGAGCGCCTCGCCGAGATCCGCAACGAGCGGCGGCCGAACTCGCGCTATGCGAGCCTCGAGAACTGCCGCCACGAAGTGAGCGAAGCCGAGGCGATGATGCGGCGCGCGGGCATCCGCTGGCTCTCGACGACCACCAAGTCGATCGAGGAGATCGCCACCACGATCCTGCAGGAGCTCAGGCCGGAGCGGCTGACGTACTGAACCCGGCCGCCCTCCCCTGCCGGGCCGGGCGGACGGGCTGCAAAGGCGGCGCAGGCGCGGCCCGCGTCGCGCCGGGGGTCAGGCGGGTGCCGAGGTGCGGATCAGGTGGTCGAACGCGCCGAGCGCCGCCTTCGCGCCGTCGCCGGCCGCGATGATGATCTGCTTGAACGGCACCGTCGTGACGTCGCCCGCCGCGAACACGCCCGGCACCGAGGTCTGGCCGCGCGGGTCCACCACGATCTCGCCGTGCTTGGTCAGCTCGACCACGCCCTTGAGCCAGTCGGTGTTGGGCACCAGGCCGATCTGGATGAAGACGCCCTCGAGCTCGATGCGCTTCGATTCGCCGCTCGCGCGGTCCTTGTAGACCAGGCCGTTGACCTTCTGGTCGCCGGTGATCTCGGTGGTCTGCGCATTCGTGATGACCTCGACGTTGGGCAGGCTCTTGAGCTTGCGCTGCAGCACCGCGTCGGCACGCAGCTGGGTGTCGTACTCGATCAGGGTGACATGGCCCACGATGCCGGCGAGGTCGATCGCCGCCTCGACGCCCGAGTTGCCGCCGCCGATCACGGCCACGCGCTTGCCCTTGAAGAGCGGGCCGTCGCAGTGCGGGCAATAGGCCACGCCCTTGTTCTTGAACTCGTGCTCGCCGGGCACGTTGATGTTGCGCCAGCGCGCGCCGGTCGAGATGATCACCGACTTGGCCTTGAGCGACGCACCGCTCTCGAGCTGCACCTCGATCAGGTCCTTGCCGGGCACCAGCGCCTTGGCGCGCTGCAGGTTCATGATGTCGACCTCGTAGTCGCGCACGTGCTCCTCGAGCGCATGGGCGAACTTCGGCCCCTCGGTTTCCTTGACCGAGATGAAGTTCTCGATGCCGAGCGTGTCGAGCACCTGGCCGCCGAAGCGCTCCGACGCCACGCCGGTGCGGATGCCCTTGCGCGCGGCATACACGGCCGCGGCCGCGCCCGCGGGACCGCCGCCGACGATCAGCACGTCGAACGGGTCCTTGGCCGCGATCTTCTTCGCTTCGCGCTCGACGCCGCTGCTGTCGATCTTGGCGAGGATCTCCTCCAGGCTCATGCGGCCCTGGCCGAATTCGGTGCCGTTGAGGAACACGGTCGGCACGGCCATGACCTGGCGCTCCTTCACTTCCTCCTGGAACGTCCCGCCCTCGATCATCGTGGTGCGGATGCGCGGGTTCTGCACCGCCATCAGGTTCAGGGCCTGGACCACGTCGGGGCAGTTGTGGCAGGTGAGCGAGACGTAGACCTCGAACTCGAAGTCGCCGTCGAGCGCCTTGATCTGGTCGAGCACGGCCTGCTCGACCTTCGGGGGGTAGCCGCCGATCTGCAGCAGCGCAAGGATCAGCGACGTGAATTCATGGCCCATCGGCAGCCCCGCGAAGCGGGGGCCGTGGTTCTCGCTCGGTCGGTTGATCGAGAACGAGGGCTTGCGGTGGTTGTCGTCGCGGCTTTCGGTCAACCGGACCAGCGGCGAGCACTCCTGGACATCCTTCAGCAGCGACAGCATTTCGCCCGAGGCCTTGCTGTCGTCGAGCGAGGCGACGATCTCGATCGGCTGCGTCGCGCGTTCGAGGTAACTCTTCAATTGGGCTTTGGTGCTGGCGTCGAGCATGAGGGACTCTCTTTCGATAACTGGAAACTATCAAATCAGGGCAAAAAAAGCCCGGGGGCCTTGCGAGCGCCCGGGCTTGCGCTCGGGAACGCTCAGATCTTGCCGACGAGGTCGAACGAGGGCTTGAGCGTCTCGGCACCTTCGGTCCACTTGGCCGGGCAGACTTCACCGGGGTGGGCAGCCACGTACTGGGCGGCCTTCACGCGGCGCAGCAGCTCGGCGGCGTCGCGGCCGATGCCGTTGTCGTGCACTTCGATGGTCTTGATCTTGCCTTCGGGATCGATCACGAAGGTACCGCGGTAGGCGAGGCCCGCGTCTTCACCTTCTTCGATCAGCACCTGGAAGGCGCGTGCCAGCTGCTGGCTCGGGTCGCCGATCAGCGGGTACTTGACCTTGCCGATGGTTTCCGAGGTGTCGTGCCAGGCCTTGTGGGTGAAGTGGGTGTCGGTCGACACGCCGTACACCTCGACGCCGAGCTTCTGGAATTCGGCATAGTGGTCGGCGAGGTCGCCGAGTTCGGTGGGACACACGAACGTAAAGTCGGCCGGGTAGAACACCACGACCGACCATTTGCCCTTGAAGCTCTCGTTGCTGACCGGCACGAACTTGCCGTTGTGGTACGCGGTGGCCTTGAAGGGAATGACTTCGGTATTGATCAGGGACATTGCTGTTTCCTTGGTGGTGGCTGATGAAAAAAACGAAGCATGAGTATAACTACCAATCTCCACATTTCAATAGTTATGTGCTATTAAAAGTATTGGGACTCGCTATGTTCTCGATGGCCCGGCGCCGGTTGGATACGAACGTGTATCACCATCAAACGCATGCAGACCGGCGCAGCATGGGTTTGCTTGCGCGCGCTCGTCCGGCGCTCCGACAATCGATGCCTCCAGAATAAACACAAGGAATAACCATGAAGGGCGACCCGAAGGTCATCGAGCATCTGCAGGCGCAGCTCAAGAACGAGCTCACCGCGATCAACCAGTACTTCTTGCACTACCGCATGCTCAAGCACTGGGGCCTCGACAAGCTGGCCAAGAAGGAATACGAAGAGTCGATCGGCGAGATGAAGCACGCCGACAAGCTGATGGACCGCATCTTCATGCTCGACGGCCTGCCGAACCTCCAGGACCTGGGCAAGCTCAACATCGGCGAGGACGTGCCCGAGCTCCTCGGCTGCGACCTCGGCGCCGAGACGGGCGCGCAGGCCACCATCAAGGACGGCATCGCGTACTGCGAATCGGTGCGCGACTACGTCTCGCGCGACCTGCTGCAGGAGATCCTCGACGACACCGAGGAGCACATCGACTTCCTCGAGACCCAGATCGACCTGATCGACAAGGTCGGCCTGCAGAACTATCTGCAGTCGCAGATGGGCGAAGTCAGCTGAGCTGAACGCCCCCCGACGCGCCTGCGGCGCCTCCCCCCACTGGGAGCGCACCCGATGGACGGGCGGAGCCCGATCCACGGGTGCCCTGATTCGCCCATCACGCTTTCAGTCGATGTCGCCCGGCGCGGGCGGGCGCTTGTGGCCGCTGATCATGGCGGCAACCAGGTTCTCCCGATGCCGCCAGCTCGTCAGTACGACGCCGGCGACGTGCAGTGCGATCAGCGCCACGAGCGTCCAGGCCAGCGTCCGGTGGAGCCACTCCACCCAGGCCAATCCCCAGAACATGTCGAGCGTGTACATCCAGCCCGTGACGGCAACGGCCGTCACTGTGGCGAGCAGCGCCAGCACCATCCAGCCACCCAGCGGGTTGTGCCCGAGGTAGCGCTTCTCGCGCCCCGCGAGCAGTTCGGCGGCATGGCGCATCACCTCCGACGGCGATCGGACGAACTGCCCGAAGCGCGCATAGCGGCCACCGAAGCGGCTGCCGAGCAGGCGGCACGCGACCAGCGCCAGCGCCGCATAGCCTGCGAGCTCATGCTGCCGCAGCAGGGCCTCGCCGCTGAACCATGCCACGCCGATCGAGATGGCCAGCGACCAGTGCGTGAGCCGCAGCCAGCCCGCCCAGACCGGCGTCGACGCACGCTCGGGCGCGGCGCTCATCGCAGGCGGCTTCAGGACGGCTGCTTGACCTGGCCGACCTTCTGGAAGGTCTTGGGGTCGAAGAAGGCTTCGGTGCGCTGGCCCTTCTCGTCGAAGCCGTAGACCTCGTAGCAGCCGTTGAAGGTCTTCACCTGGCGCACCTTCCAGCCTTCGCCGGTGAGCTTGCGCTGCAGTTCCATCTGCGGGCGCATTTCCTCCTTGGGCACCGGCGCGCAGCGGACGGCGTCGTGGTCCACGAACTGCGCCGAAGCCGAAGCGCAGCAGAGGATGGCGGCCGCGGCGGCCGAGATGCGATGAAGCGGTTTTGTCATGAACGGTTCTCGTGGCAGGCAGGCGCAGCGGCTCAGACGTCGAGCCACATGCGCAACAGGTTGTGGTAGGTGCTCGTGAGGCCGATCACGCCGGGATCGGTCTCGCCGTACTGGCTGCGGAGGTGGCGCAGGTGGTTGTCCATGTCGAACAGCAGCCGGCGCTGCTCGTCGCTGCGCACCATGCTCTGGATCCAGAAGTAGCTCGCGACGCGGAAGCCCCGCGTCACGGGCTGCACGCGGTGGACGCTGGTTCCCGGATAGAGGACCATGTCCCCCGCGGGCAGCTTGACGTGCTGGACGCCGAAGGTGTCCTCGATCACGAGTTCGCCGCCGTCGTATTCGTCGGGGTCGGCCAGGAACAGCGTGCACGAGATGTCGGTGCGCACGCGCCCCGAGCCGTCGCGCAGGAAGCGCACCGCGCTGTCGACGTGGTTACCGAAGCTGTTCGAGGCGCCGCCGTAGCGGTTGAACAGCGGCGGCGAGATCTGCTTGGGCAGCGCGGCCGAGAAGAAGA
>CBHTTS010000281.1:0-7015 GCA_966095775.1 uncultured Variovorax sp. | reverse complement strand
CACGCACACAACCCCCGCGCGTCCGCGGGGGCGGGCGAGCCGCGGCTCGAGCCGGTCGGCGCTGTCGACGGTGCGCACCGCATAGCCCTGGTCGCCGAGGTAGCGCTGCAGCAGCGCGCGCAGGTCGGCCTCGTCGTCGGCGATCAGGATGCGGGCCAGCGCTTCGGTCATGCGAGGGATCGTAACGGCCCGGGCCGGCGCCGGCCGCGCGCGAAATCATGACAAACGATGACAGCGCCCCGGCACCCGTTCATGGTTTGTCATGAAGCGGCGCGGCCGCGCCATGGACGGCTCACATCTCGCGGCCACAGTCGCCGCCATGGCCCCGCGGGGTGCGGGGCCGCCACTGCCCAAGGAGATCCCATCCATGCATCGCATGCTGTCCCCCTTCGCGCTCTCCGCGCTGTTCGCCGCCCTCGCGGCGGGCGCCTTCGCCGCTCCCGACGCCGCCGCGGCCGGCCGCCACGTGCTGCGGCCCAACGCCGCGGGCGGCATCACCGCCACGAACATGCGCGCGGTGCGCGGCCCCTACGGCGGCTACGCGGCACGCGCCGGCGCCACGGCGTTCCATCCCGACGGCTCGGCCAGCCACCTCGGCGCCTTCTCGGCCGCGGGCGCGCGCGGCAGCGTGGCGAGCAGCGGCGGCGCCGTGCGCGACGCCGCCGGCCAGGTGACCCAGAGCCGGACCACGACGGCGACCAGCGCCCTCACCGGCAACACCGTGCAGCGCAGCACCAGCTACAGCAGCGCGACCGGACTGACGCGCAGCGCCACCTGCTACAGCGCCGCGGGCGCGGTGATTCCCTGCCGTTGACGCGAAGGAGCCCTGCCATGACGATCCGCCATGCCTTCCTCGTGCTGCTCGCCGCAGCCTCCTTCACCGCCTGCGCGCGCGGCCCCGGCGCCGAGCGCGCGCAGCAGATGCGCTCCGAGCTGCAGCAGCGCTTCGCAACGGCCGACGCGAACGCCGACGGGCGCCTCACGCGCGACGAGGCGCGCGGCGGGATGCCGTGGGTGCACCGCAACTTCGACGCCATCGACGGCGCCGGCACGGGCAGCGTGACGATGGCGCAGATCGAGTCCTACGCCGCGAGCCGTCCGCGCGGCCGCCGCTGAGAAAGGAACCGCATGTCCTCCGACCTGATCCGCCAATCGATGGGCGCGGGCCTCGCCGCCTGGCTCGGCGTGCTGCTGCTGATCGTGCTGGCCGTGGCCACGCTCGAGGGGCTGGTGCAGACCTTCGTGCGGCGCCGTGCCTACGACTGGCGCGCCTACGGCGCCTCGCTCGCCGACGCGGTGGGCCGGCGCGCGGTCGACGGGCTCGGGCTGTCGATCGCGGCGCCGGTGCTGGCCTTCGCGCATGCCCACCGCATCGACACCATCGCGCTGTCGACGCCCGCGGCCTTCGCGCTGCTCTTCGTGGGCCAGGAGTTCTGCTACTACTGGTACCACCGCGCGGCGCACCGCGTGCGCTGGTTCTGGGCCTCGCACGCGGTGCACCATTCGCCCAACGAGCTGACGCTCGCGGCCGCGCTGCGCCTGGGCTGGACCGGCAAGCTCACGGGCACCACGCTGTTCTTCGCGCCGCTCGTGTGGCTGGGCTTTCCGCCACTCGCGGTGGCGGCCACGCTCGCGGCCAACCTGCTCTACCAGTTCTGGCTCCATGCGCCCTGGATGCCGCGGCTCGGGCCGCTCGAGTGGATCCTCAACACGCCGACACACCACAAGGTGCACCATGCGTCGAACCCCGAATACCTCGACCGCAACTACGGCGGCGTGCTGATCGTGTTCGACCGGCTGTTCGGCACCTTCGCCGACGAGCGCCCGGACGTGCCCCTGCGCTACGGCCTCACCACCCCGCTGCTGTCGCACAACCCGTTGCGCATCGCCTTCCACGAATGGCTGAACCTCGGCCGCGACCTGCGGCGCGCGGCGGGCTGGCGCGCCAGGCTGCGGACGCTGTTCGGCCCGCCGGGGGCGGCATCGTGAGGGGCTGGCTGCGGTACTGCGCGCTCGGCCTCGGCCTGCTGGCCGCCGGCCTGCCGGTGTTCGCGCAGCCGGCCGGCGCGCTGCCCGAACCGGACGGCGTGCGTCGCATCGCCGACCTGCCCTACGGCCCCGATGCGCGCCAGCGCATGGACGTCTACCTGCCCGCGGACCCGCCGCGCGGCGCCCCGGTGCTCGTGATGGTGCATGGCGGCGCCTGGATGTTCGGCAACAAGGCCGCGGCCTCGGTGGTGGACCTGAAGGTGGCGCACTGGGTGCGCGAGCGCGGCTTCATCCTGGTGTCGGTCGGCTACCGCTTCGTGCCGCAGGTCGAGGTGCTGGAGCAGGCGCGCGACGTGGCGCGCGCGGTGGCGGCGGCGCAGGCCGGCGCGCCGGCCTGGGGCGGCGACCCGGACCGCTTCGTGCTGATGGGCCATTCGGCCGGCGCGCACCTGGTGGCGCTGCTCAGCGCCTCGCCCGAACTGGCCCGCGCGCAGGGCGCGCGGCCCTGGCGCGGCGCGGTGATGCTCGACAGCGCCGCGCTCGACACCGCGGCGCTGATGCAGCGGCGCCACCCGGACTTCTACGACCGCGTGTTCGGCAGCGATCCGGCATCGTGGCGCGCGGTCTCGCCGACCGAGGCGCTCGCGCCCGGCGCGCCGCCGATGCTGCTGGTGTGCTCGACGCTGCGGCGCGACGGCGCCTGCGCCCAGGCGCGGCAGTTCGCGGCGCGCGTGGCGGCGGTCGGCGGGCGTGCCGAAGTGCAGCCGGAGGCGCTGTCGCATGCGCAGATCAATGCCGAGCTCGGCCTGCCCGGCCGCTACACCGCGGCGGTGGATGCCTTCGTGCACGCGGCGGCCACGGCGGCGCCTGCCGGGCGCGGACCGCTCAGGCGGCGTGGTCCGGCTGCGGCTCGGGTGCGAGTTCGCGCACGAGCGCGGCCAGCGCCTCGCCGACGGGCTGCTCGACCTTGAGCGCGAGCAGGTCGTCGGCGCGCGTGCGGCCCAGGTTGACCGCGGCCACCGGCTTGCCCGCGGCCGCGGCGGCCTGCACGAAGCGGAAGCCCGAATAGACCATCAGCGACGAGCCCGCGACCAGCACCGCGTCGGCGGCCTCGAGCGCGGCGAAGGCCGCCGCGACGCGCTCGCGCGGCACGCTTTCGCCGAAGAACACCACGTCGGGCTTGAGCAGCCCGCCGCAGCGGTCGCAGGCGGGCACGTCGAAGGCGGAGAAATCGTGGCCCTCGAGGTCGGCATCGCCGTCGGGCGCCGCGCGCGCCTCGAGCGCGGCCCAGCGCGGATTGCGCTCGCGCAGCGCCTGCTGCAGCAGTGCGCGCGGCGTACGCCGCTCGCAGCCCATGCAGCGCACGGTGTCGATGCGCCCGTGCAGGTCGATGGTGCCGCGGCTGCCGGCGACCTCGTGCAGCCCGTCGACGTTCTGCGTCAGCAGCAGGCCGACCCGGCCCGCGTCCTCGAGCCGCGCGAGCGCGCGGTGGGCCGCGCCCGGTCGCGCGCCCGCCATGGTGGGCCAGCCGATCAGGCTGCGCGCCCAGTAGCGGCGGCGCGTCGCCTCCTCGCCCATGAAGGCCTGGTAGGTCACGGGCGAGGGACGCTTCCATTCGCCCTTCGCATCGCGGTAGTCGGGAATGCCCGACTCGGTGCTGCAGCCCGCCCCGGTGAGGACGAACAGCCTCGGATGGCGGTGGACGAAGTCGGCGAGCGCGTCGGCGGAGGCGGTCATGCGGGCAGCATAAGCCGGCGCCGCGTTTCCTGCCCGCGTGGGCCTGCTTGCCCGAGCGCGGCGCGGGTCAGGCTTCGGGCGCGATCGCCTCGGCGTACTCGTAGAGCGCGCCGAGGATCTCCTCGCCGCGTTCGTCGACCGTCTCGGACAGCGCGTCGACCTCGGCGAACAGCGCCTCGATGGTGCGCGCGCCGCCCTCGCCCTTGAACAGCCGCGCGACGCGCAGCTGCTCCCAGCGCTCGGACTCCTCCTCGCTCAGCAGCTCGGGCCAGTTGCGCGCGCGGTAGCGGAACACGATCTCCTCGAGCCGGCCGTCGTCGAAGCCGGTGCGGTCGCGCGCCAGCTCCTCGGGCGACAGCGCGCGCAGCTGGTTCAGGCGCCGCCGGTCGCCGTTGCCCACGAAGCCGCCGTAGAGGTCCTCGTCGACGTCGGGCGCCGCCTCCTGCGGCCGGGCGTAGACCTGCGACCAGATCGCGCTCATGTCGGGCAGGTCGCGCGCGATCGCCGCATGGCGCATCGCGGTCTCGAGGTCGATGCCCCAGCGTTCGGCCATGGCGGGCGCGAGCGTGCGCAGGTTGCCGACCACCATCGGCGACTTGTTGAGGTGCACGCCCTTGACCGGCAGCCGCACCACGCCCTCGGGCAGGTCGGCCGAACGCGTGAACAGCCGCAGCCGCAGCGTCTCGGCGTCCAGGTCGCGCAGCTCGCTCGGGTCGTGGGCCAGGTCCCAGGCGAGCAGTTCGTTCCTGTTGGTGGGATGGCTCGCGAGCGGCCACATCACGCCGAGGCAGCCCCGCTCGGCCGGGAACATGCCCGAGACATGCAGGAAGGGCTTGGCCGTCTCGCGCATCGCCGGCAGGCCGAGTTCGGTGGCGACCCGGTCCTTCCGGTGCAGCCCGAACGCGAACTCGAACAGCCGCGGCTGGCGCGCGCGGATCAGCCGCGCGAGCGCGATGGTGGCGCGCACGTCCGAGAGCGCATCGTGCGCCGACTCGTGCAGCAGGCCGTTGGCGCGCGCGAGGTCCTCGAGCTTGAAGCTGGGCTTGCCGTCTTCCTTCACGGGCCATTCGATGCCGTCGGGGCGCAGCGCATAGGTCAGGCGCACGACGTCGAGCAGGTCCCAGCGGCCGCAGTCGTTCTGCCATTCGCGCGCGTACGGATCGATGAGGTTGCGCCAGAACAGGAAGCGCGTGACCTCGTCGTCGAAGCGGATCGTGTTGTAGCCCACGCCGATGGTGCCGGGCTGCGAGAAGGCCTTCTCGATCTGCGCGGCGAAGGCGTGCTCGGGCAGGCCGCGCTCGAGGCACAGCTGCGGCGTGATGCCGGTGATCAGGCAGGCCTCGGGACTCGGCAGGTAGTCGGGCGCGGGCTTGCAGTAGATCATCAGCGGCTCGCCGATCTCGTTGAGCTCGGCATCGGTGCGGATGGCGGCGAACTGCGAAGGCCGGTCGCGGCGCGGCACGGCGCCGAAGGTTTCGTAGTCGTGCCAGAGGAAGGTGTGGTTCATTCAGAGCAAGGGTGAAAACAGGCGCGCGATCGAATCACCGAGGCGGCGCCAGAAATTCTGCCGCCGGTTGGCGCGCACCGCGCCGGCGCTGTGCAGGTCGGTCTCGAATTGCGCGGCGAGCGGCCGGGCCAGCTCGGGGCCGTAGACCACCGCGCTGACTTCGAAGTTGAGGCGGAAGCTGCGGTTGTCGAAGTTCGCGGTGCCGATCATCGCGCAATGGTCGTCGACCACCAGCGTCTTGGAGTGCAGCATGCGCGCCTTGTACTCCCAGACCTTCACGCCGGCCGCGATCAGCTCGTCGAAATAGGAGCGCGCGGCGGCGCTCACGATGGCGGAATCGCTGCGCCGCGGCACCAGCAGGCGCACGTCGACGCCGCGCAGCGCCGCGCTCGTGAGCGCCATCAGCGCGGGCTCGCCGGGTACGAAGTACGGCGTGGTGAGCCAGGCGCGGTGGGTGGCCGAATGGATCGCCGCCACGTGCATGCGGTGGATCGGCTCGAGCATGTTGTCGGGCCCGCTGGTCACGATCTGCACCGGGATGTCGCCGGCCTCGACCTGCGGCAGCATCGCGGCCAGGCTGTCGTCCATGCCGCGCGGGTCCTCGCCCGTGGCGTAGGTCCAGTCCTCGAGGAAGGTGGTCTGCAGCCAGCGCACGGCGCTGCCCTCGATGCGCAGGTGCACGTCGTGGTAGGCGTCTGGGCGGGTGCGCTTGTCCTCCTCGTCCGTGATGTTGACGCCGCCCGTGAAGCCCACCCGGCCGTCGCACACCACGATCTTGCGGTGGGTGCGGTAGTTGGTGACGGGGCGCAGGCGCCGGCCCACCTTGGTGTCGTGGAACAACGCGACCTTCACGCCCGCCGCCACCAGCGGCGCCATGAACCTGCGGCCGATGCGCTTGGACCCGAGGGCGTCGATCAGCAGGCGCACCGCCACGCCTTCGCGGGCCCGCTCGGCCAGCAGGTCGCGCAGCGCGGTGCCGATCCGGTCGGGCTCGAAGATGTAGTACTCGAGGTGGATGTGATCGCGCGCCGCGCGCACCGCCTCGAAGATCGCATCGAAGGTGCGCGCGCCGCCCGAGAGCAGCTCGACGCCGGTCGCACTCGACACCGGCAGCCCGCAGGCCGCGGTGCCGAGCCGCGCCATCTGCTGCAGCGCGGGCGGCGCTTTCTGCGCCGCGTCGCGCAGCCGCGCCACGTCGGCCTGCGCATGTGCCGCGGCGCGGCTGCGCAGCCGCTTGATGCGCTGCTTGCGCAGCCGCTGCGGCCCGAGGAAGTAGTAGATGAGGAAGCCCGCGAACGGCAGCAGCGCGAGCGAGAGGATCCAGCTCATCGTGGACACCGGCGCGCGCTTCTGCATCACGATCCAGACCGACAGGACGGCGATGTAGCCGCTCCACGCGAGGGAGAGGCCGGTTTTCCATTCCTGGCTGAGTTCGGGGAGGATCAAGGCTGAGGGGAAACGAACGACGATTTTTCGGCCGGCCAAGAAAAAAGGCCGGCAGCGAATGCTACCGGCCTTTTGGCGGCGGTCCCGCGGCGCGCGGGCTGCGCCGGGGAGGTTCTCAGCCTGCCGCGGCTTCCTCGGCTTCAGGCTTGGACTTGCCTTCCTTCTTCGGCAGCGGCTGGATGTCCAGCAGCACCTCGTCCTTGTCGTCGAGGTCGACCTCGAGGCGCCCGCCTTCGGTCAGGCGGCCGAACAGCAGCTCGTCGGCCAGTGCACGACGGATCGTGTCCTGGATCAGGCGCTGCATCGGGCGCGCGCCCATCAGCGGATCGAAGCCCT
>CBHTTS010000280.1:0-7019 GCA_966095775.1 uncultured Variovorax sp. | reverse complement strand
GCGCAACCACTCGGTCACGCACCTGATGCACAAGGCGCTGCGCGAGGTGCTCGGCACCCACGTGCAGCAGAAGGGCTCGCTGGTCGATGCCGACAAGACCCGCTTCGACTTCGCGCACAACGCGCCGGTCACGCACGAGCAGATCCTCGAGATCGAGAAGCGCGTCAACGCCGAGATCCTCGCCAACACCGAGACCCACGCGCGCCTGATGGACATGGAGTCGGCGCAGAAGACCGGCGCGATGATGCTGTTCGGCGAGAAGTACGGCGAGACCGTGCGCGTGCTCGACATCGGCTCGAGCCGCGAGCTCTGCGGCGGCACCCACGTGGGCCGCACCGGCGACATCGGCCTGTTCAAGATCGTGAGCGAAGGCGGCGTGGCCGCGGGCGTGCGCCGCATCGAGGCGATCACCGGCGCCAACGCGCTCGCCTACGCGCAGGAACTCGAGGCCACGGTGCAGAGCGTGGCCGCCACGCTCAAGTCGCCGGCCGCCGAGCTGCAGGCGCGGCTCGCGCAGGTGATGGAGCAGGTCCGGTCGCTCGAGCGCGAGGTCGGCTCGCTCAAGGGCAAGCTCGCGTCGTCGAAGGGCGACGAGCTCGTGGCGCAGGCGGTCGACGTCAAGGGCATCAAGGTGCTGGCCGCCAAGCTCGACGGCGCCGATGCCAAGACGCTGCGCGACACCATGGACAAGCTCAAGGACAAGCTCAAGACCGCGGCCATCGTGCTGGCGGCGGTCGATGGCGACAAGGTGCAGCTCGCGGCCGGCGTCACGGCCGACAGCACGGCCCGCGTCAAGGCCGGCGAGCTGGTCAACTTCGTGGCCCAGCAGGTCGGCGGCAAGGGCGGCGGCAAGCCCGACATGGCGATGGCCGGCGGCACCGATGCCGCGGGCCTGCCGGCCGCGCTGCAGTCGGTCCAGGCCTGGGTGGCCGAACGCGCCTGAGGCCCGGCGCAAGGCGAGCACTTCATGCGCGGCGAAGCCCCCGGTGAAGTGCTCGTGATGGGGGCCGGCACCGTCGGCTGCTTCGTCGGCGGCTGCCTCGCGGCGGCCGGCGTGCCCGTCACCTTCGTCGGCCGTCCGCGCGTGCTGGACGCGCTCGCGGCGCACGGCCTCGCGCTCACCGACATCGACGGCGCCGCGCGCGGCCTGCCGGCCGCCTCGCTGCACCTCTGCCGCCAGGTGCCCGTGGGCGCGCGGCCCGCGCTGGTGCTGCTGTGCGTGAAGAGCGGCGCCACCCTCGAGGCCGCGCGCGAGCTCGCCGCCTCGCTGCCCGCGGGCACGATGGTGCTGTCGCTGCAGAACGGCATCTCCAACCGCGCGGCCGCCGCGCGCGCCGCGCCTTCGCTCGCGCTGCGCGCCGGCATGGTGCCCTACAACGTGGCCGAGGTCGCGCCGGGCGCCTTCCACCGCGGCACGGCGGGCCGCCTCGCGGCCGAGGACGACCCCGCGCTGCGCCCCTGGCTGCCGGTGTTCGAGCGCGCCGGCGTGCCGCTCGACCTCCTGGCCGACCTGCTGCCGGTGCAGTGGGGCAAGCTGCTGCTCAACCTCAACAACCCCGTCAACGCGCTCTCGGGCCTGCCGCTGCGCGAGCAACTGATGCAGCGCGGCTACCGCCGCGTGTTCGCGGCGCTGATCGAGGAGGCGCTTGGCGTGCTCGACGCCGCCGGCATCGCGCCGGCGCAGGTCGCGGCCGTGCCCGCGCGGCGCCTGCCGGCGCTGCTGCGGCTGCCCGACTGGCTGTTCCGCATCGTCGCGGCGCGCATGCTGCGCATCGACGCCAAGGCGCGCTCCAGCATGGCCGACGACCTCGCGCTCGGCCGCCGTACCGAGATCGACGCGCTCAGCGGCGAGGTGGTGCGCCTCGCCGGGGCGCACGGCCGCGCCGCGCCGCGCAACGCGCGCATGGTCGAGCTGCTCGAGGCCTGGCCGCGGCAGCCCGCGCGCTGGAGCGCGCGCCAGCTGCAGGACGCACTCGGCCTCTGAACCCTTCGCTGCCGGTCCCACGGGGCGGTCTCCGCGAGGAGACCGCCCCGTTTTCTTTGCGTTACCTCTTCGGCACGCGATCTAGGGTTTTCCCTTAGTCATGAAGTTGTCCTGATTGTTATTCTCCGTGGCGTTCCATTAATAAATCGTCGTTTCATTAGTGAAACAAACAACGAGCCCACGGACACGATGAACACCACACGCCGCCACGCCATCGCTGCCGCCATCGCCATGGCCGCCGCCGTCTGCGCCACCGGGTCCGCCTGGGCCAACGGCTATCCGGCCAAGCCGATCACGCTGGTCGTCGCCTATCCGGCCGGCGGCGACACCGACGCGCTCGCGCGCCTGTTCGCCGAGAAGCTCTCGGCGCGCGTCGGCCAGCCGGTGGTGGTCGACAACCGCCCGGGCGCGAGCGGCATCATCGGCAGCGCCCACGTGTCGAAGGCGCCCGCCGACGGCTACACGCTGCTGCTCGCGCCGAGCACCTTCTCGATCGCGCAGCTGGTGCTCAAGACCGGCGGGGCGGCCGGCTACGACGTGCTCGCGGGCTTCACGCCGATCGTGCAGACCGGCAGCCAGCCGCTGTTCCTGGTCGCGAGCGGCGGCAGCGGCTTCGCGAGCGTGAAGGACGCCGTGGCCGCCGCCAGGGGCGGCAAGCCGCTCGGCTACGCGAGCCCGGGCAGCGGCTCGCCGATGCACATCCTCGGCGAGATGTTCGCGCGCGCCTCGGGCGCCTCGCTCGCGCACGTGCCGTACAAGGGCGTGGCGCCCGCGGTCAACGACGTGCTCGGCGGCCACCTGCCGCTCACCTTCATCACGCTCGGCCCGGTGGCGCCGTACTTCGCCAACGGCAAGCTGCGGCCGCTCGCGGTCGCCTCGAGCCAGCGTTCGCCGCTCGCGCCCGAGGTGCCGACGCTGGCCGAGCTCGGCTTCAAGGACGTCGAGGTCACGGCCTGGAACGGCCTCTGGGGCCCGCGCAACCTGCCGGCCGAGGTGGTCAAGACGCTCAATGGCCACTTCAACGCGATCCTCAGGATGCCCGACGTGGCCGCGCGCATGGCGGTGCTCGGCGCCACGCCCGTGGGCGGCGAGCCCGAGGTGCTGGGCCGCACCAACGCCGCCGACCATGCGCGCTTCGGCCGGCTGATCAAGGAGCTCGGCATCCAGGCCGACTGAACACCGCACAACCGACCCGCACCGCCATGACCGAACCCCAAGCCGTCGCCGATCCCGCGAGCCTGCAGGCGCTGCTCGCCGAACTGCCCTCGAACCTGCTCGCCGGCCGCCGCGTGCTCGTCACGGGCGGCGCGCGCGGCCTCGGCCTCGCATTCGCGCAGTGCATCGCCGCGGCCGGCGCGCGCGTGGTGCTGGCCGACATCCTCGGCGAGCTCGCCGAGGCCGAGGCGAAGGCGCTGCGCGCGGCGGGCCGCGAGGTGCACGCGCTCGCGGTCGACCTCGCCGATCCGGCCTCGATCGAGGCGTGCGCCGCCGAGGCGGTGCGGCTGCTCGGCGGCCTCGACGGGCTGGTGAACAACGCCGCCATCACCAACTCGGGCGGGCGCGACGCGCACCAGCTCGAGGTCCAGACCTGGGACCGCGTGATGGAGGTCAACGTGCGCGGCAGCTGGCTCATGGGCCGCGCCTGCCGCGCCGCGCTCGCGGCGAGCGGCCGCGGCGCGGTCGTCAATCTCGCGTCCGACACCGCGCTCTGGGGCGCGCCGAACCTGCTGGCCTACGTCTCGAGCAAGGGCGCGGTGATCGCGATGACGCGCTCGCTCGCGCGCGAGTGGGGCGGCGACGGCATCACCGTGAACGCGGTGGCGCCCGGCCTCACGCTGGTCGAGGCCACCGAGTACGTGCCGCTCGCGCGTCACCAGAAATACCTCGAGGGCCGCGCCATCCCGCGCGAGCAGCAGGCGGCCGACGTCTGCGGCGCGACCGTGTTCCTGCTCTCCGGCCTCGCGCGCTTCGTGACGGGCCAGCTGCTGGCCGTCAACGGCGGCTTCGCGATGCACTGACGAGAAGAGAAGAGTTTTCCGACCTAGGAGTTTCCTGATGAGCGATCTGTCCGAACAGCAAAAGATCACCGACGCCGGCGCCAACAGCCTGGCCCAGCCCGAGGGCACCAGCCTCGCGGAGTGGATGAACACGCGCATCGCGCGCTACGCCACGCGCAAGTACGACTGGGACGCGCTCAAGTTCCAGGCCGACTTCGATCCCAAGTACCGCCGCGCGCAGATGCGCTACGTGGGCACCGGCGGCACCGGCGTCGCGAAGGACGCCAACACCGTGCCGGCCGAGCACTTCACCTTCTCGACCATGGTGATCCCCGCGGGCCACGAAGGCCCGCCGCACCTGCATACCGACGTGGAGGAGGTGTTCTTCCTCATCCGCGGCAAGCTCAAGGTGGTGATCGAGAAGGACGGCGAGCGCTTCGAGACCATCATGACCGACCGCGACCTGATCTCGGTGCCGCCCGGCGTCTACCGCGAGGAGATCAACATCGGCGACGAGGACGCGCTGATGTGCGTGATGCTCGGCGCGAAGAAGCCGGTCACGCCGACCTATCCGGCCGACCATCCGCTCGCGAAGATCAAGCGCTGAACGGGCCGCCATGTACGACACCGACACCCAGGCGTTCCCGCCGGCCGACGAGCTCGCGCGGCTCGAGGCCCGCTTCCCCGTGCGCGAGCTCGCGCTCGCGGGCGGCGCGCGGGTGTCGGTGCGCGAATGCGGCACCGGACCCGCGATCGTGTGCCTGCACGGCATCGGCTCGGGCGCGGCCTCGTGGCTGGACACCGCCGCGCTGCTCGCGCCGAGGGCGCGCGTGATCGCCTGGGACGCACCGGGCTACGGCGCCTCGACGCCGCTCGACGCCGCCGCGCCCACGGCCGCCGACTACGCGGCGCGCCTTCGCGCGCTGCTCGATGCGCTGGACATCGACGCCTGCGTGCTCGTCGGCCACTCGCTGGGCGCGATCATGGCCGCATCGGCCGCGCGCAGCGACGCGCGCATCCGCCGCCTCGTGCTCGTGAGCCCGGCGATCGGCTACGGCGCGGCCGCGCGGGCCGAGGCGCGCGCGAAGGTGCGCGCCGAGCGGCTCGCGACGCTCGACGAGCTCGGCATCGCCGGCATGGCGGCGCGGCGCGCGGGCCGGCTGGTCTCGGAGCGCGCGAGCGCGCATGCGCGCCAGTGGGTGCGCTGGAACATGGCGCGCCTGAACGAAGGCGGCTACCGCCAGGCGGTCGAGCTGCTCTGCAACGCCGACCTGCTGGCCGACCTGCCGCCCGCCGTGCCGGTGCGCGTGGCCTGCGGCGCCCTCGACGCGGTCACGCCGCCCGCGGCCTGCGAGGAAGTGGCGCGCCGCTGCGGCGTGCCGCTCGAATGGGTGGACGATGCGGGCCACGCCGGCTACGTGGAGCAACCGCAGGCCGTCGCCGCCTTGCTCGCGGGCGAAGCGCTCGCGGGCTGACCCGCCATCACGAACAAGGAAAGAGCCGAAGCAATGGCCCCCAACGACAACGAACCCATGGAAGAGGGCGCGGACCGCTACAACGTGCCCGCGCTCGAACGCGGCCTGCGCGTGCTGTGCGAATTCAGCCGCGAGAACCGCACGCTCTCGGCGCCCGAGCTCGCGCGCCGCTTCGACCTGCCGCGCTCGACCGTGTTCCGGCTGCTCACCACGCTCGAGAACATGGGCTTCCTCGAACGCGCCGAGGGCGGGCGCGACTACCGCCTCGGCCTCGCGGTGCTGCGCCTGGGCTTCGAATACCTCGCCTCGCTCGAGCTCACGCAGCTCGGCACGCCGCTGCTCAACCGGCTCTGCGAGGAGCTGCGCACGCCCTGCAACCTGGTGGTGCGCGACGGCCGTTCGATCGTCTACGTCGCCAAGGTCGCGCCGCCCACGCCGTTCGCGAGCTCGGTCACCGTGGGCACGCGGCTGCCGGCGCACGCCACGGTGCTCGGCCGCATCCTGCTCGAGGACCTGACCCTGCCGCAGCTGCGCGCCCTCTATCCCGAGGACAAGCTCGAGACCTTCTCGCCGAGCACGCCGAAGACCGTCAACGAGCTGTTCGACATGGTGCAGGCCGACCGCCAGCGGGGCTACGTGCTCGGCGAGGGCTTCTTCGAGGCCAACATCTCGAGCATCGCCGCGCCGGTGCGCGACCACAGCGGCCACATCGTGGCCGCGCTCGGCGCGACCATCACCGCGGGCCACATCGACCAGAGCCGCATGGACGAGATGGTGCAGCGCGTGCGCGGCACCGCCGACGAGATCTCGGGCCTGCTCAACTATTCGCCCGCCCGCGCCGCCAAGGTGGTGCCGCTGCGCAGCGCGTGAAGGAATCCGCCGTGACGAACACCGCACCCGCTTCCTTCTTCGCCGCCGACGCGCTGGCCGGCCGCGTGGCCGTGGTCACGGGCGGCTCCTCGGGCATCGGCCTCGCGACGGTCGAGCTGCTGCTCGGCTGCGGCGCCGCGGTGGCCCTGTGCGGGCGCAGCGCCGAGCGGCTCGATGCGGCCGTGGCCGGCCTGCGCGCGCGGCATCCGGGCGCGAAGCTGTTCGCCCGCACCTGCGACGTGCTCGACGCCGCGGCCGTGCGCGACTTCGCCGCCGCGAGCGAGGCCGCGCTCGGCGCCGCCTCGATGCTCGTCAACAACGCGGGGCAGGGCCGCGTCTCCACCTTCGCCGACACCGACGACAAGGCCTGGACAGAGGAGCTGCACCTGAAGTTCTTCTCGGTGATCAATCCCACGCGCGCCTTCCTGCCGCAGCTCGCGGACCGGCGTGCCGCGCTCGGCGACGCCGCCATCGTCTGCGCCAACTCGCTGCTCGCGCGCCAGCCCGAGCCGCACATGGTCGCGACCTCGGCCGCGCGCGCGGGGCTGCTCAACCTCGTGCGCTCGATGGCGACCGAGTTCGCGCCGCAGGGCGTGCGCGTGAACGGCATCCTGATCGGCCTGGTCGAGTCGGGCCAGTGGCGCCGCCGCTTCGAGGCGCGCGAAGACAAGTCGCTCGACTGGGCCGCGTGGA
>CBHTTS010000279.1:0-7028 GCA_966095775.1 uncultured Variovorax sp. | reverse complement strand
GTTCGACGGCGCGATGCCGCAGGCCTCGATGTAGCTCGAGTAGCCGATGCCGCGCAGCTTGCCGCCGGCCTCGCTCGCGGCCTTGCGCGCGGCATAGCCGTCGACGTCGGCGAGCACCCGGGCCTTGTCCATGCAGGCATGGAAGTCGCCGGTGTCGTACTGCAGCGCCACCGGCGTCTGGTACGGGAAGCTGGTGATGAAGTTGCGCTTGCGGATCTCGTCCTGGCCCAGGTTCATCTCCCAGGCGCAGCGCGAGACCAGGCGCTCGAGCAGGTAGGTGGCCTCGGGCCGGCCCGCGCCGCGGTAGGCGTCGACCGGCGCGGTGTTGGTGAACCAGGCGTCGACCTCGACGTAGATCTGCGGCGTGGTGTACTGGCCCGCGAGCAGCGTGGCGTAGAGGATGGTCGGCACCGCGGTCGAGAAGGTCGACAGGTAGGCGCCGAGGTTGGCGTCGGTGTGCACGCGCAGCGCGAGGAACCTGCCGTCCTTGTCCATCGCCATCTCGGCATGGCTCACGTGGTCGCGGCCGTGGGCGTCGGAGAGGAAGCACTCCGAGCGCTCGGCCGTCCACTTGATGTTGCGGTTGAGCTGCTTGGCGGCCCAGGTCAGGCACACGTCCTCGGCATAGAGGAAGATCTTCGAGCCGAAGCCGCCGCCCACGTCGGGCGCGACCACGCGCACCTTGTGCTCGGGCAGGCCGAGCACGAAGGCGGTCATCAGGAGCCGCTCGACGTGCGGATTCTGGTTCGACACGTAGAGCGTGTAGTCGTCGGTGCCGCGGCTGTAGCTGCCGATGGCCACGCGCGGCTCGATCGGGTTCGGCACGAGGCGGTTGTTGACGAGGTCGAGCTTCGTGACGTGCGCCGCGCCCGCGAACACCGCGTCGACCGCGGCCTTGTCGCCGAGCGCCCACTTGTAGCAACGGTTGTCGGGCGCCTCGTCGTGCAGCGTGACGCCGCTCGCGCCCCTGGCCGCATCGGCCACGCTCACGAGCGCGGGCAGCACCTCGTAGTCGACCGCCACGGCCTCGGCCGCGTTCCGGGCCTGCTCGACCGTCTCGGCCACGACCATCGCGACGTGGTCGCCGACGTAGCGCACCTTGCCCACGGCGAGGATCGGGTGCATCGGCTCCTTCATCGGCGTGCCGTCGGGGTTGTTGATCAGCCAGCCGCAGGGCAGCCCGCCCATCTTGCCCTCGATGTCCTTGCCGCTGAAGATGCCGACCACGCCGGGCATCTTCAGCGCCTCGGCCGTGTCGACCGACTTGACGACCGCATGGGCATGCGGCGAGCGCACGAAGACCGCATGGCACTGGTTGGCCAGCGTGATGTCGTCGGTGTAGTTGCCCGAGCCGGTCAGGAAGCGGTAGTCCTCCTTGCGCCGCAGCGCCTCGCCGATGTGGGGCAGGTTCGAGAAATCGGAAGCACCCATGATGCCGCTCCCTTCTTCAGACCGTGGCGGTGGTCTTGACCGGGGTGCCCGAGGCCATCGCCTCGCCGCCCATCTTCACGGCCTTGACGATGTTCTGGTAGCCCGTGCAGCGGCACAGGTTGCCGTCGAGCAGCTCGCGGATCTCGGCCTCGCTCGACTTCGGGTGGTGGGTGCACAGGTCGATCGCGCTCATGACCATGCCCGGCGTGCAGAAGCCGCACTGCAGGCCGTGGCATTCCTTGAAGGCCGCCTGCATGGGATGCATGGTGCCGTCGGGCTGGGCGATACCCTCGATGGTGGTGAGCTCGGCGCCGGCCGCCTGCGCGACCAGGATGTTGCACGACTTGACCGCGCGGCCGTTCATGTGGATGGTGCAGGCGCCGCACTGCGCCGTGTCGCAGCCGACGTGGGTGCCGGTCAGGTGGAGATGCTCGCGGATCGCGTGCACGAGGAAGGTGTTGGGGGGCGCGTCGACCGTGACCGGACGGCCGTTGACCTTGAAAGCTACCTGCATGTGGCTGTCTCCGTGAAGGTGATGGCTGGTTTGCACGAGGCATCTTGGATGCCGGCCCCGTGCACTATCCTAGGCAAAACCCTCGGCGCTTGCGCCGTTCATGCGAAATTCTCAAAATGAAACAGCTTGCGGCCGGCAAGCTGCCCGAAAAGACGCCCCACCCGCGCGAATCCGCCCCACGATGCCCGCCTCGATCGCCTCGTTCCCGCCCGAACGCTCGCTCGCCATCGCCCAGGCGCGGCGCGAGTTGATCCACGGCGAGCGCCCGCGCACGCCCGGGCCGGCGCGCATCGAGCCCTGGATCGCGCGCTCCTGGCAGCGCTGCCTCGAGGCCGGGCGCCAACCCCAGCAGCACCTGAGCTTCGACCCGGTCGCCCGCTCGGCGCTGCGCGAGGCGGCCGAGCGCAACCGGGCGCTGCTCGCAGCGGCGCGGCCGGTGATCGAGCGGCTGTCGCGCGCCATCGCCGACACGCGCTATTTCGCGATGCTGACCGACGCCGACGGCATCGTGGTCGAGGTCGGCGCCCTGCCCGACGGCACCGACGCCGCCACCCGCCATGCGCGCAACATCGGCCGGGTCGGCGTCGACCTGTCGGAGCGCGCGATCGGCACCAGCGCGATCAGCACCGCGCTGGCCGAGCAGGAGTCGGTCTGGCTGCACCGCGGCGAGCACTTCTTCGAGGACACGGCGGTCTACAGCTGCGCCGGCGCGCCGCTGTTCGGTCCCCGGGGCGACTGCATCGGCATGCTCGACCTGACCGGTGTGCACGTGGCCGAGCGGCCCGAGCTGCGCCACCTGGCGACGCTGTCGGCGCGCAGCATCGAGAACCGGCTGGTGCTCGGCCAGCCCTGCGAGATGCGCCTGCACCTGTCCTGGCCCGGCTGCCCGGCGAGCGAGGCCACCGAGGGACTGCTCTGCGTGGATGCCGCGGGCGCCGTCACGGGCGCCAACGCGGCGGCGCGGCAGATGCTCTGCGAACCGCTCGCGCGCGGCGCGCAGGCGCTGCACTGCAACGAGCTGTTCGCGATGCCGCTGCAGATGCTGTTCGACGCGGCCCGGCGCGGCGACGCGGTGCTCGAGGTGCCGCTCTGGTCGGGGCTGCGCGTGCAGGTCAGGCCGCGGCGCGGCGACGGCCGGGACGCTCCGGGCGCGGCGGCCGAGCCGCGCCCCCGGCTGCGCGACGTCGAGACCGCGCTGATCCGCAAGGCCGTGGCCGATGCGCGCGGCAACGTGGCGGAAGCCGCGCGCGCGCTCGGCATCAGCCGCGCCACCGTCTACCGCAAGCTCTGGCGCGGCCGCGGCGGCTCGGGCGCGGCCTGAACCGCGGCCTCAGGCGCCGGCCGGCACCTTGTCCAGGAAGCCGGTCACGGCGCGCAGCTTGCCGCCCTCGAGCTGAGCGAAGTCGGTGCCCTGGATCATGTCCTCGGCCTCGCTCGGCCCGAGCGTCCACGAGAAGCGCAGGTTGTCGCCGTGCGCCTCGGGACGGCCCAGCAGCCTGAAGCGGAAGCCCGGGAAGCGCTGCTGCACGGCGCCCACGAGCGCCGCGATCTGCTCGCGGCCGCTGGCCTGCGCGAGCGGGTCGACGTAGCGCGCGTCGGCGGTCCAGCCCGAGGCGATCAGCTCGGCCCGGCGCGCGGCGTCGGTTTCGTTCCAGACCGCGATGTAGTCGCGGGCGATGGCGGCGGCGTCGTGTGCGGCGGTGTTCATGGTGCGGTGTCCTTTCCTTCGGGTGATGCCCGCAACGTCGCGGGGTGAAGGAATGGTCGCGCCGCGCGCGTCCGGCGTCGATGACCTCGCAGGTCATGACGCCCGCACCGCTCAGTTCGCGCCCGCGTTCGGGAAGAACAGTTGCTCGCCGCCGATTCTGTAGCTCGCGATCGTCTCCTGGCCCGCGGGCGAGATCACCCAATCGACGAACTTCTGCGCGCCCCGGCCGTTGAGCGCGGGAAACTTCGCCGGGCTCACGACCATCACGCCGTACTGGTTGAACAGGCGCTTGTCGCCCTCGACCAGCACCGCGAGGTCGGCGCGGTTCCTGAAGCTGAGCCAGGTGCCGCGGTCGGCGAGCACGTAGGCGCCCGAGGAGGCCGCAATGTTCAGCGCCGGGCCCATGCCGCAGCCGCACTCCTTGTAGCCCGCGCCCTTGCGGTCGTTCGGCACCGGCTGGCCCGCCTCGGCCACGCCGGCCTGCGTCCAGAGCCGGCGCTCGGCCGCGTCGGTGCCGCTCTTGTCGCCGCGCGACACGAAGGGCGCGTTGGCCGCGGCGATCTTCTTCAGCGCGGCGGCGATGTCCTTGCCCTTCGCGCCGGCCGGATCGCTCTTCGGGCCGACGAGCACGAAGTCGTTGTACATCACGGGATGGCGCCTGGCGCTGAAGCCTTCGGCCACGAACTTCTCCTCGGCCGCGGTGTCGTGCACGAACAGCACGTCGACGTCGCCGCGCTTGGCCATGTCGATGGCCTGGCCGGTGCCCACCGCCACCACCTTGACGTCGATGCCGCTGGCCTTCCTGAAGGCCGGCAGCAGGTGCGCGAACAGGCCCGACTGCTCGGTGGACGTGGTCGAGGCCATGGTGATGGTCTCCGCGTGCGCGGCAACGGCCGCGAAGGCCGCGACCACGGCGGCGCCCAGGTGCTTGTGGAACAGGTTCATGCCAACTCTCCTTTGACGAACAGGCGGGCCTCCTCCGGCAGGGGGCCGTGAAAGAAATCGTGCACCGGCAGGTCGGCCAGGATGCGGCCGTGCTCGAGGTAGACCACGCGCGTGGCGAGGCGCTTGACCTGCCCGAGGTTGTGGCTCGCGAACACCAGCGTGCGGCCGCTCGCGGCCTCGGCGATCAGCGACTCGACCTCGCGCTTGGCGGTCGGATCGAGGCTCGCGGTGGGCTCGTCGAGCAGCAGCACCGCGGGATGCAGCGCCCAGGCGCGCGCCAGCGCCACGCGCTGCTGCTGGCCGCCCGAGAGCGCGCGCGCGTTGCGGTCGGCGAGGTCCTCGAGGCCCACGCGCGCAAGCGCCGGCAGGGCCGCGCGGCGCGCATCGCGCCAGCGCATGCCGCGCAGCCACAGCGCCAGCGCCACGTTGCTGGCCACCGAGGCGCGCAGCATGTGCGGACGCTGGAACAGCATCGCCTGCTGGCGCCGCGGCGCCGCGCTCGTGAGGCTGCCCGCCGCATGCGGCACCAGGCCGTGCAGCAGGCGCAGCAGCGTGGTCTTGCCGCTGCCGTTGGCGCCGATCAGCGCCACGCGCTCGCCCGCCGTGATGCGCAGGGTGGCGCCCTGCAGCGCCGCCACGCGGCCCAGGCGCACGTCCACGCCGTAGAGCGCGAACACCGTCGGATCGGCGCTGGCCATCTGCGCGTGCTCGTTCACGGCCGCGCCCCCAGCCGCCAGGCGGCCCCCGGCCCGCTCGCGCCGCCGCCGCCGTCGACCCGCTCGCGCCAGCCGCGCACGGCGGCGATCGCGAGGTTCAACAGCAGCACCACGCCCAGCAGCACGATGCCCAGCGCGAGCGCGAGCGGCAGGTCGCCCTTGCTGGTCTCGAGCGCGATGGCCGTGGTCATCACGCGCGTGAAGCCGTCGATGTTGCCGCCCACCACCATCACCGCGCCCACTTCCGAGACCGCGCGCCCGAAGGCCGCGATCAGCACCGTGAGCAGCGCATAGCGTTCGTCCCACACCAGCAGCAGCGCGCGCGCGAGCGGCCGCGCGCCGAGCGAGCGCAGCTGCTCGCCGTGCGCGCGTTCGGCGTCCTCGATGGTCTGGCGCGTGAGCGCCGTCACCACCGGCAGCACCAGCACCGTCTGCGCCAGCACCATGGCCTGGAACGAGAACAGCCAGCCCAGGAAGCCGAGCGGCCCCGAGCGCGACAGCAGCAGGTAGATCACGAGCCCGACCACCACCGAGGGCAGCGCGAGCAGCGTGTTCAGCAGCGTGAGCAGCGCGGCGCGGCCGCGGAAGCGCGCCACGCCGAGCCAGGCGCCCCACAGCAGCCCGAAGCCGCAGGCCAGCGCGCAGGCGCTGGCGCTGACCGCGAGCGAGCGGCCGACGATCGCGAGCAGGACCGGATCGCCCGACACCAGCAGGTGCCAGGCGGCGACGGCGCTCTGCGCGAAAGTGTTCATGCGGCGGGCTTCGGGGGCGAAGGAAAGGGCGCCGCAGTATCGGCGTGTACCTCGAACTGCCTATGCAAATATTTGCATAGGCCGCCCCCTCCCCGCCGTCAGACCCGATCTAGCGGGAACACCGGCCGGCGCACCTTCGAGAACGGGAACAGGCCGTAGTCGGAACTCGTCACGCCGCGGCTGTCGCATTCGACCAGCGCCGCCGCGATCGGCTCGAACACCGGCCGGCAGTACATGCGCGACTTGAGCAGCAGGAAGCGCTCGCTGCGCGGATCGTGGCCCGTGCACTCGAAGACGCCGAGGTCCCAGGGCTCCTGCGTGCGCTCGGTCACGACGATGCGCGCGGCGCCGGTGTCGAACAGCACGGTGCGGCCCATGCTGCTGCGCTGGCCGGTGTAGGTGGGGCCGGTGATCACGTACTCGCCGCTGCAGATGCGGCGCACGGTGCCCGTCATGGTCACCGGCTGCTTGGCCAGGCCGATGCCCGCGAGCGAGACCTTGTTGCCGAGCGCGACCGTCACGGTGGCGCCCTCGCCCGCGGCGACGAGCGCGGCCACCGCCTCGGGGTCGCAGAGCGGCCCGACGCCGATGCCCGCGAGCCCCTGGGCCAGCGCCTCCTGCAGCACGTCCATGGTGTCGCAGCTGCCGCCCGACATGCAGTTGTCGCCGTGGTCGAGCAGCAGCACCGGCCGGGTCGCGCCCTCGTCCGCGATGCGCTTCGCGCGCGCGACCGATTCGGCCAGCGGCTCGCTGCGGTAGACGAAGGCCTCGCGCTCGGCCCAGATCTGCGCCGCGATGCGGTCGGCCGTGGCCTGCGCGCGCTCGGGCGAGGCCGCGTCGACCACCACCACGCTCATGCAGGGCGCCGGGATGTCCGACAGCGAGAAGCCCGCGCAGACCGAGACCGCGAGCGACTCGCCCGAGCGCGCGGCCGCGCGCCCGGCCTCGAGCGGGCGCGGCAT